>DKJQ01000029.1 GCA_002454845.1 Ignavibacteria bacterium UBA6688
TACGAAGGCATAGGTAATTCTGCCAATTGACACTGGGAAGAAGTTCCCCTTCCTTCTGGGTAGTGCATTCTTATCATGAAATGAAAAAGGGGAGGGATGTGTGGAGCACACAACGGTCCTCGTCGCAGACCACCACCATGACATCCGGAAGATCATTTGCGAGTACATCGGACGGTTCCCAAATTACAGGGTAATCGGCGAGGTCGGGGACGGACAGGATCTGATGCAGCAAGTACGAAAACTGAAGCCCCACATGCTCGTTGTCGATATTGATTTCCCGCAGTGCAGCGGTTTTCAGGCCGCACGCATTGTCAGAGAGGAACACCTGGATATCACCGTGGTGATTGCCACGATGTTCGACGACCCAATCTATCGCGCCAGGGCATTGGAGGCGGGCGCCACCAGCCTCCTGACCAAAGCGACTCTCAAACAGAGTCTGGAAACGACGTTCCAATTCCAGGGTGTGGTCCTCGGGAGTCATGCCAGGAGTTAACCGCCTCTTGAACTTCTCCCGCCATAAAGCCATTGCCCTCTCGTGCGGCCTTGCCGTCATCGCCATCAGCGCAACGGTCCTGGCGGGCTGGCTCACAGGCTCCCGTGCCCTGACGGCCGTCATGCCTGGACTGATCCCGATGGCGCCGAACACCGCGATTGCATTTGCGCTCCTCGGCACGGCTCTCTGCGTCCTTGGGGGAGGACGCAGCTGGAGCCGCGCCGTTGTGCGCGCGTGCGTGCTCTTGACCTTGGCGATGATCGTACCCCGAATGGTCGAATATGTCTTGGGGACCGATTTCAATGTCGATTCCTGGGTCATAGAGGTTCCACACGAAGAATTGAGCGGCACGCCGGTCGGTCGCATGGCATTCTTCACCGCTCTCTGTTTTCTCTTCGCTTCGATCGTATTCTTCGCCTTATCGCTCCCCGCCCGGCACAGAACTGTGGAGGCCCTTGCCGGCGTCGCGTCCGTTACGCTCACGTCGATCGCGGTCATCTTCTTCTTCGGCTATCTCATCGGCAGCCCCCTCTTCTCCGTCGGCCCCACCATACCGATGGCGCTCAATACTTCGTTCTCGTTCCTGCTGCTCGGTGCCGGACTGATCAGCAGCATGTTTGACAAACGTCTGCTCTCCTTCCTCCCGGCCGAGCTTGACGCGAAAATGCTCCGCATGCACAGGATGATTACCGCCGGGTTTGGGCTTGCTTTCTCTACAGTCCTTGTGGTAACCATCCTCGCGTATGAAAACAGCGTCCGGTTTGCGGAAAACAGCGAGTTGGTCAGTCACTCCTACCAACTCCTCGCGGAGTCCGGGGGTTTGGTCGCCACCCTGAAAGACGCTGAAACAGGTGCGCGGGGATTCGTCCTTTCAGGCAACCCGGATTTCCTTGAGCCGTACGAGGTGGCGCGCGGACGCATCGGGGAACAATTGCTCGCCCTGAAACATCTTGAGAAACACCATCCCCACCAACAAAAGAGGATCGATGAGCTCGCACCCTTTATTGAGATGAGGATCCGATCCGCAACAGAACTGATGGATGTTTTTGGTCTGAATGGTCCTACCGCTGCGCAAAAGTTGGTTGCTTCGGAAGAGTGGAAAACGGCGATGGATAGCATTGAAACTTTCGTGAGCGATCTTCAGGAGGAGGAGCGGATATTTCTCGAACTGCGCCTCCTGCAGCATGAATCCGGCCTTTCGCGATCCATCACCTTCTTTTCCCTGCTGACGATTCTGGTCATAATCCTTTTTACGGCGCTGTATCTCGTCATCGAACGCGGGCTGACCGAGCGACAGCGATCGGAAGTGGCTCTTCGGGAGGCGGCAAGAGAAATTGAAGACCTCTATCATAACGCCCCTTGTGGATACCATTCGCTCGATGCCAGCGGGACCTTTGTGCAGATTAACGCTACCGAGTTATCCTGGCTGGGATGGAGCCGTGAAGAGGTTGTGGGGAAAATGAGGTTCCTCGATTTTCTCAGTGTGGCAGGAACCGAGTTGTTCAAGCAGAGCTTCCCGAAATTTCTGGAAAACGGCTCCATCAAAGACCTTGAGTTCGAAATGAAACGAAGGGACGGATCCACCTTTTGGGTCTTGCTGAGTGCGACAGCGCTGATCGACGACAGAGGAAATTTCGTCCGGAGCCGCTCGACCATGTTCGATATCACGGACAAACGCCGCGCACTGGAGGAACTCCATCTGCAGACCAACCTCTATGATACGCTCCTGAAAACCCAGAGCAACCTGGGAGAGGGAGTGATCATGACAGAAACAGACCGGATCATCTTCGTGAACGAGGCTTTTTGCAGGATCACGGGCTACCCGGAGGTGGAAATCATGGCACTTGGGTCAATCTTCGAGTTGATCCCGGCACAGAGGCGGGATGCGGCGCGGGAACAAGTGACGGATTTTCTCAGGGGGGAAACGGTCGACACCAGACGGGAAATGCTGATTGTGCACAAAACCGGTCGCCTCGTCGATCTCGAAATCGCGTCGGAAGTCATCCGGGCCGGAGGACCGCCCCGCCTCATCGCGATCGTCCGGGATATCACGGCCCGGAAAAACGCTGAACGCGCAACGCGAACCCTGAACGCGAGTCTGAAAAGAAAAGGAGAAGAACTGGAACTTGCCAATAAGGAGTTGGAGACATTCAGCTATACGGTCTCCCATGACCTCCGCTCCCCGCTCCGCCATATCGGCGGGTTCGTGGAGTTGTTGCAGAAACATGCAGGCCATACGATCGATGAGAAGGGGAATCGCTACCTGGGGATCATCACCACAGCGGCAAAGCATATGGGTGACTTGATTGACGATCTCCTTGTCTTCTCCCGGATGGGCCGCGCGGATCTCATGAACACCCGTGTCGATCTCACAAGCCTCGCGCAGGACGTCATTCAGGGCTTGGAGCCCGACACGCAGGGGCGCAAGATTCAGTGGAAACTGGGCAGCCTTCCGGAGGTTCTCGGAGATCCGTCCATGCTTCGCATGGTGTTCGTCAACCTGATCTCCAATGCGCTCAAGTATACGCGCCCCCGGCCCGTTGCCGTCATCGAACTCGACTCCCGGAAGGAAGAAAACGGCGATTGGGTTGTCTGGGTGAAGGATAATGGGGTCGGTTTCGACATGAACTATGTTCACAAGCTCTTCGGCGTATTCCAGCGGCTCCATTCCTCAGATGAGTTTGAGGGGACCGGGATCGGTCTCGCCACGGTTCAGCGAATCATGCTTCGCCATGGCGGGCGCGTCTGGGTCGAGGGAAAGCTTGGAGAGGGTGCAATCGTTTACTGTGCGTTCCCCCATCCTGAGGAGAAGATCCCATGAACGACCTCAAACGCATCCTCCTCGTGGAAGACAGCGTTCGTGACGTTGAGCTGACCCTAGCCGCACTTGATGAGCACAATCTCGCCAATGAAGTGATTGTCGCCCGTAACGGGGCAGAGGCCCTCGACTATCTTTTCCACCGCAGCGAGTTTGCAGACCGCCCCAGAGGCAATCCGGCTCTGATCCTGCTCGACATCAAAATGCCGAAGGTCGATGGGCTGGAGCTGCTCCGGCAGATCAAGTCAGACGAGAACTTTAAACTGATCCCGGTCGTGATGCTGACCTCTTCCCGGGAGGAGAGGGATCTCATCGAGAGCTACCGTCTGGGGGTGAACGCATATGTCGTCAAGCCTGTGGATTTCGATAAGTTCGTCAAGGCCGTCAGCGGGCTGGGACTCTTCTGGGCGGTGATCAACGAAACGCCGCCGGGGAGCGTCAGAAAGAGAGACTGAATGTGAGTCCGGCCAAGACCGGATTGAACCATGGGGGACCTGCTCCGGATCTTTCATCTTGAAGACCATACGGTACAATCTCCAGCCCGGAACTATCATCTCCGCTTTCTCAACAACCTTTTTGCATCGACCATGTTGCTCGGGGCCGATTCTGGTATGTTGAAGCATGCGTAAGGATCATTCCTCCCCCCTGAACCCGCCTCAAGACATTCGCTCCTCTCTCCTGATCTCACCTTGAATTTCACGCGAAATCTGCGCATTTTCCCTCCGTCGAGTCAGACAACAACCCCCACCCACCGTTGATGGTGGGCTTTTTTTCATTCTCAGGCGGGTGCTGTATCCATGCTGCTCATTTTCCCTTCCATAGAAATTCGACGCGGCGAGTGTGTTCAGCTCGTTCATGGAAATCCGGGATCGGAACACAACTATTCCGTCGATCCCGTGAAGATGGCTGTCCTCTGGCGGGGAGAAAATGCGAAGACGTTGCATGTGGTCGATGTCGACGGTGTTGAAACCGGAACATTGCGGAACCGCGATACGATCAGGCGGATTGTTGAGGCTGTGGATATTCCCGTACAAGTGGGGGGAGGATTGCGGGACTACGAAGAGATCAAAAGTGTGCTGGAATTGGGCGTATACCGCGTGGTCCTCGGAACCGCCGCCGTGAACAATCCGGCCTTGGTGGAACGGCTCGTCAGGGAACTGGGAGCGCGGAGAATCGCGATCGCCATCGAGGGAAGGAACGGCCGGATAAGAAGTGAGGGGGGAAAAAAAGAGATCGATCTCTCCCCCGTTGCCTTCGCCCGCAAGATGAAAAAGCTCGGAGTGATGCGCGTGGTCTATTCTGATATTGCAGAAGATGGGAAATCCAAACAACTGAACATCGAAGCCCTCCGGAACCTCGCCTTGAAGGCAAGTGTGCGGGTCACGGCCCAGGGAGGCATTCAAGGCTATCGCGATTTGCTCCTCTTGCAGGACCTCGAAAAATTCGGCGTCGACTCGGTCATTGTCGGAAGGGCGTTATACGAGAACCGTTTCCCATGCCAGAGACTGTGGCGTCTCAACGAGGAGGAATTAACGGACCTTGGCCCGACCCGAAGAATATAATAAAAGATAACAGACAGCAGAGGGCAGACTGCACAGGCGGACTTCTCTTCATCCGGATCCTGCAATGAATGCTGTCACTGTTTCCCTTGTTCCACGCATCAGACACTTAACCAGGCAACTCTCTTGAAGCTCGTTCTTATCGGACATCTGGCAAAAGATGTGCACCATCTTCCCCCTCGAGACGGCGCCGAGGAAGTGCATGAAAGCCTTGGAGGGATCATGTACTCCCTTGCCACGGCCTCTTTCATGCTGGGGAGCGAGGGGCGTGTCACCCCCGTGTTCGGTGTGGGGGAAAAAGACCATGAGAGTGTCATCCAAACACTGGAGTCGTTCGGGAATGTCGAAACAAAAGGAGTGTTCAAGGTGAAAGGTACCACGAACGAGGTCCACTTTTTCCCCGGAGCAGGCGACGGGCAGGTCCAGTGCTCGAAACACCTGACCCCACCGATCCCGTTCGCCAAAATCAAACCGCACCTCGACGCCGACGGCGTGTTGATCAACATGGCATCGGGTTTTGATTTGACGCTGGAAACGTTAGATTACATCCGGATGCAGGTACGGGACCAGGGCACGCCGATCCATTTCGACTTCCACTCCCTCACACTCGGGATCGATCAGGATCAGCGGCGTTTTCGCCGGCCCCTGACCGACTGGCGACGATGGTGTTTTATGATCCATTCCATCCAAATGAATGAAAAGGAAGCCGCGGGGCTGAGTTCGGAACGGTACGATGAACCAACCCTGATCAATCAACTCCTCCCCCTCATGGTCCAGGCCCTGCTCATTACGCGGGGCGCGCGCGGGGCCACGTTGATCCGGCAGGAACACAAGAAGGCGTTCCGGCATGAGATCCCGGCCATTCCCGCCGCAGAGGTTGTCGATACCAGCGGTTGCGGCGACGTCTTCGGCGCGGCATGGTTCATTGAATCGATCAGGACAAAGGATATGGAGAAAGCTGCGTCGATTGCTGCCGCGTTCGCCTCACGCAAGGCAACGCTCCGCGGGTTCGAAGGACTCAGGGCATCACTCCAGCATTTCACTGAAGTCCCGGCGGGGGGACCACCATGAGGAACGCGTCACCATGATCCTTATGAAATTCGGCGGCACGTCGGTGGAGGACGCCCGTGCCATGACTACACTGATTGAAATCGTATCCAAGGAACGAAAACGGACGCCGGTCGTGGTCCTTTCCGCCATTGCAGGCGCCACCAACACCCTGCTGGCAACCGCACAATGTGCCGTCGAGGGAAAACTGGACGATGCGACCCGTCTGCTGAACGACCTCCTGGAACGCCATGTCCTTATTCTGGAAAACCTCATCACGCAGCGCTCGACGATCCAGGAACTCATCCTTGAAGTACGCCGCCGGGTCGATGAAATGAAGAACCTGTGCCAGGGCATCGCCATCCTGGGTGAACTCACCAATCGTTCACGCGACGCCATCGCTTCGGTGGGGGAGCGCCTTTCGACGTTGATCGTGGCCCGGGCAATGCAGGAACGTGGGCTTCCGGTGGAATTGGTTGATGCCCGTTTGTTCATGATCACGGACGACCGCTATGTGAACGCCTCACCCCTCCTTCCACACATTGAAGAAAGAACCCGCGCTCTGCTCGCCCCGAAAATCGCTTTAGGGACAATCATCGTCACGCAGGGGTTCGTCGGCTCGACGATCAACGGCATCACCACAACCCTCGGGCGGGGCGGTTCGGACTATTCTGCAGCCATCATCGGCGCAGCGCTGGGGGCCGAAGAAATCCAGATCTGGACCGATGTAGACGGCGTGCTGACCGCCGACCCGCGCATCGTTGCCGCGGCGAAGAAGTTGAAAATCATCTCGTTCCGCGAGGCATCGGAGCTGGCCTATTTCGGTGCGAAAATCCTGCATCCCAGCACGATCCTTCCGGCGGTGAAGAAAAATATTCCGGTGATCGTCTTGAATTCGAAGCGACCGAATTCCACAGGCACCCGGATCGTGGCCGATCCCCCGAAATCCAACGCGGCTGTGAAGTCGATCGCCTCGAAGAAAGGGATCACCGTCATCAACATCCAGTCGACCCGCATGCTGATGGCCTACGGATTCCTCGAATCGATCTTCTCGGTTTTCAGCCGGCACACCACTCCGGTCGATCTCGTGGCCACCTCCGAAGTCGCAGTGTCACTGACTATCGACAATTCAAACCGGCTTGGTGAAATCGTGCAGGACCTCGAGCAATTTGCAGACGTTTCTGTCTTGACCGACAAGGCCATCCTCTGCATCGTCGGGGAGCAAATGCATTCCACGGTCGGCATTGCAGACCGTATCTTCCGGGCCCTGGCTGATGTCAATGTCGTGATGATCTCTCAGGGGGCCTCGGAGATCAATATGAGCCTTGTGATCGACGAGGGCCGGATCCACGAGGCGGTGCAACGCCTTCACAGCGAATTCTTCGAGCCCGTCCCGGCCCTGGAGATCTTCGAGTCCATTGGAGCAAACTGACCATGAAGATCGCCTTGATCGGGTATGGGAAAATGGGAAAAGAGATCGAACGCCTCGCGCTCGAGCGGGGCGATGAGATCGTGGTAACGATCAACTCGAAGTCCCCTCCCCTCTCCGCCGAAGTTGCCGGGAAGGCTGATGTCGCCATCCACAATGCAAGCCCGTCGTCGGTCCTCGGCCACGTCAGGCAGTGGTCCGAATGGCGAAAGCCGCTCGTCATAGGAACGACCGGCTGGTATAACGAGTTAGCCGGAGTGCGGACCATCATCGAAAGAAACAAAACCGGACTGGTCTACGCGTCAAACTTCTCCATCGGAGTGAACGTCCTGTTCAGCCTCGTCGGACACGCGGGGAAGTTATTCGATAAGCTTCCGGAGTATGACGCGTTTCTCCATGAGATCCATCATAAAGAGAAGCTCGATAGTCCCAGCGGAACGGCGTTAACCCTGGCCGACATCCTGGTCAGGCAGTTTCGCCGGAAAACGGAAGTCCTCGCCGGAGCCCCCGAGGGAAAAATTAAGCCGGAACAGCTTCACATTGCTTCCACGCGGGGAGGAAATGTTGTCGGGACTCATCGCGTCACATTCGACTCCGTCGCGGACAGCATCGAAATCACACACACGGCAAAGAACAGGGCGGGCTTTGCCCTCGGCGCGCTCCTGGCTGCGGCCTGGGTCCGGGAGAAGGCGGGAGTATTTACGATGGAAGACGTCCTGACAGATTTTTTGAAAACCGGAGAATAGCATGGCACCATGGAAACAATTTCGGGGAACTGGAACGGCGATCGTCACTCCGTTCAAAAGCGATCGATCGCTTGATGAGAAAGCGTTACGGAAGCTGGTCGAGTTTCAGATCAAGGGTGGGGTTGAGGCGCTGATACCCGTGGGCACCACGGGGGAAAGTCCGACGCTGGATTACGAGGAACACTTCCGCGTGTTTGACGTCGTCATCGCGACAGCGGCCGGCCGGGTGAAGATCTTTGCCGGCACGGGAAGTAACAACACCGCCGAGGCAATAGAACAAACTCAATACGCCAGGAAAGCAGGCGCCGATGCTGCGCTCGTTGTCGGGCCCTACTATAATAAGCCGACGCAGGAAGGCTATTTCCAGCACTACCGGGCGATTGCGGAAGGTGTCGATATCCCCATCATCGTGTACAATGTTCCCGGCAGAACAGGGGGTAACATCGAAGCTGCCACGACGCTTCGCATGGCAGAGGAAATTCCGAACATTGTGGCCGTGAAGGAAGCCTCGGGAAACCTGGCACAAATCATGGAGATCGCCCGGCATAAGCCCAAGAACTTTTCCCTCCTCTCCGGCGATGATGCCATCACATTGCCGATGATGGCACTGGGTGGGGATGGATGCATCTCGGTGGTTGCCAATGAGGTTCCACGAGACTTCTCGGAGATGGTCCGCCAGGCACTCAAGGGAAATTTTGAAAAAGCGCGGGCGCTCCACAACAAGCTCCTCCCATTGATGAACATCAATTTCATCGAGGCAAACCCCGTGCCGGTCAAAGCGGCGCTCGCGATGATGGGAATGATCGAGGAAGTCTACCGCCTGCCGCTCGTGCCGATCAGTCCGGCAAACCGGGCAAAACTTACAGCTGTACTGCGGGAACTGAAGCTCCTCAAAACCCCGCGGTGACGAGCACAGAAGGTGCCCCCAAAACACACGATCCCACGGCTTAACCCCATTTCATGGTTAGAAGAGCATGACATTGCAGGAACAAATAGAACGGTTCTACCCGGAAGATATCAAGACAGTCGACCGCGCCGACGCGTTGCGCGCCTTCAACGAGTTGAAGTTCTTTCTCAACGACGGTGACGTCCGGGCCGCGCAGCGTTCCAACGCAAGCGGCAACAGGGGCGGCTGGATCGTCAACGACTGGGTGAAGAAGGGGATCCTGCTCGGATTCCGGCTCGGCGAGATGGTGGAGCTGGGGAGCGGCGACCTCTTCCGCTTCTTCGACAAGGATACATACCCCCTGAAACGACTCTCCCTCGACCAACAGATAAGGGTTGTTCCCGGGGGCACGGCTATCCGTGACGGATGCTTTGTCGCAAAGAGTGTGGTCGTCATGCCCCCCGCCTACATCAATGTGGGGGCGTATGTCGACGAAGGAACCATGATCGATTCCCATGCACTGGTCGGATCCTGCGCGCAAATCGGCAAACGCGTCCATGTGAGCGCCGCTGCGCAGATCGGGGGCGTCCTCGAACCGGTCGGGGCCATGCCCGTGATCGTCGAGGACGAAGTTATGGTAGGAGGCAACTGCGGCATTTACGAAGGAACCATCGTGAAGCGCCGTGCCGTGATCGGCGCGGGTGTGATCCTGACCGGATCCACCCCCGTGTACGACCTGGTGAAGCGGGAAATCCACCGCAGGACCTCGGATGACCCCCTCGTCATTCCCGAAGGGGCCGTCGTAGTACAGGGAAGCCGGCATATCGATGCACCCTTCGCCAAGCAGCATCACCTCGCTCTCTACACGCCCGTGATCATCAAGTACCGGGATGAGAAGACCGATGCTGGAACGGCATTGGAAGAGAGTTTGCGATGAAACGGATCCTGATCTGCGGGGCAAACGGCCTTCTCGGACAACGACTCGCCCTGCTCCTCAGCACTCAGACGGAGTACGAAGTTCTCAGCACCTCCCACCACCGCTCGTTCGTGCATGACAACCGCTTGCTGGACTACACACAGTTGGACATCACGCGGAAGGGGGATGTGAAGAGCCTGGTCTCCAGTTTTCAACCGACCGTCCTCATCAACGCGGCGGCAGCGACCAACGTGGACTGGTGTGAGACCCACCGCGAAGAGGCATGGCGGGTCAATGTGGTTGGAGTGGAAAACCTTATCGAGGCCGCGCGAAAGGTGGGAGCAAAACTGATCCACCTTTCAACGGATTATGTTTTTGACGGCAAGGCCGGTCCGTACAGCGAAGAAGACAGACCCAATCCGATCAGTTACTACGGCAAGAGCAAGCTTGCCGCGGAGAATGCACTGCGGATCGCCGATGTCCCGTTCGCCATTCTCAGGACGATTGTTGTCTACGGCCATGGGATCAATATCAAACAGAATTTCCCGCTCTGGGTCTTGAAAAGCCTGCAGGAAGGGAAACCGATCCGGTGCGCCAAGGACCAGATAAGCAACCCGACCCAGGTCAGCGACCTTGCCCTGGCGGTGATCCGGGTGTTCGAAATGAACCGGGATGGCCTCTATCACGTGTGCGGAAGTGAACGACTCAGTCGCTATGAATTTGCCTTGCGTGTGGCCGAGGTCTTCGGCCTTGATGCCTCCCTCATCTCACGGGTGCTGTCGTCCGATTTGCAGCAATCTGCCCCGCGGCCGATGGTCACGGGATTTATCACCCTTAAGGCTGAATCCCAACTGGGCCTGAAACTGATGGACACGACACAGGGACTGACCTTGATGAAGCGCGAACGTCAGACTGCGAAGGATCATTAATGGACTTCATGGTACCGGTGATCGCCGGGTTTGTCCTCGGATGCCTGCATGCCTTCGACGTCGACCACGTGGTCGCTGTGACGGCGTTCGCCAGCAAACACCCTTCCGAGCGGAAGGCTGCCGTCTTTGGATTACTCTGGGGCCTCGGGCACACGGCGTCGCTTATGCTGTTCGGTCTGGTCACCCTCGCGCTCAAGGTTGTCATCCCTCCACTTGTGGAATCGCTGGCGGAGCTCGCCGTCGGCGTTCTGCTGGTCGGTATCGGGATCTGGGTTCTGAAAGATGTGCTCATGAAAAAGCATATCCATATTCACACTCACGATCATGACGGCGTCGAACATGTGCATTTTCATTCACATCAACATGCCCGGCATCATACCCACAGGCATTCGATGTTCCTGATCGGGGCCACGCACGGATTGGCAGGAACGGCATCGGTCATGGTGCTTATTCCGATCACCCTGACCCAGTCCCTGCTGGTAGCGGGTTTGTACCTGCTCTTGTTCGGAATCGGAACGATCGCCTCCATGATGCTCTTCGCCTACCTGCTGGGCAAAGTATCGTCAACAACGCTTGTGCAGCGTGCACTTCCTGTGTTCCAGGGAACCGCAGGAATCATCAGCGTCGGCATCGGCTCCATCTGGATCGGCAACCAACTCATGTAAAGGCTCCATGCGCAACGTTCTCATCAGCCTGATCCTCTCGCTCGCCCTCATGGCCGGATGCTCCGGAAGCAGAACCGCGGCCGTCGGTCAAACCATCCGTGTGATGACCTACAACATTCATCACGGGGAGGGGCTTGACGGGAAGGTTGACATCGGGCGCATTGCCCGGGTGATCCGGGACGCGCGGGCGGACATCGTCGCGCTCCAGGAGGTCGATCGCGGGGTGGAACGGACGAAGAAGATCGACATCATGACCTTGCTGGCCGATCAAACGGGCCTGACCTACGCGTTCGGGAAGAATATCGATTACCAGGGGGGAGAATACGGAAACGGGATCCTGACCCGGTTCCCGATCCTGGAGGAAAAGAACCTTCACTACCAAATGATCCGTGAGGGAGAGCAGCGCGGGTTATTGCAACTCGTTCTTGAGGCACAAGGAGAAGAGTTTGTCTTTATGAACACCCACATCGATTACCGGGGAGACGATACCGAGAGGATCATGAATGTGGCGGAGATTCGGTCGGCCGCCCAGGGTCACGAAACCCGTCCCGTCATCGTGTGCGGCGATTTCAACGATACTCCCGGGAGCCGGACCGTGGAATTGATGAAGAAAGATTTCCTGGACGCATGGGAAGAGGCCGGCGCAGGAATGGAGTTCACCTATCCAGCCGACACCGCGAAGAAGCGGATCGATTATGTGTTCGTCTCAAAGAGTTCAGGAACACGAGCACGCACGCTCCGCGCTGTGTCGGCGCGCGTGATTCAAATAAACGCTTCAGACCACCTCCCCTTGCTCGTCGAGGTTGAATTTTCCAGACAACCACGCTAGCAGGGTGATGAAAACTTCCGCCACGAAGACGCGAAGCAGGACAATCCCGGGGTTATGGCACGAGATGCAACAGCAACTCGCCAATTTGAATGCCAGCCGCTTCCTGGTTTTTCCAAAAAACCTTTGTGACTTAGTGCCTTCGTGGCAATCAAGCAAGTTTTTTCCGCATTGTGTCAGTGCAAGTGTTTTTGAAAGGATCGTGAACGACCATGCTCGACCTGAAATTCATCCGCGAACACTTTGACATTGTTCGACAAGGGGCAGAGGCGAAGGGGATCACGGTCAACCTCGGGGAGATCATCGCCCTGGACGAAGAACGCCGCAAGTTCATCCAGGAGGGGGAAGCCCTCAAGGCAAAGCGGAATGAGGTCTCCGGGCAAATCGGAAAGCTGAAAAAAGAGGGGGGCGACGCTTCGACCGCGATCGCCGAGATGGAGAAGGTCAAAGAGCGGATTCAGTCAATCGACCATGAGCTTCGCCTTGTCGAGTCGCGCCTGAATGCGGAGCTCCTGACCGTTCCCAACATCCCCCACCCGTCCGTTCCCGTGGGCAAAACACCCGAGGAGAACAAGGAAATCTTCCGATGGGGAGAGCAGGTCAAAACCGATTTTCCTCTCAAGCCTCATTGGGAATTGACCGAGAAACTGGGGATCATCGATTTTACCCGCGGTGCGAGAACGGCCGGTGCGGGATTTCCGTTTTACGTGGGGAAAGGGGCAACCCTGGAACGGGCTCTCATCAACTTTTTCCTCGACCAAGCTCTCCAGCGCGGGTACAAGGAACTCTGGCCTCCCATTGTGGTCAATGAAGAGAGCGCGCGCGGCACGGGGCAGATTCCCGACAAAGAGGATCTGATGTACGCCGTTGAACGGGACCAACTCTTCATGATCCCAACCGCGGAAGTCCCTGTCAGCAATTTTCACCGGGACGAGTTGTTCCAGGAGGCGGACTTGCCCGTTCGGTACGCCGCCTATACCCCCTGCTTCAGGCGCGAGGCCGGGTCGTACGGCAAGGATGTGCGGGGATTGAACCGCCTGCACCAGTTCGATAAGGTGGAACTGGTCAAGTTCGTTCACCCGGAACGATCCTATGAGGAACTGGAGTTGCTCAAGCAGGATGCCGAGCATCTTCTCCAATTGTTGGGTATCCCCTACAGGACACTCCTGATGTGTACGGGGGATATGGGGTTCACGCAATCCAAGAAATACGACCTTGAAGTATGGGCAGCCGGACAACAAAAGTGGCTGGAAGTCTCCTCCTGCAGTAATTTCGAGGCCTTCCAGGCACGCCGGATGAATATCCGTTTCCGTCCCCCCGGTGGCGGGAAGCCCGAATTCGTCCATACGCTGAACGGATCAGGACTCGCGTTGCCGCGCGTCGTGGCCGCGCTGATCGAGCACTACCAGACGCCGGAAGGAAAGGTGATTATCCCGAAGGCGCTTCATCCTTATACCCGGTTCGAGCTCATCGGGTAACCATTTCAATCATCAAACTCCAAATTCCAAAAGACAAATAACAAATCCCAAAGTTTTATATTGATGTTTGTGATTTGGAATTTGAGATTTGACGTTTGGATTTTTTTCATTTTAAATTTTTCATTGAATGAAACCGCTTCTGCGTCTTAAACCGTACCTCCTCCGCTACAAGAAAACACTCTTATGGGGGGTCGTTACCGTGATCGCCAGCAATATCTTCACCGTAGTGCAGCCCTGGTTTCTCGGGCAAGCGGTCGACGACCTGAAGCGATCCATCGACACCAATACCCTGTTCCTTTCCGATTTCGTGATGTGGGCGGGCTTGATTGTTGGGTTCTCCGCGATTGCGGGGGTCTTCACATTCCTGACGAGGCAGACCATCATTGTGACCTCCCGCCACATTGAGTTCGACCTGCGGAACGATTTCCTCGCGCATCTGCAGAAACTGCACTATCCCTATTTCCAGAACACCCCGACCGGCGACCTGATGGCCCATGCCACCAACGACATCGGGGCGGTGCGCAACGTTCTGGGTCCCGGCATCATGTACCCCTCCGACACCCTGATGACCTTCACCATGGTGTTGACACTGATGATGATCACGGATTGGTCCCTGACACTCCTCGCGTTGATCCCTCTTCCCCTCGTTTCCATCGTTGTGTATCTCCTGGGAAACTCGATCCATGTGAAATCCATGGAACGTCAAGAGAAATTTTCGCTTCTCACGACGCGGGCACAGGAGAATCTCTCCGGCATCCGGGTCATCAAATCGTACGTCCGGGAATTGTATGAGACCGACCGGTTCAGCGAACTGAGCCGTGACTATCTGAAGAAGAACCTCGTTCTCGCGCGAATTCAGTCGCTGATGTGGCCCCTCATGTTCCTGCTTGTCGGGTTCTCCATCGTCATCACGATCTACTTCGGCGGATTGCGAGTCATGGCGGGGGAGCTTTCGATCGGCTCCTTCTCTGCATTTCTTGCCTACCTCGTGATGTTGATCTGGCCTGTCATTGCCTTTGGTTGGGTGATCAGCCTGCTGCAACAAGGGGCCGCGTCGATGAAGCGGCTCTGCAAAATCTGGGACACCGAGCCCGAGATCCGGGATACCCCCTCGACGGATCATTCCATCCGCAGCATCGACGGCGGAATTGAATTAAGGAACGTCACATTCACTCACAAGAACACGCTCAAGCCGACGCTCACGAACATCGACCTGAAGATCGATCGCGGGATGACGGTGGCTCTTGTCGGGTACACGGGATCCGGAAAATCCACACTGGTCAATCTTTTCCCGCGGTTGTACGACATCTCTTCCGGGGAGCTTTTGATTGACGGAAAGGATATCCGCTCGATTCCGCTCGAAGTGTTGCGGTCCAATATCGGCATTGTCCCACAGGAGACCTTCCTTTTTTCCGATACGATCGCGGACAATATCCGGTACGGATCCGACAGCACCTCCCAGGAAGAATTGGAGCAGGCCGCCGATATTGCACAGATTGTGAAGGACGTCAGGGAGTTTCCCAAGCAATTTGAGACCATGATCGGCGAGCGCGGGATTACACTTTCCGGGGGACAAAAACAGCGGGCAAGCATCGCCCGTGCGATCATGCGGCAACCGAAAATACTCATCCTGGACGACTCGCTCTCGGCCGTCGATACCTACACCGAGGAGGAAATCCTGCGACAACTGCGGACCTTCATGAAAGGGCGCACCAGCATCATCATCAGCCACAGGATCTCCACCGTCAAGGACGCGGACCTGATCGTCGTCCTGGATAACGGCGGGATCGTGGAACGCGGAACGCATGAGGAACTGGTTGCCCGCGGCGGAATCTACGCGGATCTGCATGAGAAACAGCTGTTGGAGAGGGAATTGGAAGAGTTGTAGGGTCAATTAAAAACGAAAAATTAAAAACTAAAAAATAAAAACGAAACA
>DKJQ01000198.1 GCA_002454845.1 Ignavibacteria bacterium UBA6688
CGGGCAGGTACGAATTACACGAAAGGGGCAAAAAACATATTTCGGGTGTTTTTGTGTGTTTCGTGGGTGAGCGTTTACTATTTTCGAAAGAAAGGATTACCAGGCTATGAGTACCGGTTTGACCATCCGCAAGGAAGCCGCTCTTGATCTTGTTTCCATCGGTGCGTTGATACACCGGCTCGATCCGGGTGTTATTCCGTTCCGGAAGGCTACGGAGTGTCATATTCATGTCAGTGGTGGCGAGTTCAATGTTGCCGCCAACCTGGCCGATTGTTTCCGGCTGAACACCGGCATTGTGACCGCGATGGTTGATTATCCTGTCGGCGATCTCATCGCCGAACGTGTTCGCGCCATGGGGGTGAAGCCGTTTTACAAACGGTTCAAGCACAATGGCGTGAATGGGCCCAACATGGCAACGGTGTACAGCGACAGGGGACAGGGAGTCCGGGCCCCCGTGGTGTTCTATAATCGCTCGAATGAGGCAGCCGCGCAGCTCAAGCCGGGGGACTTCAACTGGGATGAGATCTTTTCCGGCGGAGTTCGTTGGTTTCACAGCGGCGGTATTTTCGCGGCATTATCCGAAAGCACCGGTGAGCTTATCATTGAAGGGATGAAGGCGGCCAAGAAGGCGGGCGCGATCGTCAGCTTCGACCTGAATTTCCGCGAGAAACTCTGGAATCTCTGGGGTGGACAGGAAAAGGCTGTGAAAGTCGTGGCTCGCATCGTGGAGAATGCAGATGTGCTTGTTGGCAACGAGGAGGATCTTCAGAAGGGACTCGGGATTCCAGGCCCGGAGGTAGAGGCAAAATCGAAGCTTGATCCGAGCGCGTTTTTTGGGATGATCGATAAGGTTGTTGCCAGGCATCCGCAGGTGAAGGTGGTGGCGACAACCCTGCGCGAAGTCCACGCCACGAACAGGCACAGCTGGGGTGCGGTGGCCTGGGTCAACGGGAAGACGTATGCCTCCCCCACTTGCGAGCTGGATGTTATCGACCGTGTTGGTGGTGGAGACGGTTTTGCAAGCGGCTTTTTCTACGGCGTACTCGCCGGCGAATCCCCGGAGGAAGCCGTGAAGCTTGGCTGGGCGCACGGGGCCCTTTTGACGACCTTTCCCGGTGACACGACGATGTCGACGGTGGAGCAGGTTCGCGCATTTGCGAAAGGTGGATCCGCCCGCATCCAACGGTAATAGTTCAGGGTAATAGTACGCAACTCCTCACCCCGCGAAACGCGCTAAACACGCGAACCATATTTTTCAGCTTAAAGAGTGAGACAGTGATCAAGGCCATTCCACCAGTTTTTTCGTGTCATTCGTGAGTTTCGCGGGCAATGAAAGCAATGGATTTCTCAAGCAAGTTCATGAGGTCAAGAATATGAAGAAGGCGAAATACTATGGAACAGAAAGCTGATATAGGGTTGGTCGGTTTGGCGGTGATGGGAGAGAACCTCGTGCTCAATATGGAGAGCCGGGGGTACTCTGTTGCCGTTTACAACCGGACGGTAGAGAAAGTCGACCACTTTGTGCAGGGTCGCGCAAAAGGAAAGAACATCATCGGCACGCGGTCGATTCAGGAACTCGTGCAATCGTTGAAAACTCCCCGCAAGATCATGTTGATGGTGAAAGCGGGGAAGCCCGTGGACGATTTTATCGGGTCTCTGATACCACATCTTGAGAAGGGCGATATCATCATCGATGGGGGGAATTCACATTTTCCCGACACCATACGAAGGGCGAAAGAGCTCGAAGGAAAGGGATTTCTTTACATCGGCACAGGAGTCTCGGGAGGCGAGGAAGGAGCGCTGCATGGCCCCTCGATTATGCCGGGGGGATCGGCAGCCGCATGGCCGCATGTCAAGCCGATCTTTCAGGCCATCGCCGCCAAGGTCGAGGATGGGACTCCGTGCTGTGATTGGGTTGGAGAAAATGGCGCCGGTCATTTTGTCAAAATGGTGCACAATGGGATCGAGTATGGCGATATGCAGCTCATCTGTGAAGCATACCAGATCATGAAGGAACTGCTCGGGATGAGCGCAACCGAGATCCATGAAGTGTTCAAGAAGTGGAACCATGGGGATCTCGACAGCTATCTCGTCGAGATTACCCGGGACATCCTCGCCTTCAAGGATACGGACGGCAGCCCGCTGGTGGACAAAATCCTCGACACAGCAGGTCAAAAAGGGACGGGAAAATGGACAAGCGTCACGGCGCTCGACCTTGGTATTCCCCTCACGTTGATCAGCGAGGCAGTGTATGCCCGCTGTCTCTCCGCGATCAAGGATGAACGCGTGCAAGCGTCCAAGGTGCTCCATGGTCCGGCACCGAAGTACGCGGGTAACCGCGAGGCCTTCCTGAAGGAATTGGAAAAAGCCTTGTATGCTTCGAAGATCGTCTCTTACGCGCAGGGATTTACCCTTTTGCGCGCTGCCGCTGACGAGTTCCATTGGAAGCTGAACTACGGCGCGATCGCATTGATGTGGCGAGGTGGCTGCATCATCCGTTCGGCCTTCCTCGGGAAAATCAAGGAGGCGTTCGACCGGAATCCATCCATGGCAAACCTCTTGCTCGACCCCTTCTTCCGGGAGAAGATCGAAACCTCTCAGGGGGCATGGCGGAGCGTGATCTCGACCGCCGTTCTGAACGGCATCTGGATACCGGCCTTTTCGACTGCGTTAAGTTATTTTGACGGTTATCGGAATGCACGACTCCCGGCCAACCTGCTCCAGGCACAACGGGATTATTTCGGCGCGCACCAGTACGAGCGGATCGATAAACCACGTGGTGAGTTCTTCCACACTAACTGGACGGGCCGTGGAGGCGAGACTGCTTCGACAGCCTATGTGGCATAAGGAAGGCTGACGGAGAGGCTCTTCCGGAAAACTGATTCTACTCCACACGCGATGGGTTTCCTTGCGGCACGGCCGGCGCCCCTTCAGAGCCGTTTTCTTCACAAAACGGACTCATCCGGGTCATCGAGAGTGTCCTTGCTTTCGTGTCCTTAGTGCCCTCGTGGATTAATCGTTCCTTTCTTGCATCAGGATCATTTGTTGGTTACTTTTTCGGGCAAGTTTACCCTCAATATCGTTCATGCCGACAACAATACCGGTTGTACTAGTCACGGGAGCCAGCCGTGGGCTCGGAAAAGGCATCGCCATCCATTGTGCGAAGCTTGGCTTCTCCGTCGCGATCAACTACGCAGGAAACCGGAAAGCCGCCGAAGCAACCGTGGAAGAATGTTCGAATCATCGCGTCGATAAGGGACAGCGGTTCGTTCCGGTCCAGGCGAATGTCGGTTCCCCTGAAGATCGCATTCGGTTGGTTGAAACAATCTTCAAGGAATTCGGCCGGATTGATGCCCTGGTGAATAATGCCGGGATCGGACCCCGGACCCGGTCTGACATCACCGAAATGACTGAGGAGTCCTTCCAGGAGGTTCTCGGCATTAATTTGCAGGGAGCCTTTTTCCTCACCCAGGCAGTGGCCCGGCACTGGTTGAAGGGAACAACGGAGCCTGCCATTGCGAGCGGGTTCAAAATCATTTTTATTTCCTCCGTTTCGGCGGATTCGGTCTCCCTGAACCGCGGCGAGTACTGCATATCGAAGGCCGGTTTGTCCATGGCGTCCAAACTCTGGGCGGCCCGGTTGGCCGGAGACGGAATGCAGGTCTATGAACTTCGCCCCGGTATCATGCTTTCCGATATGACGAGCGGCGTGAAAGAGAAGTACGATACACTGCTGGCAGAAGGTC
>DKJQ01000312.1 GCA_002454845.1 Ignavibacteria bacterium UBA6688
CCGAGGTGCCCTCTCCTCTTAGAAGAGGGTGGGGTGAGGTCTCAAGAAGACAAGATTGTTTATCCAAACAGGACTTACATTACAGTAACGTCATCCCCCACACCACGAGCGCTCCGGTCAACGCGCAGAACCAGTTGACAAGATCGTTGTTCACCCACTGAAACCCTTTCTCCTGCGAAGCAGGCCGATTACAGTGCTCCGTTCGCTCGATCAGAGCCCCGCACTTGGAACATCGGTATTGGGCCTGGAGCGTCGCACCGAGAAGACTGTCGGACAGACTGCCAACCATTCCTGCCACAACGACGGCAAAGGCGGTCCGTACATCACCGAACCAGTAATAACCGCTGAGAGCAATCACGAGCGCGCCGACTCCTCCCGCAATCACCCCTTCATTGGAAATCCCGCCGCTGGTTCCCGGAGGCACAGGCTTGAGTGTGATAACGGAGGTAGTCCCTCCGCCGGCCAAAAGACCGATCTCGGTCCCCCAGGTATCCGCCGTGACGCCTGCAAGGGCACCCAGGTAGTAGGGATAGAACTCGTACTCCGGAAAAAAGAACGAGAGGGCCGCGATGAGACCGGCAATCCCACCGTTCGCCATCACCTGTCCCGCATCCCGCACGCCCGTTTTTTCGAATGCCAATTCGAACCGTGCCTTGCGGCTCCGTCCGAACTTCGATAAGAGGCTCGAGAGAACAAAAAATGTCAGGATCGGCACGGTCCATTGCCAACCGCCAGCACCGTAGATCACAACGGCAAGGACAAAGGTGGCCAACGAGCCAGTGAGGGTGAGGAAACGGGCGAAGTAAGAGGCAAGAGCGATAAGAAAACCGAACAACGCGGCCAGGGCGAATTGTTCAGCCATGGCTACGCCGGGACACGGAGGTGCTCGAACGAACCGTTGATCAGGGCGATGACGAGGAGGTCCATCAGGACATGGGGATCGGGAGAGGTGGATTTCAGCATCCGGTCGGCTTCCAGCAAAGCCTTCAGAGCATTCTCAACCTGCTCCACTGTGAAGTTGGCCTGGAACTGGAGCTGCTGTTTCAGGAAGTAGGGCGGGATGCCGATCTCGGAAGCAATCTCCCCTTCCGGCTTTCTCCGCAACTTCGGATCGGAAAGCTTCCAGAGTTGTAGAAAGAAACGGGTCAGCATGACGATCATCATCTGGGGAGCCTGTCCCGATTCAACCATCCGCTCCACGATCCGAACAGCCTCCCTGGTATCCTTCCGTCCGATGGCGTTCTGGAGCTCGAAGACGGTGAATCCCTTGGAGGCTCCCACAACGGCCGCGACATCTTCATGCGTCAAAACCTTCTTCTCGCCGATAAACACAAACAGTTTGTCGATCTCGTTCTGGAGGGCACGGAGCGAGTTACCGACGTAAGCTTGCAGCAGCCTGCAGGCCTCGGCGTTCGCCTCCTTCCCAGCTCCCTTGATCCGTTGGGCTATCCACGTTGGGACCTGATTGTCGTACAACGGTCTGCACTCCACCACCGTCGCCTTCTTCTTTAGATCGGTGAACGGTTTCCGGCGGAGATCCGGATCGAGGGAGACGAGAAGGAGAATGGTGGAATCGAGCGGCTTGTCAATGTAGGCGGAGACAATCTCCCGCGAGGCCTCCACAGTGACGAGCTTCTCGAACTCCTTCACCAACACCACGCGCTTCTCCCCCATCATGGGGAAAGAAGAGGCATGGGCGACGACGTCTTTGGGGTCGGCCTTGCTTCCATAGATCACATCGAGGTTGAACCCCCGGGCGGCAGGGTCAACGACATGGTCGATGATTGCGTCGACGCATTCTTCAATCAGAAAATCTTCGTCGCCGTGAAACAGGATAATCGGCGGAAATTTTCTGGATCGAAGGATCGGTTGGAATTCAGTATAAGTCATGGGTGCATGAATTGAATGAAGAATAGGACCCCCCGTGCAAAACCGGGTGGATCCTGCGACACAATCCTCTATTCTTCGTTCCCTTTATTCTTCTGCTTCTCCTTCCCCACCGCTTTGACCAGGACAAAGGCGAAGCCTCCCCACACAATCCCCAACGTCAGAACCATCACGACTATGGTCAAGGGTTCCATGGCTACGCTCCTGTTCCGGTCCGAAATGTGCGCCGGACCATCGCCTTGTTGAGAAGGATAAACACCACCATGATCACTCCCCACTGCATCAGACACGTTCCGACGCTGTAGGTGTTGAATGGATTCCACCATCCCTCCGTATCAAAGGAAGAGATGGAGAGATAGAACCACCATACGATCAGGACGACAACCTGGAGAGGGATGACCCAGGAAATCACCACGTTGTACCAAGGACCGATCTGAATATCGCTCCCCTCCCCGTTCACCGCCTCCCGCCGGAACCGGTCCGCGCCGTGCTTGATGATGGCAAAGGAAATGAATCCGCCGCTGATCATCAATGCAATACCCCAGACAAAATCCTGGTTTTCGAAAAAGGTCATGCTGATGGCGGAGGGAATGCCGAACAGGAACCCGAGCACGGCAACGAACACGAGCGCCCGTTTCCGTTCGATCCCCATATCGACAAATGTCTTGACCGCAAGTTCGATCATGGAGATCAGCGACGTGAGGGCGGCAAAGGTCAGTCCAAGAAAAAATATCGAGGAGAAAAATCCCTGTACGGCGAAGCCGCCGGGAAGCTTCTCAAACAATTGTGGGAGGAATATAAAGGCGAGTCCTGTGTTGGTGCTCCCCTGCCCCGAGATGAGTTCCTTGATCCCTTCACCCGGCGAAAGGGCGAACACGGTGGAGAAAATGGTGATGCCTGCAAGAAGGGAGACGGAATTATTACCGAACGCGGTGATGGAAGCATTCAAGGCGATATCCTCCTTCTGCCGCGCGTAGCAGGCGTACGTCAGGATCAGGCCCCACCCGGCTCCGGTATCCCATGCGTTCTGCGTCAACGCGGCAAGCCAGACCCTGTAATCGAGAAGCGTATCGAGGTTCGGCGTAAAAAGGTAGGCGATGCCTTCCCACGCGCCCGGGAGTGTGACGGCCCGGACCGCGAGGATCAGCAGGATGACAAGGAGGGAGGGGATCAGGATGCGGTTCGTCCGCTCGATGCCGCCAACCACGCCCCGGTAGATAACGAACGCGCCGACCGCCATCGCAATGAAGTGAAAGAAAATAGGCTCATAGCCTCCGGTAAACGAGCTCCACAATCCCACATGGTCCTGGGTGGTCACAAGTGATCCGGTGACCGACTGTGCGAGGTATTTGATGCACCACCCTGCCACCACCGAATAATAGAACATGATCGCGGTGGCGACAAACCCGATGAAGGCCCCCATCCACGCAAACTTCTCGCCGGCAATTTTCGCGATACCGCCGATGTTGCCGTACCGGGTATATTTCCCAATCGCGAATTCCGCGATGATCAGGGGGATCGACCACAGGAACAGGAAAATAACCCATGGGATCAGGAACGACCCCCCGCCGTTCTGCGCGACGATGCGGGAGAACCGCCAGATGTTCCCCGTCCCAACAGCAATCCCGATGACCGACAGGATCATGCCCCAGCGTGAAGTGAAGAACTCTTTTTTTTCCGACATTCCTTCCTCCTCCTCCGTGGTGGTGGTGAGACGGCGCCTTCAACGCTTCATCCGGACCCTGCAGACCCGCTATTTTCGTACGATCGTCACATTCTTCATAACGACATCCTCTAGCGGACGGTCGTTCGGCTTCGAGGTCTTCACCTTCCCGATCGCCTGCACGACGTCCAGCCCCAACGTCACTCGTCCGAACACGGTGTGCTTGCCGTCAAGCCAGGTGGTGGGAGCCAGGGTGATAAAGAACTGGCTGCCGTTCGTATTCGGCCCTGCGTTGGCCATCGACAGGATACCGGGACTGGTATGGCGGAGCGTATCGACGATCTCATCCCCGAAAGTCCGTCCATAGATGCTTTCCCCTCCGCTGCCGGTGCCGGTCGGGTCGCCCCCCTGGATCATGAACCCATCGATCACACGGTGAAAAATAATACCGTTATAATATCCTTTCTCGGCCAAGCCGACAAAGTTGCCGACGGTCTTCGGAGTGGCGGCGTTGAACAGTTCCACCTCCATGGTGCCCATGTTCGTTTCAATCACGGCAAAAACCTGCTGCGAGTCTGTCATTGGTCTCTCTTGTTGTTTGTTGGATGAACAGGAAGGAAGAACGATACTCAGGAAGAGTACAAGCACAATAAATCGACTCATCAATGCACCTCCTTGGATCAAATGAACAGGATACCGAGTACGCCGGCCGCCAGGCAGTAAAATGCGAACCAACTGAGCTTGCCGCGCTCGAGAACGTTGAGGAGAAACTTGATGGCAAAATATCCGGATACAAACGCAACCACCGTGCCGAGGAAGAGTTGGAGAATCCCGTCATGGACGACCCCGACCTGGATCATTTCTTTCGTTTTGAGAAGCGTTGCTCCACCGACCGCAGGCAGGGAGAGAAGGAAGGAAAACCGCGCGGCCTTCAAGGGGGCCACCCCAAGATAGATGGCGGCACTAATCGTTGAACCCGACCGGGAAATCCCTGGAATGATCGCCAGGGACTGGGCTACGCCAATCAGAAAAGCTGCAACCCATCCTATTCTTTTCCCGTCTCCCGGCGTCCTCAGGCGCGTCAGGAACAGCACCAGGCCTGTGATAATCAGCATGACAGCAACCAGCTTCGGATCGGCGAAGGCATGGGAAATCTGATCCTCGAACTTCAGCCCGACCACGGCTGCGGGAATGGAAGCGAAAACAATGAGGATGCCGAAGCGAAAATGTTCGCTCGTCTTATACAGATGCTTCGCGGTCGCCGGTGCCAGAATCCCCTGCACCACTACCCGGGTGATCTGCACGACATCGTTCCAGAAAACCAATAATACACTGACCAGGGTTCCGAAATGAACGAACACCTCAAATGTGATATCCGTCGAAGTTGGAACGTTCAGCAGATGCTCCACGAGAACCAGGTGCCCGGAACTGCTGACCGGGAGAAATTCCGTAAGACCCTGAACGAGGCCAAGAATAAGTGACTGAAGAATTGTCATAGAATATTCGAACCTGTTACGTTAGTTCAACCGGATCATGAATCCCAACCGGAACCCGATCGAGAAGAAATTCATTGCCGGGGATGATTGGTCGGAGCGGTTGATGACCGGCGACCCGTCGTCCCGCTTCAGGGTTCCCAGAAAATCCCACCGTGCCTGAAACCCCAGCGAACCAAAGAATATTTCGTCGAACTGCGTATGCCCGGTCGCATCCAGCGTAACGCCGACACCACGGGCAGTGAAGTGATCTTCGCTCCCGAACCCGGGGAACCGTTGCTCAACCTCCGCCTTATGATATCCAAGGCCGCCACCGAATTTGAGCCTGTAACCCTCCCCCGGCACCAGGCGTTGCACCAGGACGGAAGGCATATGGACGGTGTACGAAAACTCCGATTGAATACCCCCCCGCCCCTCTATGGAATACGATTTGAGAAGCGCTGCGTACTCAAGGGTCAGCACCCAGTTTTCGCTGATCTGAATCTCGGGGGCGATAAACAACTCAACGGCAGAAGAAAACTCATCCAACTGCTGGCCAGCCACCGGCATCGATGAAGCGTTGATATAATCGACCAGGGATGGAGCGGAATGTGTCACAACCCCCAGACCCGCGCCGATCCCGATGAACCAGGGGGACTTTTCTTCTTGTGCCGGAAGCCTTTCGGCAAGAATCACGAGAGCACCTGCTGCGAGCACCCTCAAAGATCCAAGGGCTCTCTTCACAGGTGCACCGGCGCACCAAGACGCAAGGAGTCCTCGATGGCAAATGTTGTCAGGGTCGTCAAGGCCAGATTCTCAAATGAAACAGGGGAGGGCTGCCCGTTGACTATCGCCTGAAGAAATGCCCTTATCTCTTCTTTATGTCCCTTTTGGATATTGGAGAATTTGAACTCTCTTTTCTTACCTTGCTGATACAGCGTCAGGTGCTGGAAGTTATCCATGACCGCGCTCCTGCCGGTCGAGGAGAGTTCGAGGCGCTCCTTCGGAAGCGAGACGTCTCCGTTGGCAAGATAGGTGATGGTCCCAACCGAGCCATCGTCGAACTTGATCGTCACGACCACCGAGTCGTCATCCTTCACCCCGCGGGCGGGTGACAGGGGTTCGGCAAACACTTTCACCGGCCTTGCCTGTGTACAATATTGCAGCAAATCGACGAAGTGGCAAATCTCGCCGATAATCCTTCCCCCACCCTCTTTGGGATCGCGGGTCCAGTGCGTCGCGGGCATGAGCCCCGCGTTGACCCGGTAGTTGAGAACAAAGGGGCCGACCGCCTCCTCGAAGAAACGCGCCACCTGCTGCGTGTGGGGGGCGAACCGGCGGTTGAATCCGACGAGGAGGATGGGACGTGACCCTTCTTTCCTGCCGGAGCGGTGAAAAGCCTGCAACTCCTTCAGCTCATCGCGCGTCAGCGCAAGCGGCTTCTCTACAAAGACGTTCTTCCCTGCGCGCAGGGCTTCGAGGGCAAGTCGAGCGTGGAGGTTGTGCCGTGTTGCAATGAACACGGTGTTCATCGTTTCGTTCTCAAGGACTTCCCTTGCCTCCGTCGTGGCAAATCCGAATCCGAAATTGCGCGCGACGTTGGCGGCATTCAAACCGTTCGCGGTGCAGACACCGACGAGCGAGACGCTGGAATCCTGCCGGAGGTGCGGAAGAAGAAAGCCCTGGGCGAAATTCCCCGCCCCGACAAATCCGATTTTCACTTTGGCCGGGGTCTCCACAACGGACGTTCGGGGGAGTTCGATCCTTCTCGCTTCGCGCGCATCGTGTCTTCCTTCTCCCTCTCCGTAGTCAAGCAAGATGCCAATGTACCGCTCCTTCGATTCTCCTCTTGCGGAGATGAGGGAATAGGCCGATTTTGCATCGTCGATCACAAAGCGGTGCGTGGTGAGTCTGCGGACATCGATCGCCCCGGTCGACACGTTCCGGAGAAACTCCTGCATATTTCTGTTCTCGGACCAACGGACGTATCCCAGCGGGTAATCATGGCCACGCTCCTCGTAGATCGGATCGTACCTCCCCGGACCGATCGAGCGTGAAAGACGGAAGTCGAGTTCTTTCAAAAAATAAGGGGCACGCGGCAGGGTGAGTCCGACATCCCCCACCAACACCACCCTCCCCTTTTCGCGGCAGAGGTCCCCCGCAAGTTCCACCGGGTCGTTACTCGGCGTGGCTGCCGTAATGATCACCGCGTCGACTCCTGCTCCTTTCGTCATGGAACGGACAACGTTCTTCACATCCCCGTTGTTCCGATGCAACGCGGCATCGGCACCGCACTCCTTTGCCAGCTTCACCGATCCCTGATCGGGATCGATCCCGATGACGGTGCACCCATTTGCCTTGAGAAGCTGAACGGTCAATTGTCCGACGAGCCCGAGTCCGATCACCGCGATCGTTTCACCCAGCGTCGGTTCCGCCTGGCGAACGCCCTGAAGGGCAATCCCGCCGACCGTCGTGTACGCGGCCTCATCAAGATCGACCGCTTTCGGAACTTTGCAGCAGAGGTTGGCCGGGATCAGGATATACTCCGCGTGGCTTGCATACCCTGCACCGGCACAGGCGACCCGATCCCCCACCTTAAACTCCGTTAACCCCTCCCCGAGGGCTATCACAACCCCCGACGCACTGTAGCCAAGGGAAGCGCGCGTCTCCAGCTGAGTCTTCACGCGTCTGTAGGTCTGGACGAGCCCATACAACCTGACTTGATCGAGGACCTTTTTGACAAGCTCCGGATTTTTCTTTGCCTTCTCGAGCAGCGAGGCTTTTCGCTGACTGATCGATGCTTTTTCTGTCCCGGCACTGATGAGCGAATAACGCACCTTGACCAGAACGTGGCCGGCCTTGAGGGCGGAAATCGGAAGTGACTCTATCCGGATCTCGCCCGTTTTATTATGCTGGGTGACTTGTTTCATGGTTCTGCCGTTTGTTGTGCGACCCGGTCGATTTCCGACAAGGTCAATTGGTCCCTCAACAGAAAATACAAACCCACCCCCGTGGTGAGGACATATCCCAATTCATGGGTGAGAATGGAATAACTCAGCGCGGTCGTGGAATCGACTTGGTACAACTGGACAAGCACGAGCGTGAGGAAGGAATGATAGGTCCCCATCGCTCCGGGTGCGGGCAAGATAAAGGCAATTGTGGAAGCTGTCAAAAGAACAATTGCCGCGTCAAATCCGAGGTTGAACGAACCGAGAACGGGAAAAGCAAAGAAGGCCAGATACAGGGACAGAATATAGAGAAACCACATCGAGAGGCTCAAAAGGACGATCGGCAGAAAAGTCTCGGACATCCGGGCAACCCCAAAACCGCTGAGGAAGGATGAAACGAGATGATGGAACCGTTCGCGAAAGCGGGCCGGAATAACGGGCTGAAGGATTCTGACGATCGTAAAGAGCGCTTCCCCTTTAAAAAAAAGAACCACAAAGATCACCAGCGACCCAATCGACCCAAGCAGGAACAACGGCCGCACGGTTTCGACGTCCTCCACGAAAGGCGAAAGAACGACCGGGAAAAGAACAACAACGCCGCACAGGAGGAGCGAGAACACCAGGAGATCGAGGATCCGTTCAACGACAACGGTGCCCAGGACGGAAGTGGTTTTCAGTCCTTCCGCCCGTCCGAGACTGTATGAGCGGACCAACTCGCCCAGCCGGGGAATCACGTTGTTCACCATATACCCGATCATCACGGAGGAGAAGAGATTCCGGTGCCCAATGCCGATTTTGACCGGCTTGAGCAGATATCCCCAACGGACTGCCCTGATGTAATGGCTGGCAAGCCCGACCGGAATCAGGACAGCGACCCACCGGTAGTCCACGCGCTGCAAGGAATCCCACAGGTCTGAGAATTTCGTGTCTTTGAAAGCAAGATACAGGAAGAGCCCGGCCACAAAGAAACTGAGGACCGTCTGGAGTACCTTCTTGGTTCGTGGTGGCATTCGTGCGTGGAGATCGTTAGCGAAGGTCTACGACTTCGGTTCCGGCGGGCGGGGAGAAGGCAAAAGCCGACCCTTGAATATTGGTATTGAGTCTGACATCGTGCACCGTGTAGACGGTCTGTGTATCGTTCACATCGACCAATTCGACCTTGCGCACCACCCATGTTTCCTCCTCCACCCAGACCTTCATGGACCTGACAAAGGACTGGTCATCCTTGGGGACAAGGCGCAGGGCGACCAGAGAAGTGCCGTTCGCCTGTTCCCTCCCGAGGATCGAAGCGTAGTAATTCGAGGGAAGGTTCAGGAGGAACTGTTCCGGGGAGAGGGAATTCTGGTTCTCCTTGTACCGGTCGACGATCACCTGCTTGTTCACCGGGGAGTAGGACCATACGGTGGTGCCGTCCGTGACCAAAGTTTGGTGTTCGGACTCGATACGATAGCGGTTCGGTTTCTTCATCATCAGGGTGCCGCTGAAATTCTGCTCGATCTTGGAGTATCCGAATTTCACGTGTTGGGAAAACCGGGCCGTTGCATCCTCGATCGTCTCATACCGGCGCTGGATCTTCTGCGTCACGTCCTTCACATCAAGTTGCTGCGCGTCCGCAACACCGATCAAGCCGAACGCCAGAAATACAGAGCCGATGATCCTCATCCTACATGCTCCTTAAGATAGTATCCAGTTCTGCGTCCGTTTCGATGAGGACCTCCCGGGCCTTGCTGCCGTCAAAAGGACCGACGATCCCGGCCGACTCCAATTCGTCCACCAGCCGCGCCGCCCGTGAATATCCCACCTTCAGACGTCTCTGCAGCAGTGAAACCGAACCCTGCTGGTGACGGACAACGATCTTCGCTGCCTCTTCGAACAACTCATCCCGTGAGCCATCCCCCCCAAAAGCACCGGCCTTCTTTTTCTCGAACGCCGAGGGGAGTTTATACGGGTTGCTGTATCCCTTTTGCCTTGAAATGTGATTCGTAAGCCGCTCCACCTCCTGCGTCGAGATGAACGCGTTCTGAATACGGACAGGTTTCGGACTCCCCGGGGGAAAATACAGCAAGTCGCCGTTTCCGAGCAACTGTTCTGCGCCATTCATATCGAGGATGGTGCGCGAATCGATCTTCGTAGCGACCTGGTAGGCCACCCGCGCAGGGAAGTTTGCCTTGATGACCCCCGTGATGACATCGACGGAGGGGCGCTGTGTCGCGAGAACCAGGTGAATGCCCACAGCCCGGGCCAGTTGCGCGAGTCGTGCGATTGGCTCCTCCACCTCCTTCGCGGCGGTGATCATCAGGTCTGCCAGCTCATCGATAATAATGACAAGATACGGGAGCTTCCGATGCTTGATCGTTTCCGTATCGTGTAACCGCCCGCCTTTCACCTTCTCATTATAGTCGGCGATATTCCGGGTGCCGGCGGCGGCCAGCCGGTCATACCTCTTGTCCATCTCGCTCTCAACGCTCTTCAATACCATCACGGCATTGGTCGGGGTCGTGATGATTTCCTCGTCCAGGTCCGGGGACACCGCAAGAAAGTGATTTCTCAGTTTTGCATAGAGAGAGAGCTCGATTTTTTTAGGATCGATGATGATGAACTTGACATCGCCCGGATGCAGCCGGTAAATCAGACTTGCAAGGATGGTGTTGATACCGACGCTCTTCCCCGACCCGGTCGACCCTGCGATCAGGAGATGGGGCATCTTGGCAAGATCGTCAATGAACACCTCCCCTGTAATGGTCTTGCCCATCGCCAGCGGGAGAAATCCCTTACTGTCCCGGAACTTCGCCGAGTTGATCACGCTGCGGATCGTTACCAGCGCCGGGTTGTGGTTCGGGATCTCGACGCCGACCGTTCCCTTGCCGGGGATCGGCGCGATGATCCGGATCCCCTTGGCCTTCAGGGCGAGCGCGATATCGTCCTGGAGATTTTCGATACGGCTGATTTTTACCCCGGTTGCCGGAACGATCTCGTACAGGGTCACAACGGGACCCGGAGTGACGGACACGCTTTCGATATCGACGCCGAAGTCGGCCAGCTTGGAACGGAGAAGTTCCGCGTTCCCCTTCAACTCTTCCTCATCAACCACCTCGCTGGCGCGGGCCGGATCAAGCAGTTCAACAGAAGGAAAGACGTAATCGATTTCTTCCTCGACGTCCTCGACCCCCTGCCGATCGTCAAAGTTTACCTCATCCTCCTCCACCCTCTCAAGGATCTCCAACGGCAGATCGTCCGCATTCAGGGGAGTCAACGGAAGGACGGGGGGTCTCTCGACCTCTTCCTCATCAGCCATGGGGGAGTGCCTCTGTGGCGATTCGGGCCGCTGGAGCGGCCTTCGCGCCGTGGCAGTCGGGACAAGAGGTTCTTCCGCGTCGCGTTTGATCTGGACGGGGCGTGGCGCCGCTTTTCGTTCTGCCGCCCGTCTTGCATCCGAGGCGGCTCTGGCTTCTTTCCGCTTCCGATCGAACCAGGCCTTCAGGTGCGAGAACCGCTCCTGAAGCCGCTCATAGGTTTGCTGGATGTCGAGGTCCACCAGGAGCGTGAGGACGACGCCGAGGAGTCCCAGGATCAGGAGAAAACTGCCGGTGAGACCGATCAGTTTGTACAACGCGTTCGAAGCGAATTCCCCGACCACCCCGCTCCATTCCACCGCGAGGAATGGTTCATCGCCGAGCAGCCGCACGGAACCCATCAGGGCGGAAAAAAGGAGGGCGATAGCCACAACATAATTCGTCGCCAACATCAAGCGGTGGAGTTCTTTGCGGCGAAGGGCAATCCATGACCATGCCAGTCCGAGAAACGGGAGCACAATGACGGCATAACCGATGGTGGAATTGATCAGCCAGTTGGAGAGGACGGCACCCAGGAGACCGAGCAGGTTCTGTGTCCGGTCCGCTTGTGCCTGGAGCGTTTCATCGGGTGTCATCACCTTCCACAGATCCCAGACACGGATATCCCCATTGGCCTGGTCTGCAGAGGAATACGATGCAACGCTCAGGAGCACCATGAACGAGAAAAGAATCCCGAGGAACGCGTAGATCTGGCGTCGACGCTGCGGGCTCTTCTTTTTTGGCGACTCCCTGGGTTGTGCTTCCGGCATACGGCTCCCGCGTTAATGGTGAATTACGCGCTGAGTGTTGTGGTCGGGAGAGGTTCGTTCTCGGTGGAACGGCCCTCCTCCTTCCGGAGCTTGATGACATTTCCGGTGAGCGCAGGAAGAACCGGAACGGAATCCACCGCCGAGCAAATGGCAAGATCGGCGGCAAACCCGATCTCGACGAGATACTTCCCATGCTCTGTGTTCTTCAACATCTTCGGGATCGACCGGCCATACGTTTTAAACAACGCCTGCGCGCCGAGGGTTGAATCGGTCAATTCCACGGAGAGGGATTTGTCCTGCATCAGTTTCTGGACGATCATGCCGGCACACACGGTATCCTCCAGGCTGAAGCTACTGAAGGCGTTGGCCCTGCCGGCACACAGGATGACGAAATCCGAGTTGATTTCCTTCATAAACTCAACCGTACGCGTTAGGTTCACGAAGCAACCGACCGCGAGGTTTTTGGCAAAACGGCTCTTATACATAGCCACAGAGCCGTTGGTCGTGCAGAAGATGATCGATTTTCCCTTGACCGTCGCCTCGCTGTACTCGAGCGGCGAGTTGCCAAGATTGAAGCCCTGGATGGTCTTGCCGTTCCGTTCGCCGCCGCGCAGAGTGACATCCCCGAACAAACTACCGGAGATCTTCACGGCGTTTTCAATACTCTCCACGGGAACGATCTCCCGTGCCCCGTTGCTCAAGGCAACGGCGATCGTCGTACTGGACCTGAGGACATCGATGACGATGACGTTCTTATCCCGTAAATCCAACTCATCCAACTCAAATGGAGCAAAGCACAAATCGATTTTCATGAAATCTGTTTTCCCTCAGGAACCTTTCTGATAAAATGGTATCTTCACAACGGTGGCAGGAACGGATTTGCCGCGGATGACGACTGCGATCTCCGACCCTGCGCGCGAGTGTTCTGCCGCCACGTACCCCATACCGATTGCCCGTTCAAGCGAAGGCGAGAAGGTCCCGCTGGTAACCAGTCCGATGGACGTCCCGTTTGCCGCGAGTTCATACCCGTGCCGTGCGATAGCCTTTTCCGACAGGGTAAACCCGACAAGGTTTCTCTTCAGCCCTGCCTCCCTCTCTTTCAGCATAACCGACCTGCCGTTGAAATTTCCCTTGTTCAATTTCGTGATCCAACCGAGGCCGGCCTCCAGCGGATGGGTGGTTTGGTCGATATCGTTGCCGTACAGGCAGAATCCCATTTCCAAACGGAGGGTATCCCGGGCTCCCAGGCCGATCGGTTTGATCCCGAACTCCTTCCCTGCATCAAACAATGCCTGCCACACCCTCCGCCCGGTTTCAAGGTCCGAATCGAAGTAGAGTTCAAACCCGAGCTCGCCGGTATAGCCTGTACGGGAGAGCAACATCTCGACGCCGGCAAGCGTCCCTGTGGTGAAATGGTAGTACTCGAGGGCGGAAAGATCCACCGCCGTAAGCTTCCGCAGCAGAGCAAGGGACTTCGGTCCCTGCACCGCCAGCAGGGAGAACGAATCGCTCCGGTCGGTCAACTCCACCTCCCCCTCCAATTGCGATTGAAGCCAGGTAAAGTCTTTTCCGATATTCGAAGCGTTGACCACGAGCAAATAGGAGTCACCCCGATGATACACGAGGAGGTCATCGACGATGCCGCCGTTCTCATAGCACATGGCGGAGTACTGAATCCGCCCTTCGGACAACTTTGCGACATCGTTCACAGTGACTTTTTGCAGGTACGCCAGCGCGTCCTTTCCCCGGACGATGAACTCTCCCATATGAGAGACGTCAAAGACACCGACGTTGTTCCGCACCGCGAGATGCTCGTCCATGATTCCGGTGTACTGCACCGGCATCTCAAAACCGCCGAACTCCACCAACTTCGCCCCCAGGGCGGCATGGAGTTCGTAGAAGGGCGTTCGTTTCATGTCGTCTTGCTGCCCTGGCTCTTGTGCCAGTCGGCCAGGAATTTTTCCAGACCGATATCCGTCAAGGGATGCTTGATGAGCTGATCAATCACTTTGAAGGGCATGGTACAGATGTGCGCCCCGATCATCGCCGCCTCGACCACGTGGAGAGGATGGCGAACGCTGGCAACCAGCACCTCGGTTTCAAAAGCATAGTTCCGGTAGATCGTTACGATCTGGCGGATCAACTCCATCCCGTTGTGGCTGATATCATCCAGACGGCCGATGAATGGACTGATGAACGAAGCGCCGGCTTTCGCTGCGAGCAGGGCCTGGTTCGGAGAGAAACAGAGGGTCACGTTCGTCCGGATCCCCTCCGCCTTCAATGCCTTCACCGCCATCAGCCCCTCTTTGATCAACGGGACTTTGACCACAATATTTTTGTGAACCTTCGAGAGATCGCGGCCTTCCTTCATGATCCCGTCAAAATTGGTTGAGACGACCTCGGCGCTGATCGGTCCATCCACGATCGCACAAATCTCTTCCAGGAGCTTGCGGAAATCCTTTCCCTCTTTTGCGACAAGACTCGGGTTGGTCGTCACTCCGTCCAGGACCCCCATCCGCGCCGCTTCCTTGATTTCCCCAATATTGGCTGTATCGATAAAGAACTTCATATGCAAGAATCCTTCATTTACAGTTTGTATTGATCCGTGATATCCTTGTCCTGCTTCACGGAAATGAAACGGAACTCGTCCATCGGCAGGGCCGGATCCTGAACCAGCTTGATCCGGACGAAGAACTTGAACATG
>DKJQ01000123.1 GCA_002454845.1 Ignavibacteria bacterium UBA6688
ATCGGGCGGGCGGGAGCGGGGGTCGATAATGTCGATGTGGAAGCGGCAACCCGCCGCGGCATCATCGTTATGAATACGCCGGGGGGCAATACCGTCTCTACGGCCGAGCATACCATGTCAATGCTTCTTTCCCTTGCGCGGAATATCCCGCAGGCGAACGACTCGTTGAAGAAGGGGAAATGGGATCGCAAATCATACATCGGGACAGAATTACTTGAGAAGACGATTGGCATTGTTGGACTTGGGAAGATCGGCCGCGAGGTGGCGGTACGATGTCAGTCGTTCGGGATGGTCACCGTGGGATATGACCCGGTGATGTCCGCCGAAGTGGCCGCAAAAATGGATGTCGAGTTGCTCCCGCTCGACGAGCTTTTTCATCGTTCGGATTTCATTACCGTTCATACTCCGTTGACCGACGAGACAAGAGGCGTCATTGGGGATAAGGCGATCGCTCAATGTAAGGAAGGAGTGCGGATTCTCAACTGTGCGCGGGGAGGGATCGTCGATGAAGCGGCCCTGCTCCGAGGTCTGGAATCCGGAAAAGTTGCCGGGGCGGCGCTGGATGTGTTTGTCACGGAACCACCGGGGGATAGTCCTTTGCTGATGCACCCGCGTGTCATTGCAACCCCCCACCTCGGGGCTTCGACGGAAGAGGCCCAGGAGAAAGTGGCGAAACAGATCGGCCATCAGGTGGCCGATGCCTTGAAGGAGCGGGGTATTTCGGGGGCGGTCAATGCCGAGGCGGTCCAGCTCGCGATGCGGAAGGAGCTGAAACCGTACGTTGCTCTGGCTGAGAAGCTGGGAAGCCTGCAGGCCCAGGTTATGACAGGCCAGTTGAAGAAGATCTCCGTTGCTTGCAGCGGGGCGTTCCTCACCCAGTCGATGGAACTCATTACTGCCGCGGTGCTGAAGGGGATCTTCTCACACCTCATGTCGGAACCGGTGAATCTCGTGAACGCGCCCGTGATCGCAAAAGAGATGGGGGTGATCATCGATGAAGAACGGGAAAGCGATAACGAAGCTTACGCGCATCTGATCACCCTGAAGTACGAAACGACGAACGAGTCACGCCGGTTCGCTGGGACCGTCTTCGGTAAATCCCACGCCCGTATTGTAAGAATCGACGACTATCACCTGGAGATCAATCCCGACGGGCACCTGCTCATCTATACCAACATCGACAAGCCGGGTATGCTGGCGAGTGTCGGTTCAATCCTCGCTGGGGAGAGTATCAACATCGCCGGTCTTTCTCTCGGGCGGGATAATCCCGGACAACGGGCTCTCACGATTATCAATATCGACAGCCCCATACCGTCGGCCGTCCTGAAAAAGCTGGAGCAGATCAACGGGGTGCATGAGGTGAAGGTGGTGAAGTTGTAGCCTGCGTTTCATTCTGGATAGAACAAAAATGCCACGAAGAAGAAGTGAATCCAGTTTAACGTGCCTGTGTGGCCTAATGGGTTTGTGGTATTCTTGAAAACGCGAGAAACAGGGAGGCAATTTTCCTTTGAGTCTCAGTTCTTTCTGAGAGGGGCAAGTTCAAGATTTCGGTGAGATAGACCGTTCCATACACCCCCAGCACATGGTCGGATCGCCTGGTGTGTTCGTCGAGGAGCTCGACGAGCTTCGGGTTTCTCAGGCGGTCCTCCAGGACAAGATATTCCCCTTCCGTTTTTCCTTCTCTCCCGATGATAAAAGATTCCTCCGGCTCGTACAGCATGGTCCCCAAATGGCAACCGACGCATTGGACCGGCGCTGAGTAGGAGGTGGGAGGGGAGGAGGAATGCCGGACGTTTCTCCCGGAAGAGTCGTACACGCCGAAATCCCAAAATCCATCGCTTCGCCGTTTCTTGACCGTTAGCTCCAGAGTCGCCCCCGAACTATTTTTGTGGTACGCCGCAATCACCGTTCCGGCCGGATATTGCAACATCCCGCCCCGGTCCCAATACTTCAGTAAGCCATCTTCTAAAGCCTGTTTGGGCACATAGATTTCCCTCTGCAACGTCGTCATCGCTCCGTACACCTTCAGCCTGAAATACGAATCCTCCATGGTATGCGGGAGTCCGGAAGGAAAAAGCTCCGCGAGGGTTTCCGGGAAGGGGGTCGATTGTTCCACCACTACCTTGAGGAACCGGTTCCATTGGTCCCGGTTCAATCGATCTCCCCCCTCCCGTATCTTGTCGAGGGTTGATGAAAGCCGCGGGGAGACAGTCCTGAGAGCACTCAGTCTCAAGCCGAGTCCGGTGCTGTCCTCAACGATCAACTCTTCGTACTTGTCCCCCCTGATCATGCCGGAATAGAAGTGGGCGATGGTTTTTCCCTGGGACCCCTCGAGAGGTATATGAACGCGATCGGAGGTCGTCGAGCAACCTGTGAGAAGGAGCAAGAGGGCGTGGAGCTGGAGGCGTTTCATCGGGGAAGTTCGGCGAGGAGCGTCCGGATTTCTTTGTTATCCGGCTGAAGGTGGAGAAGGTGTTGTGCAACCTCCCGCGCCTCACGGGTTTTCCCGAGGTTCACCAGACACATGAGCCTGTTGTGTAGGGCGGGAAGGTTGTCCGGGTTCCTGTTCAGGATCTGTTCAAAGAAAGGGAGGGCATCCTGCCAGCGTTGTTCGGTCAGCAGGGATGCCCCGATGTTCAGGAAAGCTCCTTCGAGATCCGGGTTGCGCTGCAGCGCTTCGATGTAATGGCGTCGCGCTTCGGAGAGGTTCCCGCTCGAGTGTTCGATTTGTCCGAGGGAGAGATATGCCTCCGGGTAGGAGAGTGAGTCGAGTCGGATCGCTTCGCGGGCATGGTGGAGAGCGCCCGGCAACTCCCCCTTCCGGAAGAGGGCTTGCGCGAGTCCGAGATGATTCTCAACCAGCAACGGCTGGGCTCTCGTCCCATCGGAGAATGCCGAGACGGCTTCATCGATCTTTCCGGACGCCAGCAGCGTCTTGCCCAGGAGGTTATACCCCCGCGCATGGCCGCCGGCACTCTTGAGCAGCCTGCGTAAAACGGATTCAGCTTTCTGGAATCGTTGCAGGACGAAGTAGGCGTTCCCCAACACAAACAAATCCTCCCCATCTGAACGCGCCGGAGTAGTCCGGAGAACCGCTTCGAGATAGAAGATGGCACTGTCGAGATAGCGAACATCGGAATGCTCGTTCCGGAAATACTCATAATATCCCATGCCAAGCGAACGATTTCTCTCCACACTGTTTTCCGACGCAAGGAGGGGAATAAGGGTGGAGGCAGATCCCATGGATCGCTCTTTGGGGGAGCCCCCGTTGGAAATGTCCCTACGTATATAATGGTCAGTGAATGATACGTGGGGGATATCGCTGGTGCCGCCGGTGTGCATATGACACGAAATACAATTCTCCTTGCGTCGGGTGCCGGTCATGACGCTGCACATCACATGGAGGGCCGGATCATTGTGGCATGATCGGCACTGCGCATTAAAGGCCGCCAGCCCCTGTTGTTGGGGGGGGCGGTGCGGGTTATGGCAGGTGGTGCATGTCATCGACCCGCTCTTTCTATAACATGCGCTTTTCATAAGCCGTCCGGCCTGGGCAGCAATGGCAAACTCCGATTCATGTTCCTGGGCCGTACTGACCGCCATGACATTCTTAAACGTGACAAGTGGGCGGGCGATATCGACCTCATGGGGCTCAATACCGTCATTCCAGACAGTCACTCCTTCGAGGTGGCATCGCTGGCAGGCATCCATCTGGACTTCGCGGCTGAACGAGCCGGGGTTAAGGATTGCCTGCTCCCGACTCCCCTTTGAAAGCTTCCCCTCGAGGGCCAGGGCCACGTGTTCGCTCCCTGCTCCGTGACAATTTTCACATCCGATGCCGAAAGGAACCTCCCCAAAATGGTTCTCGGTCTCCGGCGTTCGGACGGTCGGAGAGTTGTGACAATTCATGCACGTGGCGGAGATCGGACGGTCGAATCTCCGGTTGCGGTGAATGTACCCGGGGCTCAGATCCCAGATCTTTTTGTTTGAATACCATGTGAGCGGCATTTCGAAGAGGTATCCGTTGTGCTCTTCGATGAAGCTGATGGTATGATTTCCGCTCCCGATCTGATACGCGACCACACGGTCTTGTTCGTAAACGATCTCACCCTGTTCGACTCTGTACTCCCGCATCACGATGGTGCCCCCCCGTTCATACACCTCATAGTGGAAATCACTCCCGGGCTCATACACCGAGGTTTTGGTTTTCAGTGGGACTTCAAGTTTTGCGGGGTCGGCAATGGAGAAGCTTTTTCCCATCCCCGTCTGGAGGTAGGTACGATAGATTTCTGCATGGCATGACGCGCAGGCCTGACTCCCGACAGATTTTTTTTTCGGTGTGTGTTGACTCTTCTCCGTATTGCCTTCGGTCCTGCAGCCCGCAAGCAGGAGCGCCAAAGCCAATGAAAACGAAGTAAGACGAATTGTGCTTGGTGTCATGTGATCGTCGTGAAGTAAGATGGAAAAATCTACGCCAAAGGTTGAGGAAAAGCAAGGTTTGCAGGCTGGTTGACACTCACTCCGGAATGTTATAGATTAATATATGATCAAACCCCCGCCGGTGCTCCTGATTCTCGTCATGACCGGTTTTGTGGCATGGGCATGTCTGAACGATCGCGAGGAGGGGCCACTCGATCAGATACCGGTGGAGGTGACCCTCATCAAACTTGAACCCCCCAGCCTGATCGGGCCGAATGACGGACGTTTTATCTGGAGCGGCAACAGCGTTGTGATGCGTTGGCGATCTGTCACGGGGGCCGATTCGTATCAGCTTGATCTCTCCAACGACCCCACATTCTCAGCGCTCAAAGTCTCCGCTATTCTGGATTCAACCTCGGTTCGTAGTGGTCCCCTGACAGCAGGGACGTACTATTGGCGCGTGCAGGCCAGGATGGGGCTGAAGGCCAAAAGCCCCTGGAGCGACAGGAGACACTTTTGGCTGAAGGAGAGAGACTGATCCGTTTTTTTCCGCTGCGCCAAGACCTTCCTGCTGGGGTGTCATCCCGGCAGGAATGCGGAGGTTTTCAACAACCGCAGGTCTTTATGAACGATTCTTAAAAAAAGACTTGACAAACCAGACGCCATACTCTATATTTGCACATCCACATATCTCATAACCCGCAGTAATTAGCATTTCTCTTAAGAAGGAGGTGACCTGCTAATTCGGGCGTGGCATTACCGTACGCATTGGGCCCGAACCAACCACACTTGTAACAACTTTTCTCAGCTGTATCCTCCGTCCCAGCATCAACACTCGGGACGATCTGTAAAAGCCCTTCACAAAACATATTCTCCACTCTAGAAGGAGGTAGATTATGTACCGTAAGCTACTAGTAGCTTTCTTCGCGTTATTCCTTCTGCCGGTATTGGCGCTCGCGCAAGATGGTAAATTGCGCGG
>DKJQ01000152.1 GCA_002454845.1 Ignavibacteria bacterium UBA6688
GGGAGAGCTTCCATCAGCGTCTTCCCCTTGTGGAGCACCTTCAGTACGTTCGATGCAGAATAGGAGACAGAGCTCTTGGAGACGGTCGCAAAGAAGAAGTGTGCATCGGTTTCGAAATCACCATACCCGACTTTCCCCAGGGAGTAAAGATACCGCGGACGGATGTTCTCGCGGGCAATTTCGCTTTGAAGGTCGATCTTGATGCCGAGGTACGATTTTGCTCCGCCACGATCGATCTCCAGCCCGACCGCTTCGTAGGGGTTGGTCCCTGGCAGCACCTTGACCTTGCCAACGTAGTCTTCCGGGGATTGTTTCCGGTCGTGCGGAATCAGGACTGTTATAAAGACTTCCGTATCACCCGTCTTGTACTGGCTGGAGATGGTTTGGTAGATTGCCTGCTCGGTCCGCCAGTTACGGCTGATCGGTTCGACACCGGACGTTTTTGCGTAATTTTCCGGGAAATGAACGAAGAGAGACCGTTGGGTGGGAAACCGGAACGATCCGATGGAATCGGTCGCGATATCGAAGTACTCCTTCCCACGAACGAGCAGGTTGTTCGTGTGCCAGAAGTTGGTAAAGGTGAAATAGTCGGACTTCAGAGCCTTGATCCCATCAACGACGATGAAGAAGTCGTCTTCCTTTATATACGTGATGATCCTGTCCCACTGGTAACCGAGGTTGTCGTCGATTAACCGCGTCCGGCTCATATCGACCTCCCGGAGGTTGAGAAAATCGACTTTCATCGTCCGAACTGCGCGGTAGGCTCCCGAATTCTGGACGAACTCCAGAACCGATTGGTTCTGGTCGCGCTTGTTCTTGCGCGCAACGATCCGGTTGTGAAAATAGTCCTGCCGCCAGGATCCAAACTTGCCGCTCGGCAGATCACTCCGGTAATCCGCGTCCGTGAGCAGGACCGAGCCTCTGCTCATGAGAAGTCCGATGTTATTTTCATCGGCATGGCCGTGATGCATTTTTTCTTCTTCCACGGAGATTGTCTGTCGCAGGTATTCCCGGTGCGGCAAGCCTCCGTCTCCCTCATCGCGATAGTTGAGCAAAAGGTACGTGCTCGTCGCGTCCCAGCCGTTCCGGAACACAACTTTTTTTCCGACCAGATCCTCCAGCACCTCCCGGCTCAGCGTGGTTGGCCGCCTAGAGGCGACCGTCTCGTCCGTCCAGCGATACGCATCGGAAAGGTAGTATCCCTCGCCGACACCGAGAGTATCACGCCCCTTCTTGAGTGTTTCGAGCGTGGTTTGAGCCGCCCACTTCATCTCGGGATCCTTGTAAACGGTCGCCCCTTTTTCAAACACACCGACAAAGCGTAACCCTTCCACACCCGACCACCATCGTGAATCACCGAACTCCGGCACCGTGCCATTCGGACTGATCAGGCTGACAAAATAGTCGAGATAGTACTTCGTCAGGGGTGAACGAAAGAGCTCTGTTACCTGAGCCGCTTCGGCGTAAGAATAGAGCGACATCAGCCAGACACTATGATAGCCTGTCGCATCCTCGACCTCCCATTGCTTCAGGTTATCGGAAGCGATGGTTTCGGCCATCTGTTTCCATTTTTTTGCGCTCGGGTGATTCGGCATGGCCAGGGAGGCATAGATCAGGCATTCGGCCCGCAGCATCGCCCGGTTATGCGTTCCCCATTCGGGAAAATGAAAGATAAAATCGGCGCTTTTTGAAACATCCTCCTCGATCCTCTTCTTCATCGCTGCATCCAGCACCCCGCTGTCTTTGATCCTCAAATAGGCACGGATATAGGGGGGCATAATGAAGAAATTGGAGATGGCCGGAACCCCGTTGACATATTCCGCGCGTGTTTTCTCGAAACCTTTGGGAAGAACGTTCCGCAAATCTCCATACTCTGCAAGGAGCTTCGCGGTACGCTCTGCATAGATCCGTTCCCCGGTCTCTTCGTACAGAAAAGAAAGCGTGCCGGCAAGATAGATCGGACCGCCCGGGGAGTTATAGCCCCAGAGCACGTTCGGTTCATGAGTCCGTTTCCATTGTTCGATCGAAGCGGGATGGTCCCTCCACCCCTTCTCCACGGCCTTCTTTATTTCTTCAAGATAAATTGCCTTTTGGGCATTCAACATGGTGGAACAGATCAACACGAGCATGAACATTCGTACGATGGTCATCTTCCGTCTACCTTTCCTTGAGTTGATTTATACACAGCGAGACCCCCCTGGTCCAGAGCGGCGCAGAGTGAAGCGACATCTCCGATGGATTCTCCAAGACCGGCGGGAACGATCTCACACGCAAGCACAGCCGCCGGAAGCGCCTCGTCCTGAACAACAGCCTGCACGAAAGGCATGAGAGCATCGTTCACCCGCATGCCGAGTCCCCCCAGGATGATCCGTTGAGGATTCAGTGTATCGATCAGGAGTGCGAGCCCGCGGCCAAGCCAAAATCCTGACTGTTCAAAGACCTGCCGCGCTTCGGGTGAACCCGCTTGCCATGATCGGTAGACATCTGCAACTGTTGCCGATGCGTCCCATTTCCCCGGGAAAAGATGGTGGGCAAGTTTCATGATGCCGGTCCCGCTTCCGAATCCTTCGAGGGAACCTGATTTTCCATAACACAGCGGGCCGTTTTCCGCTATACGAATATGGCCCATCTCGCCGGCCAGATCGTTCGCGCCCCGGTACAGCCGACCGTTGAGAATGAAGCCTGCACCGAAGCCGGTCCCCATCGTAATAAACACTACATGCGAAAAACCTTTCCCCGCGCCGAAATACCACTCAGCCAAAGCGCCGGCGTTCCCGTCGTGTTCAACGTATACAGGAAGTGAAAATTCTCCGGCGAGCATGTCTTTCAGAGGGATGGCATCCCACCCGGGTAAATTCGGCGGTGAGTAGATGATGCCACGCTCGACATCAAGCGGACCGCCGATCGAAACGCTGATCGCCACGACGGATTTCGGGGCGCCGTTCAGCGCCTCCCGTGCAACATTCGAGAGTTCCGAAAAGACCTTTTGAAACCCACGTTGAGGCGCCGTTGGAAATTCCTTGCGCCACCGGATAGCACCGTCGCGCGTTCCCAGGACGACAGCCGTCTTCGTACCTCCGATGTCCAGTCCGAGGATCACCGTGTGAGGAACCGTTCAACAATATGAACAGCCTGTTGTAGTTGTTTCAATTCAATGTACTCGGAATCCGTATGAGCTTGAGCGATATTCCCCGGGCCAAAGACCACTGTCGGGATGCCGGCAGCCGCATAGATCCCTGCATCGGTTGCATACTGCGCTGATTCGATAATGCTTTCTCCCAGAACCTCCTTGACGGAGGCTGAAAGCTTTTGAACCACCGCCGCGTTTTCCGGGACATCCATGCCGGCCACGGAGAGATACGGCTCCTGAAATTCCCAATCCGGCAAATCGTGCAGGAGTGACCGGATAGGATCAAGAATACTTCCGGCCGTTTCGCCCGGCAAGGAACGCCGGTCGATCTCGATCCAGCATTGATCCGGCACAACGTTGACGGCTTGCCCCCCTTCAACAACCCCGATGCTCAATGTCGGCGTCCCAAGCCCCGCGTGGGGGGACTGCTGCAATAATGTAGCTGCGTACTCCTCCAGTCGGGAGATCAGCCTGGCCATTGTGTAAATGGCGTTTTTTCCTCGCTCCGGATAGGCGGAATGAGCAGCCACCCCCCGGGTCGCGGCTTTCCATCGTGTAACGCCTTTGTGTGCGCGAACGATCCGCAATTGCGTCGGCTCACCGGCTATGCCTGCATCGGCCTTCAATCCTTGCGCCGCGGCATACTTCGCGCCGGTGAAGCGGTATTCTTCATCCGAGACGAAAAGCAGGACAACGTTCTGCTTCAAGGAACCCCGGGCAAGCACATTGAGGACGGCCTGGAGGAAGCACGCCATCGATCCCTTGGTGTCACAGGAGCCCCGGCCGTAAAGTTTTTCATCCCGGATGACTGGATCGAACGGCTCGACAGCCATGTTGTCCGCATGGACTGTGTCAAGATGCGCTTCCAGCAGGATGGTCTTTGATGCCCGTGCATCCACGTACGCAAGAACGTTTGGCCGTCCGGGGGCCACTTGTTGGAGCTGGACATCGATTCCGGACTTCTTGAGAAATCCGGCAAGAAACTCCGCCAGTGTCTGCTCAGAGTATTCCCTCCCCGAGCGTGTGCGTCCCATCGGATTCATACTGGGGATGGCGACAAGGTCCGCCAGAAGCTTCACGACCGGTTCCATCGTATTCCCTGGTTTCCTTGTTACGCGCCCAAAGGCAAAATTCTGAGATAGTGGACTGGGAGAATCGTTGGGAGAATCCGCTTCCGGCTTTTCCACCGCGGGATCCAATCGGTAAAGGAGTTCTCCATGGGATTATTCAAGTATCGCAAGCACGCGGGCCGGAGCCCCATCGCCGTCCCGGATGAGCAACGGTGCTGCAATCAGTTTGATCATCCCCTCCTGAAGCTGGGACGTGTTGTTGATATTTGTGACGAGCGGAATTCCCTTCTTCAGACAAATGTAGTGAACGTCAAGCGTGTACGGCGTATCGGCCGCCAGGATGGGGACCTCCATCTCGACAAGGAACTCCGCTCCTTCCGCTGACAACGGGGGATAGGTTTTGTAGTAATCTTCCTTCCCAAAGTGAACATCCCAGCCCGTTTTGATCACCACCCCGAGCCCTTTGCGTTTGAGTTTTCCCTGCAGCTCCGCCCTTGTAATTTCCTTGCGTGATTCGCGGGGGGTAAAATCGAGTACCTGCGCGTCCTTCACCCAGAGGTTCGGGTCGTACTGATCGATCCGGGGCGCCCCCTCGAACACATGGCTCGGCGCGTCAATGTGCGTTCCCGTATGTGTGCCGACGCTGACCCGCGTCACTTCACAGCGATGATCATGATAGTTCGCCGTCTTCACCAGCTCTGTTTTGGGATGCCAGGGGAAGTACACCGGAACAGAATCCGAAAGGGGATGCGTCAGATCAAGAATTCTCATACGTCGGCATCCTTCATGGCGGATTCGCCCGGGCGTGTCTTGGGCTTTGCCTTTTCCAAATCGGGAACCCAGATGATCGCCTCCACGGGGCATGCTTCAAAACACAATCCGCACCCGGTGCAATTCTCGCTGATCACGAGCGCTGTCCGGTGATACTTGTGACCGGGCCGGGACTCCATCACCAACGCATCGAAGAAGCAGACGGGCGGGCAGCGATCGCACGCGATGCATTTCTCTTCGACGATAAGCGCGACCGGTGGGTACTCCTTGCTGAACGGGGGTGGAATCGGATCGAGCCCGCGATATTTGGCGTTAAGAGTGGCCATGGTCATCCACGGGTTTCCACACATTCCGGGCGCCGGTCTTCGGTTCCCCCGACCATCGGACAATATCTTCCGGCAGGATCATTGTTTTCAGGGCCTTTCCACGGATCTCTTCCAGGGAATGAATCCCTTTTCGCTGCATATACGCTGCAAGATCGGCATGGATTTGGGCTATCGATTCCCACCCATTGACCATGATCACCGAAAGGATCTGCACCGTGCTGGCTCCCAGCAAAACATATTTAATGATATCCTCGGCCGACGTTGCCCCACCCGTTGCGCTGATTGGGATCTTGATGGATTGAGCCGCTTCCGCGACATGCCGAAACGTATAGTACTTTGCCCACGGTCCGCCCACCCCGGCATAGTACCCATGCAGAATCGGTTGTTGCGTCTCAATGTCGACATCGAATCCCCGGATACGATTGCAGAGCGTTACGGCCGATGCACCACACCGCTCCGCGGCCTTGCATTGGTGAATGACATCCGGTCCCGCACCAAGTTTGACAAGAACCGGAATCCGGAGGGCCTTCACGACGGCGTCGATGGCGGCAACGAACGTCGTCTCAAAGTCCAGGCTACCCGGTCGGTGCGGCGACGAGATGTCCAGCTCCACGGCATCCGCACCGCTCTCCTGAACCTTGAGCGCGAGTTCCTTCCAGTCATCGGCAATATCGGCGAAGATACTGCCGACGATCGGTACCGTTGCGTGATCTTTACAGGCTCGTATGAAATCCCAGTAATCCAGCAGCGTGCCACTGTATCCCTGTTCGTAGGAATACAGTGTAAAGTACTTCGAGCGGCCACTGATCTGTTTGTCCCAGTCGAGAAGCTTATAACGCGGTCGTGGCCAGTAGCGCATGTGGTCGTACTTGTCCGAACACACCGTTTTGAGCACGATGGCTCCGATATGCTGCTCCTCAGCAAGCGCGACTTGGTTTACGTCATGACTCGCAGGCCCCGATGCAATAAGTAACGGGCTTTGCAGCTGCAGCCCAAGGAACGATGTTGCCAGTGTCATCGTACCTCCATACCACCGCCTGATGGTGGAAGTTGAATGCCTTCACCTGCTTTGAATTTGCCGGGAATGGTCACAGGGAGTTTCCCGGTGGTTCCGACAGCACCGATGAGTACTTTTGCGACCGCTTCTTCGGACTTCCGCCACCCGGAGTACGCAGCAATCATGACGTCCGTGGAGGGAAGCTTGCCGAACACGTACGGATCGCCGAACGTTACTATCGCCACCGGCTTTCTCCGGGATCCGAGGGCCGTGATGAAATTCCGGATTTGTTTCGAGAACCCAGGCGTCCCCTTCCATGATCCAACCGACAGATAGATCCCCACCACCACAATATCGGATGAGGGGAGTTGTTTGAGCATGCGCGCAATCTCTTCGCTTCCCGTGACATTCGAAAGCCTGGAAAGCATCGCTGTGGAATCGCGTGCCTGCAAAACGGTATGCAGGGCTTCACCGATCTGTCTGTCCGGCTCATCACTGATCGTCACGACATGCACCTTGGTACCGACTTTCAGCGGAACTGTGTTCTTTGCGTTTCGCAAGAGTGTCACGGAGGCTTGAAAGGCCGATGTTGCCAAGGCCTCCGATTCGGGGGCCGCGACCTCCCTGGAGATCGCTTGAATATCGACAAACCGATTGCGGTCCAGACCCACCCACGACTTCGCCTCAAGAATCCTGCGGACCGATTCCTCCAAGCGCGTAGAGCTGATTCTTCCCGATTGAACAGCAGAGAGAACCCCTGTGTACGCCTCCCGAAAATCCGAAGGGACCAGTACGACATCAGCTCCGGCTTCGATCGCCAGCACGGCAGCCTCCCCGGCGGTATAATGATCGGTGATCCCCTGCATGGTCATCCCATCAGTAATGACAATACCCTGAAAACTGAGGCTTTTTCGCAATAGACCCGTGAGAATTGTCGGGGAAAGAGTAGCGGGACGGCCGCCCGGATCGAGTTGAGGAAGGGCAAGGTGGGAAGTCATGACAGCTTTCGCTCCTGCCGCGATCCCGGCTTTGAACGGCACCAACTCCACTTTCTCAAGCCTTTCCCGATTAAACGGGAGGACCGGTAATTTCATGTGCGTATCCTCTTCCGTGTCTCCGTGACCGGGAAAATGTTTGAGGGTCGCCAACATTTTCTCCTCCTGCAAACCCCTGACGTAGGCCTCCACCATTGCTGCTACCCGATCCGGATCTTCTCCGAACGAGCGGGTGTTGATGATGGGATTCCTTGCATTGTTGTTGACATCAGCTACGGGGGTGTTGGACCAGTGAATTCCCACCGCCCGCGATTCGCGCGCGGTCACACGACCAAATTCGTACGCATGCTTCACATCGCCCGTTGCGCCGATTCCCATCGCCGATGGGAACACCGTTCCTCCGCCACTGACGTACCGGGGTAACTCGGGGGCCCGTCCACGCACCCAACGGTACGGGTGAAGGAACCAAAGCCCTCCTTCAAGGTCGGCATTGATGAGAAGGGGTGTTCGGGAGAGTTTTTGCAGCGCGTTGGTCATCAGTGCAATGTCGGATACGGTCCCTCCGGCAATCACAAATCCTCCGACGTGATGCCTGATGACCCGCTCTTTCGCGAGGCGATAGTTTTCGCTCTCGTGGTGGGAATACACCGCAATGAGGTCCGCAATGAATAACTGTCCCACCTTCTCCTCCAGGGTCATGGAGGCCAGGGTCGACTCAACCCAATTTACATTCTGGGCACGGGTAGACATGGAGATCAGAAGTAAAATACTGATGATGGATGGATGAACCAATCTCAAGAGTTATACCACCTTGATCGTTTGAGGACGCGTGATCAGGAAAACGATTCCTTCCGCACTTCGAATTTTTTTATTTTCGATTCAGAAACCATATGACAATTC
>DKJQ01000326.1:0-5171 GCA_002454845.1 Ignavibacteria bacterium UBA6688
GCTTCATGATACTCTCTCCAGATGATGAACAATGGGTTATCAAGATAATTAAAAAGGGGGTGAGTTGCAAATGAAGCCTGAGGTCGGAATGCACCCTGCCGTTCCTTGCAATTCTTTCCTTATTTGGGTAGATTAGCGTCCGATGCGACGTTTTCTACCGTATGTCGTTCTTTTTCTCTCCCTCCCACTTATCGCTCTTGCCGAGGGAGGTGGGACTTACAACTTCCTCCGCAATGAAGTTGGAGCACGGGCCGCCGGACTGAACGGCAGCTTCGTGTCCATGATGAACGACCCGAACCTGGTCTTTTACAATCCTGCGGCGCTTCCTACCCTCACCAAACCCTCCGCATCCGCGGGGTTCCTGAAGCATCTCCTCGATGTCAACGGTGGACACATTTCCTACGGCCAACACATTGAGGACGTCGGAACCGTCGCCGCCGGGATCATTTTTGTGGATTACGGTTCCTTTACGGAGACCGATGAGTCGTTCAACGAGTTGGGGACGTTTGGAGCGACGGATCTCGCGTTCGTCGCAGGGATCGGACGCCAGTTTGACGAAGTGACCACCTTCGGCGTTGGAGTCAAATTCATTTATTCTTCCATCGCCAACAGCAAATCGGCCGCGGTTGCCCTCGACCTCGGGGTGCTCTACCAGATCCCTTCCGAGAACATCACCATCGGCGCCAGCATTCTCAATCTGGGCACCCAGATCAATTCCTACATCGAAACGCGCGAGTCGCTCCCGCTCGATCTGAAAGTCGGCATTACCAAGCGCCCCGAACACCTCCCCGTTTTGCTCAACCTCAATTTCCACAAGCTGAACGAATCCCAGGGGGCATTCCTGGATCGTTTTTCTTCCTTCTCTCTGGGGGCGGAATTCCTGATGAGCGAATCGGTCCGATTGCGGCTGGGCTATAACAACGAACAACGCAAGGAATTGAAGCTGGGAAACAGCGCCGGGCTTGCAGGATTTGCGCTCGGGGGCGGCATAGCGATCGGGGAATACCTGGTCGATTACGCCTTCAACTCATACGGCAAGATTGGCGGCCTGCATCGCGTTTCGATCGCGACGAGTTTCTAGGGCTTGAAACGAGAAATCTTGCCACAGGGTCACAGAGAGAAGAAACTCCCAGGTCGCTTTTGAGCACCCTCCTCTTCCGTACTACCGAACCAATCCTTCCAGCAGGATTTCACTGACGTAAAATAGGATCATCCCGACAAACACCACCAACGGAGGGATCCGGTTTTCCGACTTGTTGATCTCGGGGATCAGGTCGCTGGCCCCGACGTACACCGCCGCCCCGGCAGAGATGGCGAACGCAATCCCCGTTGCTTCCGGGCCGACCTCGTTGAAGATAAACACCGTTCCAACCCCCAACATCGTCGCCAAACCGAGACCCACGGAAGAGGAGAGGACTATTTTCCTTGGGAACCCCGAAGCGACCATGATGGAGCCGATCGTCATCCCCTCGGGCAGCTTATGGAGCAACACGGCCAGGAAGACAAGAAGGCCGATCAAAAAATCAAATTTCATGCCGACAGAGATCGAGACACCGTCAAAAAAGGCGTGGATGAACAATCCCGAGAAGGCAGAGATGCTCGCCCGTTTTGACACCATGGCTTCAGGATGTGTCTCCTCGCCAAAATGGAGATGGCCGACGATGGCGTGCTCGAAGAAATGGATCAGCGCAAAACCGAGGATAAAGTAGAGAGACGCCGTCTCCCCAACCGCGGCTATGCTTGCGGGGATGAGCTTGAGGAACACCAGGGCGAGGATAAATCCCGCCCCGAGCGCCAGCAAAATCTCCTGCGCCCGCCTTGGCCAGGATGTTTTGAAATAGATGATCGCGCCTCCCAGCACTTCGGCAAGAGCGGCGATCAGCCCGAACAGCAGAATCTGGGAAGTCATACTTATCGTTTGTACGGCGTCTTAAGAAAATGGCGTGCGTCGGTGTGGGTCCGGTTGTATTCTTTCATCATCAGGACCTTCTGATACTGTGCCTGGGCAGAGCTTCTCCGCCCCTGGAGGTCGTAAATCATTCCGATGGTGAGGTTGGTCATCGACATGAAGCCCGAGGCCCCATTCTTGTCGATCTTGCGTGAGAGCTCATCGCACCGATAGAAATCCTGAAGCGCCCCGGTCAGGTCGCCCGAGACAAAGTGGTATCGACCGAGATAGTAGTGGGCTTCCCTCCCGTCATGCGTGTTATATCCCGCGTTCCCGGTCCGGAACCGTTCCTCCACCTCCCCGAACACCCGCCGGACCTCCCCCCAGTTGCCCAAACTGACGAAACATCTTCCGTACATCCTGTGAAAAACGGGATTTCCCGGGTAGAGGGAACGAAGCGTGGAGGCAAGTTCGAGGGACTTCGTAAAGTTCTTCTCATAAGAAAAATACGTCTGAAGCAGGAAATACATGGCTTCGACTTTCGCGTACCGCGCCTCCTGCGCGGCGTGCTCCAGTTGCTCCAACCCCTTCTGTTTGTCCCCGGCGGGAAGGAACAGCATCACCGGCTTCAGGATCGGGTATTGTTCCGGGACAAGTTTCGCGTAGTAATTATAGATTCCCATGCCGAGGAGGACATCGCTGTTGTTCGGTTCCAGCTCGTTTGCCTTGCGGATCGCAGAAAGGGCCGTCACTCCGTCATTCGCGGCTGCGAGCCATTTTCCCCGGTTGACTCTCAATCTTCCGCGAAACCCGACCGCCCCTCCTTTGAAAAACAGTGCCGCCACATCGTTCCTGTTTTTCCTGAGCCTCCGTTCACACACCTCCACAACATTCTCGAGCATGGCCAGGAAGCGTTCGTCTTGCGACTCATCCTCAAAATCGCTCAGGATCCTCCACCACTGAGTCATTGCCTGAAAAAAATAGCCGGCAGGATGGTCCGGCTGCAAACGAATGACTTCCGTAAACTCTGCGTCCGCCTTCTCAAACTCGATGCTGTAAATAGACTCGATACCTTTGAGGATCCTCGCGTCGACCGCGGGATCGTCAATCCACTGGGCGTGGAGCTGACTTGTGGCCGCTGACAGAAACAAAAGGAGTGCAAGGAAACCGCCGAAGGTCCGCCGGCCGGGCAAGTGCTGTTGTCCCTCCCTTCCATTCCAGTTGTTTCTCATGTCGACCTACATCAACCTCTCGAGGATAATCGAGCGGACCTGATCGAGCGGGATGCGTTCCTGCAGCATGGAATCCCGGTCCCGAATCGTCACTGTTTGGTCCTGGAGGGTTTGAGAATCAATGGTAAGACAGTACGGCGTCCCCGCTTCATCCTGACGTCGATACCTTCTGCCCACCGCGCCGCTGTCGTCATAGAAGACGCGGAATGACCGGCGTAGATCTGCCTCCAGTTTCCGCGCCAGCTCCGGCATCCCGTCCCGGTTGACAAGGGGAAGAATGGCAGCCTTCGTCGGCGCCAGCTTGGGATGTAATCGCAACACCACACGCGTTTCAACCCCTCCCTCCGCTGTCGGCGCCTCCTCCTCCGCGTACGCGTCAACCAAAAACGCCATGAAGGACCGGCTCGCTCCAACCGAGGTTTCGATCACGAACGGGGTAAACTTCTCCTTCGATTGTTCATCGAAATATTTCATCCCTTTTCCGGAGAATTCCTCATGTCGTGAGAGATCATAGTCCGTGCGATTATGAACGCCTTCAATCTCCCCCCAACCGAAGGGGAACTGATATTCAATGTCGTAGGCATCCTTTGCATAATGGGCGAGCTTGTCGGGGGGGTGCTGATGCCATTGGAGCTTTTCTTTCGTCATCCCCAGATCGTGAAACCATTGCAGACGTTCGGCGCGCCAGTATTCAAACCACTCGTCGTCGGTCCCGGGCTTGACGAAGAACTGCATCTCCATCTGCTCGAACTCGCGTGTCCGGAAGAGGAAGTTCCTGGTATTGATCTCGTTGCGGAATGCTTTTCCGATCTGCGCGATGCCGAACGGAATCTTCAGGCGCGAGGCAGACTGGACATTGAGGAAGTTGACAAAGATACCCTGGGCTGTTTCCGGACGAAGGAAGACGACGGAAGACGAATCCTCTACCGGACCGACGAACGTCTTGAACATCAGGTTGAACTTACGCGCTTCAGTGAAGGTCCCTTTGTTGCCACAGTTCGGGCAGGAGAGGACTTTGGCCACTTCGGCGGAAGAGGCATCGGTGGCGATCAGCGTGTTGAATTCTTCCGTAACAACCTCGTCCTTCAATTGACCGTCGAACTTGCCGGGGTGGAGCTCCCGGAGCGCTTCCTTTTTACGTTTGAGGGAAAGATCGTCGAACAGCACGTCCAGGCGATACCGTGCCTTACATTGCTTGCAGTCGACCATCGGGTCGGCGAAATTCTCAACGTGTCCGGACGCCTCCCAGACGCGCGGGTGCATCAGGATCGAGGCATCGATTCCCTCGACGTTTTCGCGGTACGTCATGTTCTTCCACCACTGCTGCTTGAGGTTGTTGAGCATCTCCACGCCCAACGGACCGTAGTCCCAGCAGCCGTTCAGCCCGCCGTAGATCTCGCTCGATTGAAATACATACCCCCGTCGCTTGGCGAGCGAGACGATCTTCTCCATAAGTTTCGTTTGATCAACGCCTGGTTTCTTCGTCTGGCTCATTCTTTATTCGCATTGCTCCTGTCGTTCATTCCTCAAAGGAAGACTCCTCTTTTTTACCACCGATGACGCACGGATGAACACTGATAAAGGTATCACGTGGTTCAATATTCGGGCAATAACTCATCTTATCTGTTCTTGAACTCGGGCTTCCTCTTCTCCAAAAAGGCTTTCGTCCCTTCCTTGAAATCCTCCGTTCCGCAACAAAGGCCGAAGAGACTGGCCTCCAAAGCCTGACCGTCCGTCAGGGTCGTCTCCTGGGTCATATTCACCGCCTTCAGTGCCATACGGATCGCGAGTTGTCCTTTGGAGGCAATCTTTTGCGCCATCGCGTTGGCAGTGCTCATCAATTCCGGCACCGGGACCACTTGATTGACCAAGCCGATCCTCCATGCCTCCTGTGCACCGATCGCGTCGCCGGTGAGGATCAGTTCCATCGCTTTTCCCGTCCCGACAAGCCGGGCAAGTCTCTGCGTTCCTCCGTACCCCGGAATGATCCCGAGGTTCACCTCCGGTTGCCCGAACTTGGCGTTCTCTGCGGCAATCCGGATGTGGCAGGC
>DKJQ01000326.1:5232-5678 GCA_002454845.1 Ignavibacteria bacterium UBA6688
TGTGGCAGGCGAGCGCCAACTCCATACCCCCGCCAAGGGCATACCCATTCACGGCGGCGATAACCGGCTTCCCAAGATTCTCGACCAGGTCGAAGACCGATTGCCCCCCTTGCGAAAACGCTTTTCCGGTTTCGGTGCTCAGCTCCGTGAGCTCCTTGATATCGGTCCCGGCAACGAAAGCCTTCTCCCCCACCCCGGTGAGAATGACAACCGAGACCGCGTCGCTGCTCTTGCACTGTTCCAGAACATCCCGGAGTTCCGATTTGGCCTGGGCGTTGAGTGCGTTCAGTCTGTCGGGCCGGTTGATCGTAATCTGTGCAACGGTACTATTCACTTCAAAGAGTATTGTCTGGTAGTTCATTCAAACCATCTCCACCATTTCTTGATCATGGATAAAGCCCACGCTCATCGCGGGGCTGGTTCTCCGACCTGCCCCGAAGGGGTGG
>DKJQ01000154.1 GCA_002454845.1 Ignavibacteria bacterium UBA6688
ATCCAATACTTCCTGAATCACCCTTGACGCCCTGCGAACCTGGATCACCTTTAGCTCCCTGCAAACCTGGGTCGCCCTTCGATCCTTGATCACCTTTCAATCCCTGTGATCCAATAGTGCCTGAATCACCTTTAGCTCCCTGCAAACCTGGGTCGCCTTTCGATCCTTGATCACCTTTCAGTCCCTGTGATCCAATACTTCCTGAATCACCCTTGACGCCCTTCGATCCTTGATCACCTTTCAATCCCTGTGATCCAGCAGTTCCAGAATCACCTTTGACTCCTTGCGAACCTGGATCGCCCTTCGATCCTTGATCACCTTTCAATCCCTGTGATCCAATGGTGCCTGTATCACCCTTGACTCCTTGCAAACCTCGATCGCCCTTTGGTCCCAGAGAGTTCGAAGAATCTGCGAAGGCCGCTCGCAAGGAGTAAAGGCTGTAAGGGACCGAGGTGAATGCGATCCTGGGTGATAATTCAGTTCCATCGAATGTGACACCGAGAGAGTCGATTGCGCTGAATTGCATCGATTCGGGAAACGGTCCAAGCACCGTGCTGAAGAGACCTCCTATGACATGGATTGTCATGGACTGACTGTTCCATACGGCTGTGGCACGCTCATAGAGAGTGAACGTGAAGACACCATCACCAGTAAAGGGGATGCCGGCTTTTTGGATTATTCCCTGATAGGTAATAGTGCGGGGGACTTGCGCGAACGATTCTGATTGGTGCGCGATGAGAAGAATGGCGACGATGCCTATGATCGCTACCCTCATGACAACCTCCTGGGGTCTTTACAACTGTTCCCACAAATTTAGGGAGCGATCGATGCAGCCAGGAAGAAGAGTTTAGAGAAGTGAAGAATGGACGGGGATGGATCCGAGAAGTAACGATGCTAGGAGATGGCGGTGCATTCGTCGTGCTTTACTTTGCCACGAAGATTCACTGCCTTTCCTCTTCGGTGCTTCCACTCTTTTTTCATTGGAACCCAGTTCATTCTGCGAGATCTCTTTCTTTCAAGCGTTGATCCGCAAACGTTTCCTTCGGTCGCTCAACGGAAGAGAATTTCCTCCGGTGATGAATGAGTATACCGATGTTCGAGGGGATGCGCCATAGTCTAAAGGGATGAAAGAGTAGTTAATCCTTTGTCAGGAATGACTTGCGCCTCGACGTGATGGCTGACTCGCCGCCGAGGTTTGCGGAAGGTTGGTTGATGGATCATGGTGAGACGGCGGGCGGTACTGTCAGTGTCCCTTCAAGAAAACATCGGCTCCCTGCTCACCACCATGATGATCAGGCACCCAGCACAAGGGCCCACGCTTCATTGTCTCGCCGCTCTCCAACTTGTTCTCAAAACAAACTTGCCGACGCAGGGCTCGAATCCCGATTATCCCTATTTGAGAATCATCATGGTTACATTGATTTTTTGCGGTCACTGCCTCTGCAGGCCCGCAAAGAATTGTGTTGAGGAATCCTGAAGTTGCTTCCTGTCATGCCCCACCCCTTCCACGAGGAGAAACCGGGCGTTCGCACCGGATCGTTCGTAAAGGGATCGGCTGACTTCCCAACGTGAGAGAGGATCGGTCCCGAAGAGCTGATCGATCAACGCAGCCGGTTCCTCATCCCAACCATCACGGAAGTCCACGCTGTCGTTGTCGTCCAATGAGCCCATGTAAATGAGCTGGGGGACGGCCCTGTACGCGACGGAATCGAACGGTATTCCTGTCAGTTCCTCAAGATCCGCGACACCGATGGGATAGACAAGTCTTTGGTCGTTCCAGGTGCTGAGTGGAGCGATGGGCCATCCCCCTGGGGATCCCACCGTGACAGCCCTGACCCGCCTCGGGTGAAGTGCGGCAAACCGGTTTGCAAACATCCCGCTGGCAGAAAAACCCTGGAGCAAGATCTTCTCATCGGTCAGGATCCCCTCCCTCCCAAGTTCAGCGCGGGCGTACTCTATCATAGCGATGAGTTGCAGATCGAGCCGTGCCAGATCCCGACGCCTGGTGGTCAGAACCTCCCGGTCAAGCGCGTGTGTGTAAATACGCCAGTCTCCCCCAGGGCGGATAAAAGCGGGCACCAGGAGTACAACGCCAAGTTCATCGGCAATGCTCTTGCGTTCAAAGCCGGTCCACCATGCATCCTTTCGATGGATGCCGGGATCGTCCGAATTCGTCCCGGAATTGTTCGGTTGAACGAGAATCGCGACCGGTTTGCCTGATTCGACCGCGTCCCGGGCGGCAGGCGAAACATAAAGGTAGAAATCGGCAAAATACCCCGCAGATGAATCGGCGGGGAAATGTTGAACCTCGAGATAGTAGGGTCCCATAATGGCGGAGGTGACAACGAGGAACAATCCCGCCACTCCACCCAGAACGTAGAGAATTGTGCGCATCAGGTCATACCTTTCGAAAAGTTTCGAGGAGTATTACGGAGGAAGTCCCGTAAGGTTTCCTCGCCCCGCTTCACCCTGGCAGGTAAACGGGATCTTCTAACCCCCGCCCACGAAGGCTGAGAAAGGTGTCAGGATTCAATTCCGTCGAACGGCACCGACGCAACATCTGCCGCTGAAGGTGCCATGGAATTTTTCATCAAATATGCTTAATGTAAGCCAGCAGGAAGATCTCCAGAAATCAAACATCGTTGATCAACAAGGAGCGAAAGCCATGGAAAAGAAACGCACACTGAGCACCGCATCCGGAAAGCCCTATGTGGAACATGAAGACACGATGAGCGTGGGTCCGCGCGGACCCCTGCTCTTGCAGGATTACATTTACCATGAAAAGATGGCTCACTTTAACAGGGAACGCATCCCCGAGAGGGTCGTCCACGCCAAGGGGAGCGGGGCATTCGGGACCCTCACCGTCACCCATGACATTTCAAAATATACCCGCGCCAAACTATTTAACAAGATAGGCAAGCAGACGAAGGTTTTCGCGCGATTCAGCACGGTGGGGGGCGAAAAAGGGAGTGCCGACACGGAGAGGGACCCCCGTGGTTTTGCCTTGAAATTCTATACCGAGGAGGGGAACTGGGATCTGGTCGGAAACAACACTCCGGTCTTCTTCATCAAAGACCCGAAGAAGTTCGATGATTTCATCCATACGCAAAAACGCGATCCTCAAACGAATTGCAAAAGTCCGACGATGATGTGGGATTATTGGAGCCTGAATCCCGAGAGCCTTCATCAGGTGCTCATCCTCATGAGCGACAGGGGTACTCCGTTTGGCCACCGCCACATGCACGGGTTCGGAAGTCATACTTACTCCATGATCAATGCAAAGAATGAAAAGGTGTGGGTGAAGTTCCACTTTAAGACACAGCAGGGCATCAAGAATTTCACAGACCGGGAGGCAGCGGAGATGAAGGGCAAAGACCCTGACTTCGCACAACGGGATCTTGTGGAATCGATTGAAAAGAGGGACTTCCCCAGGTGGACGCTGAAGATCCAGGTGATGACGGATGAACAGGCAAAGCAGTTTCCGTTCAACCCGTTCGACCTCACGAAGATCTGGCCGCACAAGGACTTTCCGCTGATGGAAGTGGGTGTGATGGAGCTGAATGAGATACCGAAGAACTACTTTGCCGATGTGGAACAATCGGCCTTCGCGCCGGCCCACGTCGTTGACGGCATCAGCTATTCTCCTGACAAGATGCTTCAAGGACGTCTCCTCTCCTATCCGGACGCTCATCGTTATCGTCTGGGCGCGAACTATGAACAAATACCCGTCAACCGGTGCCCCTACATGGTGGCAAACTACCAGCGCGACGGCTCCATGCGCGTGGATGGAAACGGCGGAAGCGACCCGAACTATTACCCCAATAGCTTCGATGACATCCGTCCAGACCCGCAGTACAAAGAGACGCCCATGCAGTTGGACAGCACCGTCGCCGATTGGTACGACCGGAACGGCGCCAACGACGACGACCATTTCACTCAACCGGGATTGTTGTTCAACAAGGCCATGAATGACTATGACAGGCACAACCTGGTCTCCAATATCGTCGGAGCGATGAGCGGAATCACCGGTCCCAACAAGGACCTCATCGTCAACCGTCAACTCTGCCATTTCTTCCGGGCGGACGCGAAGCTCGGGACGGCGGTGGCGAAGGGGCTGGGAGTGAATGTGGACGACGTTCTGAAGGAACTGAAACACGAACCTGTTAAGATCTGATGTTGACGGCAGGGAGGGCTTCACGCTCTCCCTGCCTTTTTTTGTCCAAAAAGTCCCCTCCGGCCTTCCAGACCCTCCCGACATCCCCGAGCCTGCGAATTCACTGTGATACTCCCCAGCGAATGACCATATTGAATGTGGGGTTATCCCACCGAGAGATGACCGTCACATACCAGGAAAGGTCAACGTCATGGATTTCAACATGTTTCTCGACCACATCATGAAGAATTTTGCCGCATCCTATCCATACGGACTCAACAAGACCGACGTCACGAAGATCGCTTTTCAGGCGTGGTGTACGATTGAGGCCCAGGCAATCAAGGACAAAGAGATAATCGCTGCATCATAGCCGGACCTTAAAGCGGAAAAGCGGCCAACGAACGGAGGAACCAACATGGAAGCATCCAAAAACTCCGAATGCTGCTGCCCGCCAGTTGGCTTGTCCTCACCGGATTGATCACTCTTATTGACCTCAGCTTTTGAGACTCGGCACCATCATGCCCGCTCCTGCAATCGCCTCCGGCACTTTGGTCCTCGCCGGAAAATACCCCCTCTCTCTCCTGCAAGCAATCGTGTTACCATGGGATAACTGTATTAATTATCCCGTGATGTCACCAGGCGGGTGACCTTTGCGGTCGTCTTTGGCGGTACGATTAAGGACCCTTGGGGCAACATGAAGGCCGGATTCAAGGCCACGACAGCGATCAATCGGTTTGAGTACGGATTAAAGTGGAATGCGCTACCGGAAGCCGGCGGTGCGACGGTGGGCAAAGAGGTGGGCATTACCCTGAATCTCAAATTTACGCAGAACAAAGCATCGTAACAACCCTCATCCTTCAACACCGATACCGGAGTTCTTCTTCTTCCTTTTTAACCTATACCGGTGGCTTCTGCTTCGGTGGCGAATTGTTTTGCCGGGCGGATTTCCGTTTTGAACTCTCTTGCGAAGTGAGGGATGGCTCTCCACCAAAGAACAGGCTCAACATTTTCCGCCGCTCAACGCCTTGCGTCTCTGCCGCTGTTGCACCTGCATTCAATGTCGGATAGAGAATTTCCTCTTTCCATCCTTGAAATCCTCCGAGCAGGGTATAGACACTATCATAGCGCTGCATTTTCAACAAGATCCACGCTTGTGATGCATGAATGCCCCCTTCGGAATACAATACCACCATCTCATTTCTCTTTATGCCGTGATTCAACAATTGTTGAACGGACATCATCTCAGAGTTGACGATATGTTGACGAACATGCGAGAGAGAATCCCGAAGATCGATCAATCGGATGCTCCTGCCTGCATAAATCTGTTCGGCAAGTTCAAGCGGGGTGACGTGATCCCCTTCGGTTTCTATGAGCAGGGCAATTTCCTTCAGGTGACGATCCTCTCGGGTCGGTATGCCGATGAACGCGGCAAGCAAGGCGAGGATCAATGCAATGGAGGCGAGGATTTTATTGAGAGTCATCACGAACAGAATTGTCATAGCGACGAGTCCCGATAAATTTCATCGGGAAGATAAAGCAATCTTCATGATCCAACAGAACGAAACCTTGCTTCGAGCTTTTCCGCACCATAGAATCCCGCAATTGCAGCGAGAACGATCAGCAGAACCGTGGTGCCTTGTGACAGATTGAAAACCTGCGACAATGTGATCTCTCCCATCGGTGTCGATGAATACCAAGCTTCCAGGAATGGAAACAGTTCTCCAAAGAGAAAAATGCCCGCAAACATTCCGGTGAGATTGATCCATCCGTCCATTTTTCCTGTCACTGCTGCCACGCAACAAGTGCCGGGACAATATCCCCCCATCACGAATCCCACGCCGAACACCAGGCCGCCGGCAAATTGCGGGACAAGGTACGTCGGCAAAACCCGAACGAGCGATAAATCGACGAATCCGATCCACGAAAGCCAGAAGAGACCGAGCATTGCAGTCACGATCGCCGTGAACATCACTTTGAAGACAGTCAGATCACGGAGATAAAACTGCTGAGCCAGTTTTACGCTGCTGCCGAATCCCGCCTGCTCCAGGAAGAATCCGAACCCGATACCGATCGGCACCGCGAGGAGGAGAGCCGTATCGTTCCCGAACAATCCGAACTGATACAATGGTGCATTCATTCTATGTCCATTGTCTTCTGAAGAGATACGCGACCGCGTAGGCGCTGGCAAAGACTGCGATCATGAAGACCCAGCTTCCCACGCTCAGTAATGCACCGCCGGTTAACGCTTGTCCGCTCGTGCACCCACGGGCCATCTTCGATCCCAGGCCCATCAGGATGCCGCCGCCAAAAGCGTACACCATCCTCGTGGAGATGGTGATTCGCGGCCCTTTATCCACCTTCCGTCCGACACGCCCTGCGATCAATCCCGAAATCAATCCGCCGATGAGCACACCGCCGATCTCATACACAAGCCAGTCGTTAAGCGGATTACCGTTCGGCGTGGCGAGATACTCTCTGTAAAACGCGTTCGTCTGCGCGTGGGCCGGCGCAGCGGCATTCACTCCAAGGGTCACGAACGAACTCAATGCGCCCGATGCCCCGAGTCCGCGCCCCATCACGACAAATGCCGCAAGCAGGACGAGTCCCAGTCCAATCCCGGCGAGATACGGATTCATGTACGGCTTTGGTGTCTGCATAGTCTCCAGAAGCCATCTGAAAAACGATTTGGCCACAAAAACGCACAAAATGCACAGCCGGAGGGCCGAAGGCGTATAACTAAAGCGTGCGTTAGCACGTTACTTATTGGAACTATGCTGTACAGAACAGAGTTGCGCTAACAACCGTCAAAATCAAACACCAAGAGACTTTGTGCTTTCTGGCATTTTTGTGGCAAGAAAACAAGAGGGGTCTTGAGGCCGCTTCTCATGCTTCATGCGCGGTGGTCTCAGTTACATCACCAATACCTTTACATCAGGATAGCCCATCAGCTTGAGAATGAAATAGTTCGCTGCCGCCTCACCGGGGTCATCGGAGAAGCAAACAAGCTCCGCATACCGGGGGACCCCTGCCTTGGTCAGGATGTTCCAGATATCTTTCGCGGCTTTGGGCGTGCCGTCACCATTCAGGAGATCCAAGTACGGGACATGGACAACTTTGTCATCCTGGGTTTTGGCAGCCATCGTTTGACCCGATGCAATAAATATCTTGGGATAATTTCCCCGGGTGCTCTTCGGGTCCGCAATAATGATCTCGTTGCGTGAATTCCCGGGATACGTGGTGGGAGGTATGGATAAATCGCCGGGTCCCTTTTTGGGGCCGACAACAGTGACATCCTTTGTCACAGCAAAACCAGCTTGTGCCCCTCGACCCAGGGAGTCCATGAAGACAGATACTTTTTTCTGTCCCAACTTCTCCAACATCACGAACGCCAGTGCCGATTCTTTGGTCAACCCTGCGCCTGAAACCACCACCGCTTCGTGAGACGCATCGACGCCGGCCGGACCCAGTATCTTAGCGAGATTGTCGGGATCCATGATATTGTTCTTGAACACATCTGCCGGGATGTTGACTGCAAAAGGGAGATGACCCTGATTGAAAGCCTCTGCGGGCCGCACATCCACGACGCTGACTTGAGAGACTCCGTACATCCTCATCATTCTGCCCCCCCAAGTTTGCAGCCATCTTGTTTCCCTCATCAGAAACGGGGCATCATACGTCCACATAGGCAGTTCCCGTTGATCGGAGAGCCATTCCAGCTGCGAGCCCTGATAGAGTTTTACCTTGGGGTAGTCCAGGAGAAACTTCAGTGCGAAGAACGGCAAACTCGCGGCTATTCCGCCCCCGCAATGGGTATAAACCCCTTGTTCAGGCCTGATGTCGAAATAGGCCATCATCTTCTCTATTTCTTCGGCGGATTTGAAGGTCTTGTCCGGATTGAAAAAATCGGCGCCGGGAATCATGATGGCATTGGGGATATGGCCAGGCCTGTTAAAGAACTCGAGTCCTCCAAAATGCCAACTCGGCTCCAGTGCCTCCAATAAAACATTGTTGAGGGGATCTCCGGATGCGGTAAGGAATTCCGGCAGCTCGACCTTTGCATCTTCGTTCAGCTTCCTGATGGTGAAAGAACCTTTCTTTGGAGCAGGTGAAGGTTCCTTTGTTACCGGCAATCCTGCCTCCTGCCACTTCGAGAGTCCACCGTCCAGGATGTAGAGGTCTTTTGCCGGGAAGCCGTAATAATCGAGGGAGAAAAGGAGCCGAGTGGCCATATAGGTGCCCCCCTGATCGTACATGACGATCTTCTTCCCCGGACTGATTCCCCAAGCCTGGAGACGTTTTTCTATTTCAGCGATCGGCAGTTCCCGGACGCCGTAGGTGAAGATGTCGTAGTTGATTGCGCCGGGGATATGTTTTGCACTGTAGATCTGGGATGGTGACGCGTCGAGGATCACCACATCGGCATTCTTAAGATTTTTCTCAAGCCAGCCGACCGTGACGAGATTTCCCTTGACCCCGTCTTCCGCGATCACCAGCTGCACCGCGAGCAGGCAGCCTGCAATGGCAAGGAGGAAGCAATACTTCAGAAGATTCATCAGTTTGTGCTCCTTTCGTTTGAATGTTTTTTGTTATATTCCGGGGTTCTTACTTCTTCATTGCGGTCTGAACGCCATCCCAGCGACGATCAGTTGATCCCGCGAAGAGTTTCCGGGCTCGAGTGATACTAACGATACGGAATTTCCCGTTTTTCTGATTGACGTTAACGGGTTGTTCGTATACCGCAAAATCAATTCTATGGACCGTAACACGACAAAGCGAAAGATGTACCAGCAGGCATCTCACCCGATAGCAGAATGAAGATATCATTCGACAGAAATCGCTTTCAATTGTATCTCTGGATAGGACTTGCCTATTTATCACTGGGACTGTTGATCGATGTGGCAAGTTTCGGAGACAACGTTCCGGCGCGTTTGTTGAACAACATCTGGCGAATCGTCTATATTGTTGTCGTCAATTTCATCTTTTTCGAGTATACCCTGCCTTTTATCAGGCGAAGGAAGAATATCCTTTCCAAGATTCTCTTCTTCCTTTTCCTGTTTTGGATTCAGTTAATGTTATATTCTTTTGGCCTGTATGCCTGGAGGGCTATCGGGATCCAACTGCATCTTTATGTTGCTTTAAGAACATTCGCTTCAGTCATGGAGGGTGTCGATTACGGCTTTCCCTATTCCTTTTTCTCGATCTTCCTTTTTGGAGTTATCAGGCACTTTTATGATCACAACAAATTGAAACACATCGCGCAGCAACTGCTCATCGAAAAGCAGCAGGCAGAATTGAACTACCTCAAGTCGCAAACGAACCCGCATTTCTTATTCAACACGCTGAACAACATATACTCCTTGGCAAGAGACAAGTCCGATCTGGCCCCGGAATCAATTCTCCGTCTGTCGAAAATATTGCGTTTTACATTGTATGAGACCGGTGGGCAGTATATCAGTATCGAACAGGAACTCAAGATCATCGGCGACTACGTAGCACTTGAACAATTGCGGTACGATGATTCCTTACGTATCAATTTCAACTATGATATTGAAGATATGAAACAAGCGGTACCGCCTCTGCTCCTCATTCCCCTGGTGGAAAATGCCTTCAAACACGGTGCGGCTGAAACCAGGACTCTTCCTTTCATCGATATTCATCTGTCGCTGCGTCAGCGACAGTTGTCGTTCACCGTGAAGAACTCCGTTGAATCACTCCCCGGGAGAGAAGAGGAAGGGAAAGAACATATTGGTCTTTCTAACCTGCGTCGGCAGCTGGAATTGCTCTACACGGAGTACAATCTCTCTGTCCAACAAGGCAAATCCGAGTTTACCGCTATTCTCAAAATTAATCTGGCGAGCCATGTCTAATCTCCGTTGTATCATCATCGAAGATGAACCCCTGGCGGTCAAGGTGTTGTCGGATTATATCTCACAGGTGCCGTTTCTTGAGCTTCGGGGTACATTCAAGAATGCCTTTCTTGCAGCAGACTACCTGCAGGAACAGAGTATCGACCTTCTGTTCCTCGATATTCATCTTCCGAAACTGAAAGGCATGGCTTTTCTCAAAACGCTGAGAAATCCGCCTGCCGTCATCGTTACTACCGCGTATCATCAATATGCAGTGGAGGGATTCAATCTGAACGTAACAGACTACCTGCTCAAACCATTTGATTTCGAGCGTTTTTTGACAGCCGTAACGAAGGTAAGAACGGCACAAGGGGGAAAACAAAAATCAGATGACACCGAAGGGATGAGGGGTTACATATTTGTCAATGTGCAAAAGAAGAAGGTGAAGATTTTGTTCTCGGAGATCGCATATATTGAAAGCCAGCGGGAATACATCAAAATCGTCACGACAAAAAAGGAATACACCTCAAAAATGAGTACTCATGAAATTGAGTCTCTCTTACCTGCCAATGGGGATAGATACTCCGTGAACCTCGACTATTTCCGCCGTGTATGATTCTATCTTGCTTAT
>DKJQ01000201.1 GCA_002454845.1 Ignavibacteria bacterium UBA6688
CTACGGCAGCGATGAAACATTGAGCATTTACGATATAGAAAATCTGACCGTCCAATGGTGCATTATCAGCGAAAGCCTGAATAAAGACGGTCATGGATTTGGAGGGATCATGGGGGGCTGGGGCGCATCGCTCCATCACACCCTGTTTGCCCACCACAAGAGCCGCAGTCCACGTTTTTGCGGCGCACGGTATCAGTTTAACCTGGAGCGTGAGCTCGTGGATATGCGGTACAATGTCATATACAATGCAGGGAATTCCTATGGCGGTGAAGGCGGACGCCAGAATGTAGTCAACAATTATTATAAGAGGGGAACAAGTAATTTTTGCAATCCAACTCAGCCCAATCCCTCAACGACCGATGATGAATTTGTAACCTGTGTGTACGATTCCATAAAAAGCTACTGGTATGTCGATGGTAACTATGTTTATGGAAATCCTACCCAAACAGCAGATAATTGGAATGGGGGAGTAAAACTCAACTACCCGCAGCTCAATATACGGCTCTTCAGTCCTCTGCCTTCCGCGTATCTTGGACAGCATGAAACCGCGGAGGAGGCTTTTGTAAGAGTATGCAACGACGCGGGAGCAAACAAACCCAGACGTGATTCCGTCGATATGCGCGTTGTTCAGGAAGTTATCAATAACACAGGAAAAGTTCCGCTCACCATGGCAGATATACCCGGCGATGCCTTTCCTACGCTCAATTCTCTGCCTGCCCCCGCAGACGACGATCAAGACGGCATGCCCAATGACTGGGAGCTTGCTCATGGGCTCAATCCGAACAGCGCGGCAGACCGGAACACAATTGGCCAGGACGGTTATACCATGCTCGAAGTCTATCTCAACGGTCTTACGGGGGAGCTTATCACCGGAGCCCATGACAAAAGGGAATCTTACATCCCAGACCGGTTCGACCTTCGGCAGAATTATCCGAATCCCTTTAATCCGTCGACCACCATCACCTATGAGTTGCCGAGGACGGGGTGGGTGAGGGTCGGTGTCTACGATGTGCTGGGAAAAGAAATCGTGGTGTTGGTGAATACAGTTCAACCACCGGGTACGTATCAAACACGGTTTTCCAGTGAAGGTCTTGCCGGCGGCATCTATTATTGCCGTATGCTTGCGGAAGATTTTACGGCGTCCCAAAAACTCGTGCTCATCAAGTAAAATGCTCCACCGCATTCCCATGGACCGGTAAATATTGGGATAGAGGTTGATCTGCAATTCACCCATGTCTCAGAGGTGAAAGAGTGACTGCAAGAAACAGCTTGGGATCACATGCTCCCGCGCGGCGCGACCGGGGGACCATCCTCACCATTGTTCTTCTGTTGTTTGTGAACGTGATGGATGGCCAGCAATTGGCTTTTCCAACTGCAGAAGGAAGCGGGAGGTTTGCCACTGGTGGCCGGGGGGGAACCGTGTACGAAGTAACCAATCTCAATAATAGTGGCCCCGGTTCCATCGTCGATGCGGTAAGTCAGCCAAACCGTACTGTAGTCTTCCGCATCTCGGGCACCATTGAACTTGGGAGTGTCATCCTCACGCCGAAATCCAATATCACGATAGCAGGCCAGACAGCCCCCGGTGACGGTATTTGTCTCAAGGGGCGTCTTAAAATCAGCGCTTCGAACATCCTTGTTCGATATATCCGCGTTCGCGTCGATGCCGGGGCGGCCAACTCTTCGGGTGACGCGGTTGATATATCCAACTGCAGCAATGTTATTGTCGATCACGTCAGCGCTTCGTACGCCCGCGATGAAGGAATTTCCAGTACCGAAACGTCGGATTTTGTCACGGTGCAATGGTGCATTATCAGCGAAGGATTGACGTTTGAAAGCCACAGTTTTGGGTCTCTTATCCGGGGAGATTACGGGGATCGAAAAACCTATCACCACAATCTCTATGCACACAATTGGGGTCGATTGCCGAGGCCGGGTAATTATACATCGGTGCCGACCGACACGGCCGGCCTGTATCTCGATTTTCGAAACAACGTGATCTATAACTGGCAGGGCAGTACTCCCGGGTACAACGATGATGTCAGCAGCGTCAGCCGTTATAACTTTATTGGAAACGCCTATGTTGCCGGGCTGCAGTCGGGCGGGAATACAATCTTCAGGGAACGGAGCATGGTTTCTGTGGGGTATTTTGAGAACAATGCAATGAACGGCATTGTGCCGGATGATCCGTGGAGTCTGGTCACGTTCCGCTCAGGGATTACGGCGGACCAAATAGCTGCGTACAAAGCACGTTCATCGCTGATACCCATGGAGCCGGTGAAGACGACCTCACCCGGACAGGCAACCATTGATGTGCTTGCGTCTGCGGGTGCCAGTATCCCAAAGCGCGACACCATCGATCGTCGCATTGTGAATGATGTGTTGAACAAAACAGGAGGGTCGATCGCATCGACCGGAGAACAGCCGGAAGGCGCCTGGCCGCCGCTGGGCTCCCTTTCCGCCCCGGCAGACGATGATCACGACGGGATGCCGAATGATTGGGAACTTTCTCACGGGCTGGACCCGAACGACCCGGCCGACCGGAACACGATCGGCGCAGATGGTTATACCATGCTCGAAGTGTATCTCAATAGTCTCACAGGCGAAATGACGACGGGGATAACCGATCCGGAGTCTCATGTCCCAAGCCAGTTTGTCCTCTATCAGAATTATCCCAATCCTTTTAATCCATCGACCAGTATCCGGTACGAGCTGGCGCTGGCCAGTCAGACAATGTTGAGAATTTATGATGTTTACGGGAGAGAGTTGGCGGTTCTGGTGGATGGCGTCAGGCCTGCCGGCGCGCACGTGGAACGATTTGAGGGAGTCAAGTTAACCAGCGGCATCTATTTTGCAGTCCTTCGGGCGGGTTCATTCAGTCAGAGCATCAAACTGGTGCTGCTCAAATAGATTTGACACAAAGGGACGTTGACTGTTCATGACGTTCCGCGAATCCGTTATCGCATTTTAAGAACAATACTCCCACAACTTACCTTACGAGCATTCAATGAAAATACTTCTTGCGGTCATCTTGCTGGTCAGCTTGACGGGATGTGCCACAACCCAGCTCCCCTGGAACCATGGAGCGCTGAGCGTCTCCGATAACGGTCGATTCCTTCAACACGAAAATGGAAAACCGTTCTTCTGGCTAGGTGATATTGGTTGGCTGGTTGTTCAGAAACTGGATCGAGAGGAACTCAGGATGTATTTTGAGAACCGCAGGAGTAAAGGATTCAACGTGGTGCAATGTATTCTGAAGTTTGCAGATGATGTCAATGTGTATGGTGACAGCGCATTTGTGGAAAGGGACCTGGCAACATTCCTGGTCACTCCGGGGAACAATCCTGACAACCCCGAAGAGTACGATTATTGGGACCATGCGGACTATGTGGCTGAGGTCGCCGCCCAAAACGGAATATACCTGGCCATCGTGCCTGTCTGGGGGCAATACGTAAGAAGAAATCCCATCTCGCAAGAAACAGCCGTGGCGTTTGCCACCACGCTTGCTGAACGTTTCAGAAGCAAACCCAACATCATCTGGCTCAACGGCGGCGGGATCCAGGGTGACATGAAACCGGAATTTTGGAACACCGTGGGAGCGACCATCAAGAAACTTGCTCCGGGTCAGCTGATGAGCTTTCATACGTTTGGCAGAACACAGACTTCCACATGGTTCCACAATGCTTCCTGGCTTGATTTCAATATGTTTACCTCGGGACACAGGCGATATGACCAGGATGACACTCCCAAAAAATACGGTGAAGATAACTGGAGATACGTTCTGGACGATCATTCAAAGACACCGCTCAAACCCACCCTCGACGGAGAGCCGTCCTTCGAGGCTACTCCGCAGGGACTCCACGATGTGACGCAGCCCTATTGGACTTCTGCGGACGCCAGGAGGTACATATACTGGTCCGTGTTTGCGGGTGCGTGTGGACACTCCTATGGACATAATTCCGTCAGGCAGGTCTATAAGCAGGGTGAAAAACCCGCCAGCGGAGCAAAAACATTCTTCCACGAAGCCCTTGATGACACGGGGGCATACCACATGCAACACATCAAGAATCTCATTCTCTCCCGGCCATTCTTTGATCGCATCAACGATCAATCCGTCGTTGCGGGGGACGAGGGAGAGAAGTATGATCGCATACTCTTAACCAGGGGAAAAGACTTTCTCATGGCGTATGCCTATACCGGACGTGCTTTCACAATTCAAATGGGATCGATCTCGGGTTCCGAAGTCCAGGCCTGGTGGTATAATCCCAGAACCGGTGAAGCAACAAAGGTGGGATCGTTCAAAAACCGGGCTGCTTTGGCGTTCGACCCGCCCGGTGAGAAGACAAATGGAAATGATTGGGTCCTGGTTCTCGATGATGCTTCCATGAAGTTTAACACGCCGGGTGTCCCAATCGCTTACTGATCATCGCTGCTATTGAAATAAACTCCAGGAAGAAGATGGATTGCCGGACATGCCATAGTGTGAACGCCATGAAACTGCTTGGCAGGCTCCTCGTACTGCAAGTCATCTCGACCTTTCCCTTCACGTCAACACTGGCACAATCCGCCGTCGAGCAGTGGGGGCGGTTTGAAGTGACCTTGCCGCATTCCTTCTCAGGAAACAGCTTCAAAGCCGTAGATCTGTCCGCGACATTTGTTGGGCATGATACTTCGTATGTTGTCTCCGGATTTTACGATGGAAACGACACATTCAAAATTCGATTCATGCCGCAACAATCGGGGAGATGGAACTATACGACAGCAAGCAATGTAAGCGAGCTGAATGAAAAGACCGGGTCGTTCGAGTGCGTGAAGGCAACTGGGAAGAACCACGGGATGGTGAGGGTCAGTGAGACCTATCACTTCAGGTATGATGACGGTACGCAATACTATCCGTTTGGAACCACGGCCTACGCCTGGACGCACATGAATCACGCGGTTCAGGAAACGACGCTCAAGGCCTTGACGTCCTCCGGCTTCAATAAGGTCCGCATGAGTGTTTTCCCCCATGGGTCCGTTGAGCCGGAATTGTTTCCGTTTCCCGCAAGGGAAGTGAAGAGAGATTCAAGTGGAAAAGAAAACCACGCATGGGACTTTGAACGATTCAATCCGGCGTTTTTCAAGCAACTTGAGAAGAGAATCGACGACTTGGGCAAGATTGGCATCGAGGCGGATCTTATTCTCTTCCATCCCTACGACGAAAAACGCTGGGGATTTGATGTCCTGCCCCCGGAAGTAAACAACCGATACGTTCGATATGTGACAGCCCGGTTGTCGGCATTTCGAAATATCTGGTGGTCGATGGCGAATGAGTTCGATTACGTGAGAACGAGGTCCCGGGAAGAATGGGACTTGCTCTCAAAAACAGTCGTGGAGACAGACCCGTATGGTCACTTGTGCTCGATTCATGGGAGCACGGCTCACTATTATGAGTACTGGAAGCCGGAATTCACGCACGCAAGCATTCAGGATGAAGCACCGGTGATGGATTTTGGGCATGCGACGTTGTTGCGCAATGCGTATGCTAAACCGGTGATCTACGATGAAGTATGTTACGAAGGTGATCTTGACAGACGGTGGGGACGATTGAGCGGCGAGGAAATGTCGTATTTTGTCTGGATGGGTGTGCTTGGAGGGACCTATGTTACTCACGGGGAATCGTACAAACCTTCCAATGATGAAGCAACACTCTTCATACGGGATGGCGGCAAGTTCAGAGGCAAAAGCTGGCAACGGATCGCCTTCCTGAGGAAATTGTTGGAGGAAGGTCCCGGTCCTCTCGAAATAGCAGATGTTGGACGCGACCACAGAACTGCCATTGCGGGGAAAGGTTATTATCTCGTCTACTTTGGCAAAAAAATGAAGGATTCATGGCTGTTCAATCTGCCGGTTAAGAGCGGCAGGTTTGCGGGAGCAAAACCGGGCACGCGCTTCAAGGTCGAAATTATCGATACCTGGGAGATGACCATCGAGACCTGTCCGGTGACGTTCGAGGTCTCCAGGCCCAACGATTATCGCCTCCATGACAAGAATTTCAACAAGGTCAGGCTTCCGTTGAAACCGTACCAGGCCTTGCGGATCACAGAAATACCATAAAGGAAATCACGATGAGGCACCCATTCACCCTGATTCTGCTGATGGCTCTCTTTCTCGCCCTTACTTCCGGTCTTTCTGCTTCAGACAAACTCCGGGTCGTTGTGTTAACCGACATCGAAAACGAACCGGATGATGCCATGTCCATGGTCCGGTTCCTCACGTACACCAACCAATGGGATGTCGAAGGTCTAATCGCGACCACCTCGGTGCACCAGAGGAACAAGACCGCTGCATGGCGAATACGGGAAATCGTTGAAGCCTACGGGAAAGTCAGAGACAACCTTGAAAAACACGAGCCGGGTTTTCCCACGGCGGAGTATCTCTTCTCTGTTATCAAAGAGGGCCGGGCAGACTATGGGATGACGGCCGTTGGGCAAGGGATGGATTCACCCGGCTCCGACCTCATCATCAATGTCATAGACCGCAACGATCCCCGGCCCGTTTGGGTCCTCGCGTGGGGCGGCCCGAACTGTCTGGCTCAGGCACTCTGGAAGGTCCGCACGACACGATCACCCGAAGCCGTAGAGAAATTCGTTGCGAAGCTGCGCGTGTATACGATCTCGGATCAGGATGACACGGGACCCTGGATCCGTAAAACATTTCCCAACCTTTTCTACATCGCCAGTCCCGGATTCCACTCCGGTGGCGCGTATCACCACGCAACGTGGAGCGGGATCAGCGGCGATAAATTCTGGGGCCGTTTTGGCGGTGCCGACTTCAGCATTGTGGACAATCCCTGGCTTGACGAACACATCCGCAGCAAGGGGCCGCTCGGAGCACAGCATCCCCACACGAAGTTTTTGATGGAAGGTGACACGCCGAGTTTTCTGCATCTCATCAACAACGGGCTGGGCGATCCCGAACATCCGGATTGGGGAAATTGGGGCGGGCGGTACGAATTCTACACTCCCCGGACCCAGAAGTGGTTCCTCGAACCGGAAACGCGACCCTTCTGGACCGATGCAGTGGATGAGGTGCTCGGTGTGGACGGAAACTGGTATACGACTAACAAAGCGACGATTTGGCGCTGGCGCTCCGCCTCTCAAAACGATTTCGCCGCTCGCATGGACTGGAGTGTTTCACCAGAATACTCCAAGGCCAACCATCCACCCATTCCCGTGCTCAATCACCCCGCGCAATTCGCAGCCAAGCCGGGCGAACGGGTCAATCTCAGCGCTGAAGGCACGACAGATCCCGACGGTGATGCGTTGACCTACGAATGGTTCTATTACGGCGAACCCGGAACGTTCACTACGGCCAACGCCCGCACGGGAGCCGCGGTCAAAATTGAAGATGCCGATAAGATCAATGCCTGGTTCACCGTACCCACCAGCCGCGTGTTCAAAAACGGGACGATGCATATCATCCTCGCGGTGACGGATCGGGGCAAACCGCCGCTTACCCGCTACCAGCGCGTAATCGTCACGGTCGATCCATAGAATCCTTTTCCCGGAGAATCCCTTATGAAATACTTCATCTCGTTGCTGGTTGTTGCCGTCAGCTTCGCCTTGGGCAGTGTCCCCAATGATTGGGAAACCGCTACCCTCGCGCGTATCAAGGCACCAACCTTCCCTGACCGCGATTTTGTGATCACGGCCTACGGCGCAAAGTCCGGCGCTGACTGCTCTGATGCGATCTACGCTGCCATCAAGGCTTGTAACGCTGCCGGCGGTGGCCGGGTCGTGGTGCCTGCCGGTGAATGGCTCACTGGTGCCATCCGATTGGAAAGCAATGTCAATCTTCACGTCTCCGAGGGGGCAACACTCCGCTGGATCTTCGACACGGCGAAGTACCCGGTTGTTTTTACCCGTTGGGAGGGGATCGAATGCATGAACTACTCGGCGCTCATCTATGCGTTTGAGCAGGAGAACATTGCTGTCACCGGAAAGGGGACGCTCGATGGCGGGGCTGATTGGACCACCTGGTGGGGTTGGACCGAAGGCGGACGGGGGACATCGAAACAAAATATCTCGCGCACCTTGTTATTCGAAATGGGGGAACGTGGTGTTCCTGTCAACGAGCGGGTGTTCGGTCCCGGCCATTACTTACGGCCGAACTTTATCCAGCCGTACCGATGCAAAAACATCCTCGTTGAAGGGGTGAAAATCATCCGCGCACCGATGTGGCAGGTTCACCCCGTGCTTTCACAGAACATCACCGTCCGAGGTGTCACCATCGTCTCCCACGGCCCGAACAATGACGGTTGTAATCCCGAATCATCCACCGATGTCCTCATCGAAGGTACATTATTTGACACGGGAGACGATTGCATCGCGATTAAGTCGGGGCGCAATGCTGACGGTCGCCGCGTCAATGTACCGACAGAGAACGTTATTGTCCGCAACTGCGAGATGAAAGCGGGCCACGGCGGCGTCGTCCTCGGTTCCGAATGTGGCGGTGGGATACGCAATGTCCTTGTCGAACATTGCACGATGGACAGCCCAGAATTGGACCGGGCGCTGAGGTTCAAGAATAATGCCATGCGGGGCGGAACGGTGGAGAACATCGTCATGCGCAACGTAACGATCGGGCGGGTTCGCGAGGCGGTCCTCACTATCGACTTCCTGTACGAAGAAGGTCCGCGCGGCCCGTTCAAGCCGGTTGTCCGGAATGTGGAACTCGACTCTATCACCTCTTCGGCAAGTCCGCGTGTGATGTTTATCCGAGGCTTTGAGAACTCGGTCATTGATAATATCCGCATCAGCAACTCAACGTTCCGGGGTGTCACCGATCCCGAGGTTATCAATCATGCCGGCTCCATCATGTTCAGGAACGTCACAATCGAACCCGCGAAGAAGGAACGCTCCCTCAGCCCTGCGGGCCGCTGATAATCACCGATGGTAACGAAGACATTCCATAACGTCGTGCGAACAATAGTGTTTCTGTCCGCTAGCTTTTTACTGGCGTCTCCGGTGACAACCGCGCAGGAAGCAACGCAGTCATCGGGAAAACTCCGGTGGGGTGCTCGGGTTCTTCTGCAGAAACCGGACTGGTATGCCTCCTGGGAGGCGCGGGCCATCGCGAACAGTGTTCTCCAGTACCAATCGCCCCAGGGGGGATGGCCCAAGAGCAAGAACCTGGCAAACCCACCCCGCTCGCCCGAGGACGTTCCGCCGCCGGGCCAGGGACAAGCAAACAGCCTGGATAACAATGCCACCACCTTGCCAATGAAGTTTCTTGCGCTGATGGTGAGCGCGACCGGAGAACCAACCTACCGCAAAGCTTTCGAGCGTGGCGTGGACTACCTCCTCGCAGCCCAGTATCTCAACGGCGGCTGGCCACAATTTTATCCTTTGCGCAAGGGGTACTACTCGCGCATCACGTACAATGACGGTGCGATGATGAACGTCATAACTGTCCTGCACAAGGTCGCCGCCGGAGAACCACCGTATGATTTCGTGGACGCGGGACGCCGGACGAAGGCAGCAACAGCCGTTAAGCGGGGAATCGAATGCATCCTCCAGACGCAAGTCAGACAGGATGGGCAACTCACCGCTTGGTGCGCGCAATATGATGAAACAACCTTGAAACCGGCATGGGCACGGAAATACGAACCTCCGTCACTTTCCGGTGGCGAGAGTGTCGGCATTGTCCGCTTCCTGATGGAGATTGAGCAGCCCACGCAGGAGATCATTGCCGCCATTGAAGGCGCCGTCGCCTGGCTCCGGACCGTGGCAATCCGCGGTAAGCGCATCGAGTCGTTTACTGATGCTGACGGCAATGATGACGTTCGCGTTGTGGACGATCCTACGGCCGGACCGATCTGGGCCCGATTCTACGAGCTCGGTACGAATCGGCCAATCTTCCTCGGTCGCAACAGCATCACCCAATACGACCTTCAGGAGATTGAGCGTGAGCGCCGCGAGGGTTACAGTTACTATGGCATGTGGGCAACCTCACTCCTCGACAGGGAATACCCGCGTTGGCGCGCAAAACACAAGATGCCCTAGGGAACAATTTCCCCGCGGAAGAACCGCCCCCCAACTCCCAATAACTCGAATGCCCGCAGTCCCTACGTCTCCGGGGATCACAGTTTAGAATCCTGGAGCTTGCTATCGTTGTCTTCGTCGGGGCAAACAGGATGGCAAACGATCGAGGGGAATCTCTATTCCTGTGCGATCGTGAATTTCACATCATACGTTTTCAACCACTCGATGTCTTCGGACCTGATTTTGGAATCGGTGATCAGGTAGTCGATCAGCGAGAGCGCCCCCAGACTGGCAAATGAGTTCTTACCTATTTTGGTAGAGTCGGCCACGAGGTAAACTTCCTTCGCTGATTCGATCATCGCCCTCTTCACAACAATATCGCTGATACCCGGATAGGTCAGTCCCGATTTCAGAGTGATTCCGGCGGTGGCGAGAAATAACTTGTCTACATGAAGATTCTGGAGAAAATCGGCTGCCTTTTGACCGGTCAATGAAAGGGTTGGTGCTTTGAATTCTCCACCCGTCACGTTCACGTTTATCCCCGGCTGCGCTCCCAGGATCAGGGCGATATTGAGGGCATTGGTGATGACGGTCAGATTCCGGTATCCGTCGATCAATTTTGCTATTTCGGTCGTGGTTGAACCCGAGTCGAGAATAATCGTGTCTCCCTCTTTAATGAACTCAACTGCTTTCCGGGCGATCGCCGTTTTTTCGGCGAGGTTCTCCTGGTGTTGTAGCTTGAAATTGCGGACACTCTGATTGATATCCTTGAGATACGCGCCACCATGCTCGCGAACAATATACCCGTCTTGCTCCAGTCGCTCGAGATCCTGACGGATGGTTACTTCGGTCACTTTGAATATTCGGCTTAAGTCAAGGACCTTGGCGTGGCCGTCTTCCCGGATC
>DKJQ01000128.1 GCA_002454845.1 Ignavibacteria bacterium UBA6688
GCCATGAACCGGATCGGCGGCAAGAGCAACAGTGGCGAAGGAGGAGAGGATCCCCAACGATTCCACATGCGCCCGAACGGCGATTCCGCGAACAGCGCTATTAAACAGGTTGCCTCGGCACGGTTCGGTGTGACGGCGGAATATCTCGCAAGCGCCATGGAGCTTGAGATCAAGATGGCGCAGGGCTCCAAGCCGGGCGAGGGGGGACAGATTCCTTCCAACAAGGTTTCGCCCCTGATCGCCCGCCTCAGGAAGGCGATTCCGGGCATAGCGCTCATCTCTCCGCCACCGCACCATGATATTTACAGTATCGAAGACCTTGCCCAGTTGATTTATGATCTGAAGCAGGTGAATGCCCGGGCGCGCGTGTGCGTAAAGCTCGTTTCGGAGGCGGGGATCGGGACGATCGCAGCGGGGGTTGCGAAGGCGTACGCGGACGTCATTCTCATCAGCGGACATGAAGGGGGCACGGGCGCTTCACCGCTGAGTTCGGTGAAAAACGCGGGGGCCCCATGGGAGCTCGGTATCGCCGAGGCACAACAGGTACTGGTGATGAACGGCTTGCGGGAACGAATCACGCTCCGTGTCGATGGCGGATTAAAGACGGGGCGGGATATTGTCATCGCGGCCATGCTGGGCGCGGAGGAGTATAATTTCGGAACAGCGGCGTTGATCGCACTCGGTTGCCGCTACGTACGCCAGTGCCATCTGAATACGTGCCCTGTCGGTATTGCCACCCAGGACGAGGCCCTGCGCGCAAAGTTCGAGGGGAAACCCGAGATGCTGATCAATTATCTTCATGCCGTCGCACAGGATGTGCGGGAGATTCTCGCCGGACTCGGCTTCCGTTCGCTCCATGAAGTCATCGGCCGGACGGACCTTTTGAAACAAAGGGTCATCATCGATCATCCAAAAGCCAATACCGTAGACTTGAGTGGCATTCTTGCACGAAGGGATTTTGAAAACGATCAACGGCTTCGGATCTGGCACAGAAATGACAAGCCGGATAAGCCGCTTGACGACACGATCCTGCAGGATGTGAAGGACGCCCTGCGCGATAAAGTTGCCTTGACCCGAAACTACAAGATTCGGAACGTCAACCGTTCGGTTGGCACAAAGCTTTCGGGCGAAATTGCTTACTTGTATGGCGATCGTGGTCTGCCCGAGAATACCATCCACCTTCGATTCACGGGGAGTGCCGGGCAGAGCTTCGGGGCATTCCTGGTGCACGGGGTGCGCATGACTTTGACCGGGGAGGCGAACGACTATGTGGGGAAAGGGATGAGTGGCGGAGAGATCATCGTCATGCCGTCGAGCAACCGTTTTAACTCCGCACAGGAAGTGATTGTCGGCAATACGGTACTCTACGGTGCAACAGGTGGAGCACTGTTCGCCAGTGGAAGAGCGGGGGAACGATTCTGCGTCCGCAACAGCGGGGCGCTCGCAGTGGTGGAGGGAGTGGGGGACCACGGATGTGAGTATATGACGCATGGCACCGTGGTAGTCCTTGGAACGGCCGGCCGCAATTTCGGTGCGGGAATGACCGGTGGTGTCGCGTTTGTCCTCGATCTCCTCGGAGATTTTGAACGGAGGCTGAATGCCGACCTTGTGACGGTCCGGCGAATAGAGCCCGAAGAGGAAACGCGTTTTCTGCAAGCCATCATCCATCGTCATCTTGTATTCACGAACAGCACAAGAGCACAAGAGGTCTTGATGAAATGGGCGGAGTATGGTCCGATGTTCTGGAGAGTAACTCCCAAAGGCGGACCGGCTCCGCTCCCTGTAACCATCACTCAACAGCAGATTCCCGCAGCACAACGAATGTACAGATACTGATACGGCTCGAGGCGGTTCGCCCGGCATTGACAATCGAATTAACCAGGAGGAGTAAACAGGCAATGGCTCTTATCGATTTCGGCGGTGTGAAGGAAGAAGTGATCACGCGCGAAGAGTACCCCCTCTCGAAAGCACAAAAAGTGCTGGAGAAGGAGGTGGTGGCGATCCTGGGGTACGGACCTCAGGGGTATGGTCAATCGTTGAATCTCCGCGACAATGGGATCAATGTTATCATTGGCCAGCGAAAAGGGGGGAAGGGATGGGCTGATGCCCAACGTGACGGATGGGTGGAAGGAAAAACACTCTTCTCCGACCTGGAGGAGACCATCCGGAAGGCGACGGTTGTCCAGTACCTTCTTTCCGATGCGGGACAAAAGGAACAATGGCCGGTCGTAAAACGAAATTTGCGGAAGGGACAGGCTCTCTACTTTTCGCATGGTTTCTCCGTGGTGTTCAAAGAACAGACGGGCGTTGTCCCTCCCCCCGACGTCGATGTAATCCTCGTAGCTCCAAAAGGAGCCGGTCGGACAGTCCGTTCCAATTTTCTTGCGGGAAGCGGTATTAACTCCAGCTTTGCCGTCCACCAGGATGCCACCGGCACGGCGAGGGAACGGGCGATTGCATTAGGGATAGCGGTTGGCTCCGGATATCTCTTCCCCACCACGTTTGCAAACGAAGTGCACAGCGACTTGACGGGAGAGCGCGGTGTGCTGATGGGGGCGATTGCCGGTCTGATGAAAGCGCAGTACGACACATTACGGGCCAAGGGACATTCTCCCAGCGAAGCATTCAATGAAACGGTCGAGGAAGCCACGCAGAGTCTGTACCCTCTGATCGGTAAGAATGGAATGGATTGGATGTTCGCTTCCTGCAGCACGACGGCGCAGCGCGGGGCTCTGGACTGGGCCAAGCGTTTCGAGACGGCTGCAAAACCGCTGTTCGAACTCCTCTATCGGGATGTTCAGGAGGGAATCGAAACGAAGCGGGTGTTGGAGAGTTGCAGCGCCCCGGATTATCGCGAGCGGTTGGAAAAGGAGCTGAACGAGTGGAAGCAATCGGAGATGTGGCGGGCCGGAGCAGCCGTTCGCGCGTTACGGCCGGAAAACTGGGAGAAGAAGTAGGCGTTCATAATCCGGAATGGTGATCACCATGAAGAACATCGAACTGTACGATACGACACTGCGGGACGGCACCCAGGGGGAAAACGTTTCGTTTTCCGTGGAGGACAAGCTCCGGATTGCGCGGAAGCTCGACGCGTTCGGCATCCACTATATAGAAGGGGGATGGCCGGGATCGAATCCGCGGGACCTCGAGTTCTTCCGGCGCGTCAAGGAAGAGCGCTTCGACCACGCGAAGATCGCCGCGTTCGGGAGCACCCGCCGCGCGAAGAACCGTGTTGAGGATGATCCGAACATCATCGCCCTGTTGGAGGCTGAAACTCCCGTGGTGACGATCTTTGGCAAAACGTGGATCCTCCACGTGAAGTCGGCCTTGCAGATTTCAGAGGCAGAAAATCTGGAGATCATCGAAGAATCGCTCTCGTACCTGAAATCGCAGGGACGTCAGTTGATCTACGATGCCGAGCATTTCTTCGACGGCTTTAAGGATGATGCGGGCTATGCACTCCAAACCTTGGAAGCCGCGGAGCGCGGGGGCGCCGCCCTGATCGTGTTGTGTGATACGAACGGTGGAACGATGACGGACGAAGTCGCGTCCATCGTCGGTGAAGTAGCAAAGCACGTTTCCGTTCCGCTCGGTATCCACACCCACAATGACTGCGAGCTTGCGGTGTCGAACTCAATCGCTGCAATCAAACAGGGGGCTGTGCATGTCCAGGGTACGATCAACGGGTATGGAGAGCGTTGCGGAAATGCCAATCTCTGCTCCATCATTCCCAACCTTCAGCTCAAACTCGGCTACCGTTGTGTGGAGCCGGCACAGTTGACGATGCTGACCGACCTTTCGCACTTTGTCAGCGAACTGGCAAACCTGGCCCCCCGCAAGCATCTCGCGTTTGTGGGACAGAGCGCGTTCGCTCATAAAGGGGGCGTGCACGTCAGCGCTGTGATGAAGACACCCCAAACGTATGAACACATTCCTCCCGAGGTCGTTGGGAATAAACGCCGTGTGCTGGTTTCCGACCTCTCGGGGAGGAGTAACGTGGTGTACAAGGCGGCCGAGCTGAGCATCGACCTGAAAGAACCGTCGGCCGATGTGCAGGGGATGGTGGACGATATCAAGGAGAAGGAATTCCAGGGGTACCGCTACGAAGAAGCGGATGGTTCCCTGGAACTCCTGATCAAGCAGCG
>DKJQ01000311.1 GCA_002454845.1 Ignavibacteria bacterium UBA6688
ACGGCAGGAAGAATGCGTAGCATTTTTCTCTTTGGACCCAAGCCTCGATTTACCCTGTGGCGTAAACCTTGAACCTGAAACTTCAGACTTGAAACTTCATCTTCGGAACTTTCTATCATGAAACTTCTCAGACCATTTGCTCTTATCCCGATCGTGCTCCTTTCCGCCATGCTGATCGGCTGCGAAAACGAAGAAACGGGGAGCCTGTACGACCCGAATTATACCAGCCCGCGCCCTGATCCGACGATCACGAGCATCGCTCCCTCCGGCGGTGCGTATGCAGCCGTCGATACTCTTGTGATCACCGGGACAAACTTCTCGGCGACCCTTGAGGAGAATACGGTATACTTTGGAGGCAGCCCTGCTTCGCTGTTGAGCGCGAGCACGACCCAATTAAGGCTTCTGTCGCCGCTCACCACCGGGAGCGGCATCGAGATCAAGGCCGGGGTCTCGGGGGCCAGCTTATTCAGCAACGCCGTGAAGTATGATCTGACCGCTGCGGTCGTCGCGTATGGGAACCTCGGACCAACAGAAACGGCCGGACCCATGACACGTGATGCAAGCGGAAATCTCATCGTCTCCATCAAACCGGAGGGGGCCAATGCCAGAATATTTAAGTTTACCGCGGAGGGAGTGAGGTCAGAGTATGCTCCCGAAACGGGAGGAACCCCTCAATGGAACTCTTTGAGGTTCGGACCTGGGGGCTATTTATATGCAACGAGGGGCGTTCGCGCCGTTTACCGATTCGCGCCCGGCGGGGGATCCGCTGCCGCGCTCTGGGTTGCGTTCCCCATTGGTGTATTTGCAACGGACATCGATTTTGACCAGAACAATCAACTCTGGGTGGGAGGAAACAACTCGAACCTGTACCTCATCAGGCCGGATGCGACGACCAAGGCATTCCCGTTCTCTGGAAATGTCCGGGCCGTTCGGGTATTTGACGGATACCTTTATTTTGCTGCGACCACTTCATCGGGCGATCAGATCTGGCGTGCATCGATCAGTGGGGATAACCTTGGGACGCCCGAGATCTATTTCGATTTTTCTGCCGCTTTCAGCGGACAAGGGCTTCCCATGACCTCCATGACTTTGTCCTCGGATGGTTTTTTGTACATCGGAACAACTGCACCGGTGTATTTGGTCGTTGTACCTCCCTCCAAAGCCTACGGCTCGCCGTATAAAGCCTACGCAACCCTGTTTGGAACGGGTACCCTCGGACTAACGGGCGGAAGTGGTAACGCGCTGTACGCTTCAGGGTTATCGGGTGCACTTCTCAAGATCCTGTGGGGTAAGACCAGCGCTCCTTATTATGGCCAATAACAAACTTTCATACGCAGAGAATAGTTCTGAGACCACAGCTTCTGTTTTTCCATCTAATCCACCACTCACTATTACAATTCATATTTAGCAAGGAGACAATCATGAGAAGATTGTTCTTGATTTGCCTCGTGCTTCTGGCCGTTGCTGCTGTATCATTTGGCCAGAGCGCAGGATACGGGTATGCCGGGCCATTTCCGGATACAACACTGTTCAAGCTGCCCCCCTTTGTGGTTAATAACGGGATCGGAGTAGACCCCGAAGGAAAGGTCTGGATAACCCCCTACCTGGCCGTCGCTGGAATGGATTCGTTCCTGGTCGACACGACCTATTTTCGTCTGGGTCAGATCTATGTATTCAATCCCAATGGGACGCAAGCGAGCTTTTCGCCGATCAGGATTCTGACGGGGCCCGACCAAAACAATGTCACCGTCACAGACACTGTTTTTAGAAGGTCCTCAACTGGTGGCAATATCAATCGATCAAACGGTAATTTCGTCGGTGTCTGGGCGAACCTCGCGTACAAACCGGGAGGGTTGATCTGGGAAATCAATTACAAAACCGGACAGGGAGTCAGGAGAATCCTGACGGATGTAACGAGCACGAATATAGCCTCCGTGGCTCTGAACCAGGATGGCGAATTCTATATCTGTTCAGTTCTGGGCGCATCACCCGGACAGATTCTGAACCCGGATGGTACGCTTGGAACGGCGTTTGCGAGCCTTGTTCCCGCCATCGGCCGCACGATCGCCGTTTCGCCAAATGGGAACGACGTCTATGTGCCGCGATTCACTGCTGCACCTCCGATGACATATGTCTATCATAGCGATAACGGCTCTCTCGGACCCTATACGTTGGCCGACAGCATCCTTTTGGGTGCCTCCGTTGAGTCGATCGCTTTTCACCCTGTTACAGGCCATGTTTGGTTGGTGGCTGATAGACGATCCTCGGAATTCAACGGGAAAGGCTGGTCACCCAACACCGCTTATGCGTATAACCCAACGACGAAGGCGGTCGTGGATAGCTTCACAGTACAAGCCTGGGATCCGGGAGCAACAGGACCTCTTCCGAGAGGTATCGCATTCAGCCCGACAGGCGACACATTATACATTGCTCACTTTGATGTCCCTGCACTCCCGCAATTGGTCAGATACATCAAGGGACTCGGTGTGAGCGTAGAACGTGATAACGACCTCGTTCCGAGCGGCTACAAGCTGTCCCAGAACTTCCCGAACCCCTTCAACCCGTCGACCCGGATTCAGTTTGAACTCGCTTCGAGTGGCATGACAACCTTGAAGGTGTACGACCTGATGGGACGCGAAGTATCGACCCTCGTCGATAAGATGATGGAAGCGGGATCGTATACCGCGACGTTCGATGCGGCTCGTCTCCCCTCCGGAACCTACGTCTATGTCCTGACCTCCGGTGCACAACGGTTGTCCGGCAAGATGATGCTCCTCAAATAATTCTTGTAGAACGAGGAGTCATCCCGCTGTTTTCTGGCGGGAATGCTGTTATTGTCCCGATCCGAAAGGGCATCCCCGAAGCCGAGGATGCCCTTTTTTGTTCGTACGAAAAGCAACGGGCTGAAGATTGCAAATCGGGCCCCGCACATGGGGAACATCTGTTGGCTAGAGACTCAGACGAAAACCAACTACCTGGTGGCAATACTTTTCGGCCGAGTTTCTAGTGAAGCGAGAGGAGCAGAGCGCCATGAAACCAAGTCACACCAATTTTTTGACCTTCATCTTGCTCTTGATGGTGGTCCCGCCTCTTTCGTCTCAAGTGCTCTATGATACGGTCTCGATCCGGTCGGTCGGACCCGGCATGATGCATTACCACGTCATCGCTCCGGCGATACCGTGGAACATCGATGTGCTCCGGGTCGACCTCACCAATCCCCACATTCATCTTGAAACGGTCAAAGCGAATGACAGGCTCGCCGGGCACGAACAGGTGAGCCTTATGGCGGCGCGCAAAGGCGGACCCGGCCGTACGGTCGTTGGAGGCGTCAACGGGGATTTCTATGGCGGTACCGGCATCCCCACGAACATCCAGATTGCGCAGGGGGAGATTTTGTTGAAACCCGTGACTCGTCCGGCGATCGGATTCACCGCCGGTAACTCGCCTCTGATCGACATAGTGACCATGTCAGTCACCGCTCTTATCGGTGACACCGTCGCCACGGTGCACGGCGTCAATACATCCCGACAAACGAACCAGATGATCCTCTTCAACTCGTACACCGGGTCCTCGACGGGAACAAATTCGTTCGGCACCGAAGCATTGATCCGCCCCATCACACCATGGGTTGTCAACGACACCGTGGTCTGTATTGCAGAGTCTCTTCACGTCGGTGCAGGGAACATGACGATTCCCCGGGGATGGGCTGTCTTGTCAGCCCATGGAACCTCGGAGACTGCCCTCCTCTCCAGGATTCAGGCGGGCGACACGCTGCGACTTCTGCAAAACATTACTCCGGGACTCCCGCGCCTCAAGGAAATGGTTGGTGGAAACCCCAAGCTTATTTCAGGCGGCGTCGATGTTTCCCCTGCGGCGCCCCGGGAACCACGAACGGCTGCAGGATTCTCAGCCGACAGCACTCTTCTCTATCTTGTGACGGTCGATGGGAGACAGGGAAATCTGAGCGTCGGCATGACGTTCACCGAACTCGCACAATTTATGAGACAAATCGGGGTCCACGAAGGAATCAACCTGGACGGCGGTGGGTCGACGACCATGGTGATCCGGGACTCCATCATGAATTCCCCCTCGGATGGGGGCGAACGGGCAGTCTCGAACGGACTGCTTGTGATCTCCTCCGCCCCCGTCGGGTCCCTGCAGACCGTCTCGATCAGTCCAAAGAACGCCAGGATCTTCAGAGGCAGTTCCAGACAGTTTCACGCGTTCGCCGCAGACGAGTACGGCAATCCCGCTTCGATCAATCCGGGCCTCGCGCGTTTCTCGTGCAATGTCCACATCGGAACCATCGACTCTCTCACCGGTGTCTTCTCGGCGGCAGGCGCACCGGCAGAAGGGTACGTCCTCCTTCGCTACGGTTCTCATGCAGACTCTGCCCGCATCGTGGTAAAGCAGGTCGGCACCTTGCACCTTTCTCCGAGAAGCATCGTGACAGACACCGCACGTTCGATCAACTTCACAGCGGAGTCGTTCGACATCGACGACCTCCGGCAGGAAGTACCCCCGGACGCGTATCAATGGACCTCGAGCAATCCGGCGACCGGGATCGTCGGCACCACGGGGGTCTTCACCCCTTTGGCCTCCGGGACGACCAACGTCGTCGCTGCAATCGATGGTCTTTCTGACACGGCAACGGTTCGCGTCGAACTGGGCGAAGGATATAGAATCCTGGATTCCCTTCAGAGCCTCTCCGGATGGACTATCTCCGCAGCCCAGGTGGACTCCTTTTCCACAACCATCGTGGATTCCGTGTCTGCCATGGGAGGAGCTTCCCTAAAGATCGATTATCACTTTACGGGTTCTGCAAACATCATCAGCTACCTTTATCTCGACAGACGTATGCCTGTTTTTGGCGTCCCGGATTCCGTCATCATCAATGCGCGGACGGACAACCATGCGCACAGAATTTACTATGTGATCGAAGACGACGACGGGGAGGAATTTCGTCTTTACTCATCAAGATTGCTCAACAGGATCGGCATCCTGGACACCATCAGGGCCCCCCTTTTCCCTCTTCAGGAGATCACCCCGGGCGCACGGTTCCATTATCCCATTGTAATCAAGCGAATCGAAGTCCAGTTGGTCTATAACCGCCAGCAGGGGGCCCCCTATCAGGGGACGCTGTTCTTGGACAACCTTCGGGTCAGTTATCCGCAGAAACTGATCACGACCGTCGAACCGGCGTCCCACTCTGTGCCGGATGATTTTCAGCTGTACCAGAATTATCCAAATCCCTTCAACCCGACGACAACCATCCGTTTTGCGGTTCCGGCGGAGGCCTACGTCACTCTCCGTGTCTATGATATGCTCGGTCGTGAGATTGCTCACTTGGTGGACGAGAACCTTCCGGCAGGTATGCACACCGTCACCTTCGACGCGCAAGGTTTGTCCTCCGGTATCTACATCTCTGTAATAACTTCCGGCGGACGCCGGGTCGCAAACAAGATGATGCTTGTTAAATGAGGATCGGCAATCTGCAAGGAATACGCCCAGGTCCGAGGCGGGAGAGGCCATGGAAGGAAGTTCGCCTACCTCTGACCGGCTGCGGGCAACTGAAATTTCTCATGAACGATAACTGGCCGGACATTCTCAAAAAAGAGAGCGTCGTTCCTACGATGGATTATTTTTTCCCGCTCGCTGGATATTCTCTTGACAAATGCCGGAAGCTTGTCTATATTTTCGCCGTGAGAAGAAGAGCGGGCTGAGTGATGGGTACTCCATAGCTCTAAGCAAGTATGTAACGCACTTTCTTCATCGCTGAGGTCATACTGTGATTCACGTTCCGTGGTTGCCAGGCTGTGCCGGATTTGGGCGAGCATTGGTTCACTCCGTTTTACCAATTCTCCTCTTCGAGTATCCACAGCTCCTTCGGGTTCCGTTCAGAATCTGAAGATGCCGTACTCCGTTCACGGTATAGTTTCACGGAACGGCCCGGCGAACTGGGACTCTCTCCGGTCGAAGCGCACACGGTACCATCCTCACACAACAGCCGCTCATGCTTGGTCAGGAAAGTATACTGATCCGCGTTTCCTTGGCGCAAAGGATTCGGTCAGAACCTTTTTTCAATTGACGGGGTATCCTATGAACCGGTCAACCTCCCTTATCTCCATCACGCTGAGACTCCTTTCGGCCATTCTTCTCCTGGCGGCGCCCGCAACCTGCTTGCACGCCTCGACCGGGAAACTGACAGGACGTGTCACCGACGCGGAGACGCGCGAAGCGCTCCCCGGAGCCAACGTGCTGATCACGCATTCGATCCTGGCGGACGGATCGGAGGTGCCGCTGGGCCGACAGCTCGGGGGCGCAACCGATGTCAACGGATACTACTTCATCCTGAATGTCCCTCCCGGCACGTACGTTGTCAAAGCTAGTATGGTAGGCTTTACATCCACCGCGCAACGGCCGATCCGTGTTGACCAGGATCGTACCGTCACGGTCGACTTTGCGCTCTCGACGACAGCCATCGAGCTCGAGCAAGTCGTCGTCACTGCGAAACGTGAGTTGATCAAGCCGGACGTTGCCGGAACGCAGGAAGTGATCATGACCTCGCGGCTGGAGCAAATGCCGGTGACGCGCATGGATGAATTCGTCAACCGCGTGAAGGGAGTTGAACTCGTCAGCGGAGCGGAGGGGAACGGCTTGAGCGTGCGCGGCGGCGCCATCCGGGAAACCGACGTCCGGATCGACGGTATCTCTCTCCAGGATCCCCGGTCGGAAAACTCTTACCTGGCACTGAACTCGACCACCGTTGAGGAAATCCAGGTCCTCACCGGCGGTTTCCAGGCAAAGTACGGCGGGATCAGGTCCGGCCTTCTGAATGTCGTCACAAAGGACGGGTACCGGGACCGCTATACCGTTGCGTTGAAAGTCGACCAGGTCCCGGCGCAGAAGAAATACTTCGGGACCAACCCCTGGAGCGACGAGTCCTGGATCTACAGGATCTTCGCCGGTGAGTACGCCATCAAGGGTGTCACACCCGGTGATACGACCGTCCCGATCGAATTTCGTAATTTCCAGGGATGGGGAAATCGTTTTGCGCCGGACCGTAACCTCGACACCCTGAACAAGCTCGAGCTGTGGAAACGTCAGCATCCCCAGTACCGTCATGCCGACAAGCCGGACATTTTCGTTGAAGGAAGCATTACAGGTCCCTTCCCGGGGGCGGGTCTTCCGGTGATTGGACCGTTCGCGGAACACACGACGTTCTTGCTGGGATTCAAATACGAAGACTCCCAGCTCGCCTTTCCCATCGGACCGCGCAACAACTATGTCGACTGGAACACCCAGCTCAAACTGACCACACAGGTCGCCAACGATATGCGTCTCTCCTTGAACGTACTCTATGCGAATGTGGAGACGGTCAGCGGGGGGCAAACGACAAGCTATGGCGGCGCGCTCGTCGACGCCTCCTCCAGTTTCAACTTCCTCAACAGCACGGAATCCTCCGTCCGTCAGCAAGCCCGGCTTCTGGCGGGAGACAACCTGTGGCAGATCTTCAATAAAAGCCGGCTGCAATTCTACGACCAGCGGTATGTTGTCGGTGGAGCGAAACTGACGCATACGTTTGCACAGCAGGCCTTTTATACGATCGACGTTCAGGTCGGGTATACCGACCAGACGCTTTCTCCTTTCGCGTTGGACACCTCACGGGCCGACGCGTGGTTCACCCTGCCGCACAGGCTCCCCAACCTTCCCGATGTTCGTTACCTGAATGTCCCGATCGGAGGCAGCCCGAATGCTTCAACGAATCCCGGGACCGACGCCCTGAACATGTGGCGGCTCTACGGAGGCTTGCAGCGCGTCGATTCATCGTATTCCCTGGTCGGCCAGGTCAAAGCTGATCTGACCGCACAGTTCGGACGCCACCATCAGGTCGAGGCCGGATTCTCCGCCCGGCTCCAGAAGCTGTTTGTCTACACCGGCACATGGCTCCAGGCACAAATGGCATTTACCCCGGACCTCTGGCAATACTACACCGCGACGCCTTTTGAGATGGGATTCTATGTGCAGGACAAACTGGAATTTGACGGGATTATCCTGAACGCGGGGATCCGCCTCGATTACCTGAACCCGATGAAAAAAGGGTTTAAGGTCGGCCTTCCTGTCGATGAGCATTATCCGGAACTGTACAACACGATCTATCAGAACCTTGACGGAGCATGGGGAAGTTATGAACGATGGCTGCTCTTCCGCGACCTGCTGGAAAACCCACCGGGCTGGCCGCAGGCCGAGAACGAGGTGCAACTCTTCGCTTCCCCCCGGCTCGGTGTCTCGTTCCCCATCACGGAGAGCAGCAAACTCTACTTCAATTACGGACACTTCTATCAGCGTCCGGCGACATCCTTCATGTACAACCAGACGATCGATCTCGCCGCAACGCTGCTTCCCACTCCCGGTTTGACCATGGGGCGGACGATCTCGTACGAATTCGGCTACGAACAGCTCTTTCTCGGTGAATTCCTGTTCAACGTCACCGCCTACTACAAGGACGTCCGGAACGAACCCCTCAGCCGCCAGTTCATTAATTACTACCGGGATAACATCGTGAGAGCGTACTTTCCCGATGCCTACCACGATGTTCGGGGCATTGAGGTGCGCATCGAGCGACCACTCGGAAGCTGGGTTACCTTCACGAGCATGCTCGACTACATGTTGCAGAGCTACGGACAGTCCGGACTCGCCCGCGTGTACGAAAACCGTTTGGACGCAAAGGACGAGGAGCGGGGGGCAAACCTTTTCAACACCGAGCCGCGCCCAAGGGCGAACTTCAACCTGAATATTCATTCCCCGGTCGATTTCGGTCCAAGCCTCGGCGGTGTGAACTGGTTCGGCGGGATCTACCTGAACTTCTTCTTCGAGTGGCGTGATGGCGGACGGATTCTCTGGAATCCCGAGGAAGCCGACGTCAAGAACCGCATCTATGTCGATGCCATGGATTTCTGGAACATCGACCTCCGCGGCTCGAAAGCGTTCCGTCTCGGTGCGGCGTCCATGGAGTTCGTCGTCACCGTCAAGAATCTCACGAATAACAAATGGCTTATCCCCGAGAACATGCTTCGCACACAGTTCGACGAGTATAAGGCTTCCCTCAGCCTGCCGCATCAGGGGGGGAACGATCAATGGGGACAATGGAAGTCCGATGACGGTCACATCAAGACCGGGTGGTGGGACGCCCCGATTTTCCTCAACCCGCGCCGCGTAATGCTCGGACTCAGACTGAATTTCTGAGGTACCCTATGCGTTTCTCTTCGACACGGCTCGTTCGTTTTCTGCTCCCGCTGACTCTTGTGTGTCTGCTTTCGGCGAGCGCAGGGGAACGCATCGTCCTCGGATACTACCCAAGCTGGATCCGGGGATCGTACCCTCATTCGGCTGTGCAATACCAGTACCTGACGCACATCGCCCACGCGTTCATTTTCCCGTTCGCAGACGGCTCACTCGACGTGAGCGGCTTCTCCCATTATCCGGAACTGATCCAAACCGCTCACCAGCATGGCGTGAAGATTGTTATTTCCGTCGGGGGATGGGACGTGGCGCGGACACCCCGCTTCGCGCTGCTCGCCGCCGATCCGGCCGCACGTACCCGGTTCGTGACCAATGTGAAGGATTTCTGCCAGACCTACGGTTATGACGGAGCAGACATCGACTGGGAATATCCGGCCCCCGCCGACCGCGCAAATGCAACGCTGCTGTTTCAGGAATTCCGGGCGGCCTTCAACGATGCCGTGCCGCGCATCTCTCTGAGCATCGCAGCTCCCTCCGGGGACTGGAGCGGCCGGTACGATTGGAATGTTATGAAGGAGGTGCTCGATTGGATCGGGATCATGACCTACGACTTCTACGGCAGCTGGACGACCAAGGCGGGACCCAATTCGGCCCTCTACGGATCGGCTGCAACAACCGACCAGGGGTGGATTGACAACTCCATGGCGCACTATAAGGCGAAGGGGATCCCGGCGGAAAAACTCCTCTTCGGCATCCCGTTCTATGGATGGCAGTTCAACGCTTCAACCCTGTTCGGCCCGAGCACAGGCGCCACACAGCTCACCTACATCAATATCGCTCCGCTTCTGCAACAAGGCTGGGTCCGCCACTGGGATGCCCCCACGCGTACACCGTTCCTCGTGAACCCTCAAGGGACACGGGTCATCAGCTACGACGATTCCACTTCGATCGCGGAAAAGGTCGCGTATCTCAAAAGTCAATCCCTGGGTGGTGTAATCATCTGGGCCATCGGACAGGATTTCGCAAACGGACAACAACCGCTCCTGAAGAGTCTGGGGACAGCCCTCTCGCCGGCAACGTCGATTCCCCTCATGGTGGCCGGGACCGTCCCGCAGTCCTTCGAGCTGTCACAGAACTATCCGAATCCCTTCAATGGGCAAACCCGGATTCGTTACCACATTACGCAGGCCGGAATGTATACCCTCCGGTTGTATGATACGCTGGGTCGCGAGATTGATACGCTTGCAGACTTCCGGCACCATGCAGGGATCTACGAGGTCACAGTTTCCTCGGCCACCATCCCCAGCGGTGTGTACCTGTATCGTCTCACCGGCGAGGGTTTCACGTCCACCCGGACCATGACTGTTTTACGATAGGAGTTGCCATGAAACGACCATTGTTCTGCAACGCGCTTGCCGTCCTGCTCCTCCCCACCGCCATGCTCCTGTCGCAGGAACGCAACTACGACCCGTTCCCGATGCTCATCGACGTCGGCAACCTCCGTATGACCATGAACAAACTCAGCGGCGAGGGGGGCCTGCAAACCCAGTACAGTTGGATGTTGTCCGGTGCTAATCCGCAGCAAACGGAGATCTTTCACTGGCCGCAGGACCGCTGGCAATCGAACATGCTCTACCAGATTTTCAACCCGCTCTCCCTCGATGATAACGGAATCGTCGATGAGTTCGGGGTACG
>DKJQ01000303.1 GCA_002454845.1 Ignavibacteria bacterium UBA6688
AGCACCAGTGAACGGGTTCCGAGGGCGATAAAAGAGACGAGAAGGACGATGATCATGAACAGTTCAAGCTGCGCATCGGTGAAGTACTTGAGCCAGACCCGGTTCAGCAGGACGGTTTGATTCAAAGCCGTCACGACACCGATGAGGGAAAAGAAGACTCCTGTCATGAAAGAATCGAACCCGAAGGCATGCTGAGCGTAGAGCGCGAAGATGGACTGCGATGCCATGAAAGCCAGGGCGAAAAGAATCCAGGTCAGGAACAGCGGCCGGAGGTTGACATTGCGGGCGGCCCGGACAAGCGGGCTGAGAGGATTGAATGAAATGACGGCGTGCGGGTCGCGGCCCCGGTGTGTTTCCGGAAGAAAGAAATACGCGAGCACGGTGTTGGTGAGCGCAAGCCCTCCGGCAACCCAGAACGGAAAGGCGTGAGACACCGTACTGAGCAGCCCCCCGAGCATCGGTCCCACCATGAATCCCACGCCAAACGTCGCGCCGATCAATCCGATATTGGCCGAGCGTTCTTTTTCATCCTTTGCAATATCGACGATGCAGCTCTGCGCGACGACGAAATTGCCTGCGGCCGCGCCGTCGATGATCCTTCCCAGAAACAGCATGGGGATGCTGGTGGCGCTTGCAAATACCACCCAGCCAACGGCTGTGCTGAAAATACTTCCGATCAGGACCGGCCGGCGTCCGACCTTATCGGAAAGGACGCCAAGGAACGGGCTGCTGAGGAATGCGAAGAACGCGAACGCGGAAAAGAGAAGGGTGATGGTGAAAGGCGACGCGCCGAACGATCCGACATAAAACGGGAGGATCGGAATGACGATGCCGAACCCGATGATGTCGACGAAGACGGTGAAGATGACGACGAGTTTTTCGCGTTGCATGGGTTGAAAGGGAAGTGGGGAAAATCCGGATGCCGGGATGGCATCCGACCGGTTTATCCGATCTCTTTAATAACCTTCACCACCCGCCACATGAACGCAACATCTTTTTTCTGTACCACCATCGGTTCGTACTCGGGGTTGAGAGGGATCAGGTGGAGGTACCGTTCCTCGATCTTGATCCGTTTCACCGTGTCCTCTTCGTTGATCCGCACCACGCAGATATCACCGCTCCGCGCTTCGAGCCGGGGGCTCACCACGATGATGTCGCCGTCCTCGATGCGCGGCGCCATGCTGTTTCCCTTAACCTCCAGCGCGAACGCGTTCGGGTCCCGCATATCATCCACGGTAATGTACTTCTCGACATAGTCCGGATGAAAGATCAGGCTCGGCGCTCCACCCGGGACGGATGAGAGGAGGGGAAGCCTAACGAGTTCGACTTTTTTATACCGTTGAGTCGCAAGCGGAAGAATGGTCGCTTCCGAGGGCCTGGCGTACATATCCCCGTCCCCGGTCAGCAGCCAGTGGGGTGTGACGCCGGTGATCTTCGCAATGCGCATCAGGTAATTGCTGTCGGGTACCTGCTCTCCCTTTTCCCAGCGCTGGACGGTGCGCCGTGCGACGTCGAGTTTTGCGGCGAGCGTCCCCTGTTCGATCTCCCCCTCCGTCCTCGCAATGCGGATCCGCTGTGCAATGGATTGTTTCATACCGTGCGCTCCTGGTAAGAAATTTTCAACTTAGACATTTTTGTCATTTTTTCTCTTGACAATGCGACAAATATGTCGCATCCTTGTCGAGGCCAATGTAGACAATTTTCGTGTCGGTGTCAAGGGCCGCCGGGAAGTGTAGTGGGGCATTTTGGATGCCCGCTTATCCCGCTTGAAAATCAGCGGGATGCACAAAACGCAAAATCCGCGGGCATGACAAAAATAGGAGAAAAGGTCATTCCCGCCTGCGGGCCGAACCGCCCTTTGGCGGGCAGGCCCGAATGTTTTTGTCGGGAATCTATCCCTGGTCCATATAACTGCCTGCAAAATACCCCACTACCCTGGCAAGGGTAACGCCATTTTTTAAAGGAGAGTGAGCCATGCATGTCGATCGTACGAAGATCTTTATCGGGATGGGGGGATGGGACCTGGAGCCGTTCGACCGGGTTTTCTATCCTCCGGGAACGAAGCGGGGGTTCCGGAAACTGGAATATTACAGCCAGTTCTTTGACAGCGTGGAAATTCACTCGTCGTTCTACAGCACGGCGCTGACGCCGATCCACGCCCGCCGGTGGTTGCGGGATATTGCGGCCAACAAGCACTTTCTCTTCTCGTCGGTGAAATTATTCCGCGGTTTCACCCATACAGGCACAGCCGACCAGGGGGACGTGCTTGCGACGCACAGGCTCCTGGAGCCCCTTGCGGCGGCCAACCGGTTGGGGGGACTTCTGATACAGTTCCCGTACTCGTTTACCAATATCCGGGAACGACGCCTCTACCTCATGGAACTCGCGCGTGTCTTCCAGCCGTACCGGTTGTTCGTCGAGGTGAGGCATAATTCATGGAACAGTCCGATGATGTACAACTTCTTCCAGGAGAACAAACTCCATCTTGTCAACATCGATGTTCCCGCGGTCGGGCGCGCCATGCCGCTTACCGACGCCGCGTGGAACGGCGTTGCGTATTTTCGCCTGATGGGGAGAAACGCCGCGGCGGGGTGGGATCCCACGCGGGGGTACCGGTCCGACTATTGCTACAACGATCGCGAGCTCCAGGACCTTGCGTGGCGCCTCAAGCGGGCGGAACAATCTTCCACAACCGTGTATGTGAGCTTCAACAACGATGGAGGAACCTGTTCCTTCATCAACGGCTTCCAGTTGCGGCACCTGCTCCGGTCGCGGCATCCGGTGCTGGTGCCGGACCGTCTCGTGAAGACCTTTCCCATCCTCCAGCCGATCAGCACGCCGGTGAATATCCTCCACCCGCTGTTTACCTCACACCCGGAGGAACGATGAGTGCAGGACGGCATGGAACTCAGCAGCGGTACCCGCAGCCGCCGGCGATGTACTCATCTCTTGTGACGCCCGTCCTGCAGGCCGAGGAGCTGATGCAGAGGTTCTCCCGTCCCCCCGGCAAGGTGTACCTGTTGTATGGCGACCGGCCTGTGTTTGATCTCTCCATGAATATTGCCTCAACGGTGGTGGCGGAAGGGGGGCATGTCGTGGTGGCGGACGGCGGGAACCGGTTCAACGCGCACGCGATCATCCGGTTCGCACAATATAAAGGGCGCAACCCCGACGATTTCCTGCGCAGCGTCTTCGTGTCGCGAAGCTTCACCTGCTATCAAATGGAACAGACCATTGTAAACCGGTTACCGGAAATTTGCCGGAGACAGCATGTCCATGCCGCCCTGATTCTCGGATTGCTCGATACGTTCTATGACGAGCAGGCCCCACTCCGCGAAGTACGGCAGATTCTGGTGCGCGTGCTGGCGACACTGCATGAATTGAAACAGACCGGGGTTTCCCTCCTCCTGGCATGTACCAACCGGCAGGTCTGGCCGGAGGAACGAAACACCCTGTTGGCAACACTCAAAGATCGGTCCGACCGGGTGTACCGGCTGGATGTCAGGCCGGAAGTATCCCAATTGATCCTGGAGCAGGAAGAACACACCATACCCATCATTCACCGGAACGGGAACGCTGTTCCCCCGGCAAAAGGAGGAGACCGTTATGGGACGCACCATACCGACCTTCACGAACATCATCGACAGCGAGATCGCCGGCTGGTCGAAGTACCGGCAGGGACTCCGCAAGGAAGACCAGGAACTCTTCGATGAGGTCTTTCGCTGCGCGCGGCGGCAACTGGCGGCCAACTTCTACGCCATGCGGACCATCCCGTTTGAAAGTATCATCATGTCGATCGTCGTCGAGCAGGGGAGAGTGATGCGCGAGTTGAAGCAGCGCCTTGCACGGCTGGAGGAAAAAGTGTACCGCGTGTAAAACCGGCAAATGCCGCCGGCTCGTTCCCGTTTCCATTCCTGCGTCCTTCCCGAACAGACAGAACAACCGCGATCTTCCCACCCATGAATCCGGGCACACAACAAACCATCGACGGGTATCTCTTCGACGTCTATCCGGCGGCCGACGGTGTTGTTGCATGGCTTCTGAGTGCATCGGGCCGGCGCTATCGCTGTCTCTCTCCGTTTACCCCGTCGTTCTACCTTCACCTGAACGACTTCGATACAAAGCGGGCCTTGCTGCTTGGCGCACAGTGCCCTGTGCGGGTCTCCTTCAACCGGACGACGCGGACGGAAATTTACTCCGGCGATTCATGGGATGTGCTGCAGGTGTTTGTACACAACCCGCTCCAGTTCAAGCAGATCGTTTGGTACTATGAGCGGTTCTTTCCGCATTTTGCGTTCTTCAATTCGGACGTCCCGGTGCCGCAGCTCTTCTTGTATGAAACGGGACTGTTCCCGCTTGCGCGCGGGGAGTACGTCATCGATGAACGAAACCATCTTCTCACGTGGACGATCAACGACGCGCGGGAAGCCATGGACTATTCCCTCCCCCCTTTTTCCGTCATGTGGTTGCGGGATGCGAACGCGTTCGTTCCCCCCAAGTACCGGAAGTACGTTCAACTGGAGGTGAGTTATGAAGGGCGCACGTACGCGCTGGAACAACACAACCCGCGCGAGGTCCTGGAGACGCTCAACTGGCACCTGCACCGGAGCGACCCCGACATCCTGATCACCGAGTACGGCGATTCCACCCTGCTGCCGCACATCACCGGTCTGGCCCAACAACTCAACGTACCCCTGCTGTTGAACCGCGACCCGCACGCCGGGTACGCCACCACACGGGAATCAAGCTTCTTCCAGTACGGCAAGATCATTCACAAGGACGGTGCGTTCGAGTTGGCGGGACGGTGGCACCTGGACGGAAAAAACTCCTTTACGCTGGGTGAAGCGGATCTGGAGGGGGTGTTCGAGCTGACGCGGCTCACGCAGATACCCGTACAGCGCCAGGCGCGCGTGAGCATCGGAACCTCCATGTCCTCCTTGCAACTGTCGTGGGCGTACCGTAATCGCGTGCTGATCCCGGCGAAGAAGCGGGAACCGGAGGAATTCAAGCCGGCATCAACGCTGTTGCTGGCCGATCGGGGCGGACTCATCTACAACCCGCCCCTCGGGTACCATGAAGATATTGCCGAGCTCGATTTCGTATCGATGTACCCGACGATCATGGTGGAGCGGAATGTTTCGCCGGAAACGGTCAATTGCCGCTGCTGCAGGAACGAGCGTGTCCCGGAATTGGGCTATACGATCTGCGAGAAGCGCGAGGGGGTAATCCCGGCAACCCTGCGCGTCGTGGTCGAACGACGCTCCCATTATAAGCGGCTCAAAAAGCTGAATCGCGGGAAGAACGAAGCCGAGTTCCGGAAATACGACCACCGCCAGAACGCCCTCAAGTGGATGCTTGTCAGTTGCTTCGGTTATCTCGGGTACAAGAACGCGCGTTTCGGGAAGATCGAGGCGCACGAAGCGGTGAACGCGTTCTCCCGCGATGCCATCCTCCGGGCGAAGGAGATGGCTGAGCGGGCCGGGTTCCGGATGCTGCACGCGATCATCGACTGTGTATGGTTGAAGAAAACGGGAGCGACGGAACGCGATTACGAAGAGCTGGCAACGGAGATCGGAAAACGCGCCGGCATTGATATTTCGCTGGAGGGAATCTATCGCTGGATCCTGTTCCCCGCCTCGAAACAGGACCCCGTGATCACCACGGCAAACCGGTACGTCGGCTGGTACCGGCATGGCGACATCAAGATCCGGGGTATCGAATCACGCCGCCGCGACGTGCCGCAGTTCATCAAAATCATGCAGCGGGCCATGCTGGACCATATGGCCGCCGCGCAGAACGTGGCGGAGGTGCAGGCCATGCTCCCCGATTTGCTCGCCATCGCCCGCAACCATATCGCCGTCCTGCGCAGCGGCAAGGCAAACCCGATGGAACTGGTGTTGCGGCGGCATATCACCAAAGAACCGGACGAGTACGAGAACAACAGCATCAGCGCCGTCGTCTCGAAGATGATCAAAGCCATGGGGGTGGCGCTCGCCCCGGGGGAGATGATCGAGTTCATTATCCTGGACCAATCGGGAAAAAAGAAACCGGAGAAGGCGAAACCACTGGCCCTCTACGCGTTCGAGGACGGGTACGATATCGAACAGTACACGGAGTTCGCGCTGAAAGCGGTGGAGACGCTTCTTTTTCCATTGGGGTACGATGTGGAGAAATTGAGGGAGGAACTGGGGGCGGGGCTGCCGCGCAAAACGAGCGGCCGCGGTGTCCGGCAGGGGAAGGACACCGGCGGCGCCCCTCCATTCCAGATCCCGCTCTTTGCATCACTCAGAGAGCCGTAACGACCGGACTCCGGCGGATTAATTACGGGAGACAGATCTTCCCGAGAATGGCCGGCCGGGACGCGCCGGTTACACTCGGCACGTTGGAAGGGTTCTCCGAAATGGTTTCGTTGGCCAGAACCGCGAAACAAACCGCTTCCTTGGCGTCGGAGGAGAAGCCGATATCTTCGATCTTTCCGACTGTCGCGTGGCGGAAATAGTCACGCAGGGCTTCCATCATCGCCTGGTTGTGAACGCCGCCGCCGCTGACCAGCACTTCGTGCACGTTCATCCACGGGGCGATGAACCTGTTGTACTGATCGAAAACGGAAAACGCGGTAAACTCCGTTACGGTGGCGATGACGTCCCGCTTGCGCAATCCCCGGGAATACTTCAGAAGTTTTGGAAGAAACATGCTGCCGAACATCTCGCGGCCGGTCGACTTCGGGGGTTGCTGACGAAAATACGGATGGGCCATCATGTCCGCCAACAGGCCCGGAACGATGTCACCGGTGAGCGCAATCTTCCCGGCACGATCGAATTCCTGACGATACCATTTCTTCATCAAGGCGTCAATGACCATGTTGGCGGGTCCGGTGTCGAACGCAACAACATCCCGCGATGAGCCGTTCTTCGGCAACGCGGTGAAGTTCGCAATACCCCCCAGGTTCAACAGGATCCGGTTTCTTGTTTTGGAACGGAACATCAGGTAATCGAAATACGGGACCAACGGTGCCCCCTCGCCGCCAAGAGCCATATCGGCTGTCCGGAAATCCCCCACCGTGGGAATGCCCGTCAACTGGGCGATGGTGGAGGGGTCCCCGAGCTGTAATCCCGAGCGGATGGTTTTGCCGAAGACGCGCTTCGGTTTCGGAAGGTGATGCACTGTTTGCCCATGGGAACCGATCAGATCGATGGCGGAAATTTTCCGTCCGGCTTTTCGCGCGACGCGCTGGACGGCGTCCGCGAAAAAATGGGCGATGAGGATATTCAGTTCGCAAATCAGGTCAACACTCCCCGTTCCCGGGAGCGAGTTCTTCAACACGAGTTCTTTGAATCGTTTCGGGTATGGGACCGTGACGAACGCGAGTTGCCGGACGCGGGTATTCGTTCCGTTGGCCGTGATCTGCACGAGTGCCGCATCGATACCGTCGGCGGAAGTCCCGGAAATCAATCCCACAACGAGTTTTGTCCGTTTGTTCTGAAGCCGCTGAAGTCTTTTCATGGGAAATTTTCCTACCTTTGAAGTGATACCGTATCGGGAAATGTTCCTCCCGGAATTTCTGCACCATGAAAAAGCGTGCAATGGCTGCTTTGAACAACAGCACCCTCCTCCTCGGCGCCCATATGTCGATTGCCGGGGGTGTCGCGACCGCCGTCGAGCGTGGCCAACGGATCGGATGCGCAACGATGCAGATGTTTGTCAAAAACAACAATCAGTGGAAAGGAAAACCACTGACCGATGAGGACGTGTCAACCTACAAAAAGCTACTGCAGGAATCAAGGATTGATCCGGTGGTTGTGCACGACACGTATTTGATCAACCTCTGCGCGGTGGATGAAGAGATCCTTAAAAAATCGAGAGAAGCCCTGAAGGATGAATTGGATCGATGCGAAGCGCTCGGCGTGCAGTATCTGAATTTTCATCCCGGCGCTCATATGGGAGCCGGAGAGGAAGAGGGAATCAAACGCATTGCCGAATCGCTGAACCTTATCCATCAACGCACGAAGGGATACGGCGTGCGAAGCGTCATCGAAGCAACGGCAGGACAGGGGACAGCCATCGGGTATCGGTTTGAGCATTTAAGAAAGATTATCGACCTGGTGGAGGAACGGGACAGGATGGCGGTCTGCGTCGATACCTGCCATGTCTTTGCCGCCGGGTACGATCTTTCCACGGAACGGGGGTATGAAGAGACGTTCAGGGAGTTCGACGCGGTTGTTGGACTTGACCGGCTTGTTGCGTTTCACGTTAACGATTCGAAGCGGGAGCTCGGTTCACGCGTCGACCGGCATGAGCATATCGGAAAGGGCAGGATCGGAATGCAGGGATTCTCATTTTTAATGAACGACACTCGCTTCGGCAACATTCCCAAAATCCTCGAAACGCCGAAGGGACCGGAGATGGAGGAAGATGTGGAGAATATGAGGCTGTTGAGGGGGTTGGTAAGAAAAAAGTAAGAAGTAAGAAGTAGTAAGTCGTTAGTCGTCGGGAGGAGGATGGAGAGGGCAGATGGCAGAAAGCAGACGGCAGAAAACAGATGGCAGACGACAGATTGCTGATCGCTGACCGCTTGACATCAGCCCCCTTTCAATGTACTTTGTCCCCGAGGTGATTGTATGGCGGAGGAGAGAACCTTAAAGGAGTTGCTCGCGGGGAATACCAGGGAAGGCCAGTTGTATGAACCGATGGCCGATGACTGGGTCCGGTGCTACGCGTGCGGACACCGTTGCAAGATCGGACCCGGAAAAGACGGCATCTGCCGCGTCCGGTTCAATCGGGAAGGCAAGCTCTTTGTTCCGTGGGGTTACGCCGCCGGTGTCGCTCTCGATCCTGTCGAAAAGAAACCCTTCTTCCATGCGTATCCCGGATCCCAGGCCCTCAGCTTCGGGATGCTGGGGTGCGACTACCACTGCCCCTATTGTCAGAACTGGGTGACCTCCCAGGCCCTGCGTGATCCGGAAGCGATCTCCCCGCCACAGTTCTTCACGCCCGAACAATTTATCGATACCGCGTTGCGGTCGAAGGCGCGCATCGTCACCAGCACGTATAACGAGCCGCTCATCACCAGTGAATGGGCGGTTGAGCTTTTTAAGCTCGCGAAGAGCGTCGGGCTGGTCACGTCGTACGTCTCGAACGGCAATGGGACCCCGGAAGTACTGGAATACATCAGGCCATGGGTCGACCTGTACAAAGTGGATCTGAAGGGATTCCGCCAGAAAGAGTATCAGCAGCTCGGCGGCGTTCTGCAGAACGTGCTCGATACGATCAGAACGCTGTACGAGAGCGGAACCTGGGTAGAGATCGTCACGCTCATCATCCCGGGCTTCAACGATTCGGACGAAGAGTTGACCGACATCGCGAACTTTATCAGTTCCGTTTCACCGGATATTCCGTGGCACGTCACCGCCTTCCATCAAGACTACAAGATGACCGACCCCGACCCGACGCCGGTGAAGACGCTGATACGCGCGGCGGAGATCGGACACCGGTCCGGACTGCGGTATGTGTACGCAGGGAATCGGCCCGGAGGGGTGGAGAAGTATGAACATACCTTTTGTCCCGGCTGCGAGGCCACAGTCATTGAACGAGACGGATTTCATGTCGTGAGCAACAAGCTGCAGCAGGGGTGTTGCTCTAAGTGCGGAACAAAGATCCCGGGACGATGGGGATGACGCGCTCGTTTTCTTAATGAATTGTAATCGAGGATTTTTTTCATTGGCCCCCCGGTGTGAGGTAAGTTGTTGAAAGGCACATCTCCATACTTGAGCAGTACTTCTTAAGGAACGTCATGGAAGCCTTCCCGTTAAACCACCTTCCGGCCGAACGATCGTACAAGGGCCTGAGCGTTACTGAGTCCGCCGCGTTGTTCCGTCGCTACATTTTCATCGAGCAACAGTGTGTCCGCATCTGTGCAGCGTGGCTCCTGGAAGCCCCGATGTACGAAGACAAACATATTCTCGGGTACCACTTGTGGGACCACGCGGAGCATGTTCAATGGATGCGCGAACGCTTGCTTGAGTTGCGCGGCGGCCATGCCGAGGCCGACATCGCCCCGACACTCAAGTTCGCTCTCGACGAGGTCCTGCACGCCCGCGATGTGACGGAGCTGGTTGCCGGCTTGTACGGTGGAGTGAAACAGCCGTTGCTGCAGGCTTACCGGGACCATGTCAGTATGGCGGATACCGCTGCCAATGCGGGGGAGATCAGGATTCTGCAACGGATGATCCCCGACCTGGAAAACCACCTACGGTGGGGAGAGGATATTATCAAACGATGTCCCACAGGACATGATGGTGCCGTTCCGTGGCAGCGCTACATCGGGGACCTGCTTCTCAGGGCCGGAGGAATCCATGGTACGCTCCATGTTCCTCCGTTACGGGCGCTGGAGCGGCCCCATGCCCACATGCATCGACGGTCGGCCGAGCTGAAATTTGATTCGCGCATTGCCCGAAAGCCTCTCGCAAAGTACGAGGAACGTGAATCCATGCCGCATGAACAAAGCGTGAAGGCACAATTCGCGGTCTTCTTTAACGAACTGTGGGCGGTCGGTTTGCTGGCCAGCGTGATCGTTGATTCCTGGGATGCGGGCTGCCCGTGGGAGTTCCAATATGATATGGCCCACCATTGCTGGGATGAGCTGCGCCATTCGCAGTTCGGCGCCATCCGGTTGAAGGAACTGGGGGAGGAGCCAAGCCGCGTAGACACATTCTTCTTCGACCAATCCCAAAACTGGCCGTTCCTCCACCGGCTTGTCTATCTTACGCGCGATCTTGAAGTTTTCTTCATGAAGCGCAAGAGTCCCCGGGTTCTCAAGTACCAGCAGGAAGGGGACGGCCGTTCGATGATCTTTGCCGACGCAGACTGGTCGGATGAGATTAACCATGTCCGCTACGGCACCAAATGGTCGGAGTACTTCCTGAAGGACGACGCACGAACGGTGGAAGATATTAAAGAAGAGATCCGTGTTTTCATCGCCCGCCAGCAGGCACAGGCCGGGGTGTCCAAGACCGATATACCATTCTGAGAGGCTGTTGGAAAAGAATGATCCACCAAGTTCACGAAGGTGCACTAGTGTCTCGGTTCAGAAATACCTTGAATAT
>DKJQ01000366.1 GCA_002454845.1 Ignavibacteria bacterium UBA6688
GGCTCCCTCGCCTGAGTCACAGGCACGCACGCGATATTTTCCGGTGGACGCCAACACCTGTTTAATGGCGGTCCGGAACGCGTCGTCATCGTCGGCCAGCAGCACCGAGCGGACATCGCTAAGCTTCAAATGGGAGTTCATCATCAGCACCTCCGAACAAAAGAATGCAGGAAATTACTCATCGTCGATCGTGACGGCCGCTATCTCCTCCAGCGTGGTGATCCCGTTCCGGATCAGGTCCACTCCGGCCATCCGCAGCGTGTGCATACCGTGTTTCAATGCGGACTGGCGAATCGATTCTTCGTCGATCATCTCGCCCGACCTCAGGATCTGCTGGCGGATTTCCTTGGTGAAGTACAGCGCTTCATAGATGGCAATCCGACCCTTGTACCCTTTGATACAGTGGCCGCACCCGACGGGCTGGTAGTATTCGACCGTTGCTATTTCCTCTTTGCTCATCCCGAGTTTGGCCAGGGTTTCGCGGTCCGGATCGGGATCCACTCCCTTGCAACGAACACAGAGTTTCCGAACAAGACGTTGCGCCAGGACGACATTGATGGAATAGGCGATGAGGAATGGCTCGATCCCCATCTTATACAAACGTGAAACCGCGCTGACGGCATCGTTGGTGTGCAGGGTGGAAAGGGTCAGGTGACCGGTATTGGCCAGCTTGATGGCCAGTTCCGCCGTTTGCTTGTCGCGAATCTCACCCACCATGACGATGTCGGGGTCGTGGCGTAGAATCGCGCGCAGCGCTCCCTCGAAATCGAGCTTCGGATTCAACTTCACCTGCCGGGCTCCCTCGATGAAGTACTCGACGGGGTCCTCCACCGTGATCACGTTCAGGGAGGGATCCATCACCGTTCGCAGCGCCGAAAACAGGGAGGTACTTTTTCCGCTTCCTGTCGGACCCGTGACGATCACCATACCGTGCGGTTTGGTGATGGCACGGTGGAAGTACTCAAGCGAGTACGGGTCAAATCCCATGTCTGCCAACTGCGTGCTGAACGCCGGTTCCTGCAAGATACGAATGACAATCGATTCGAACTTGCTCTTGAGTTCTTTCCCCACCGTAGGGATGATCGAGAGCCGGAAACGAACCGTCTTCTTATCGATGTTGAACTGCGCGAAACCGTCCTGCGCCGCATTTCGTTCGAACCGGTCGAGATTCATCGCTCGGTCTTTGACCACGGCCGAAACGGCCTCTGCGCGTGTTTCGGTGTTTGTGTACCAGAGCATGAGCTTGCCGTCAAGCCGGAAGTGGAACTCCGTCCGCTTTTCCCCCCTTGGCACGACGTGAATGTCGCTCGCTCCCATGCGGACGGCATCGACAAAAATGTTCTCAACGAGCGTGACGAGCCCACTGCGGCTGATTTCTTCCTCGAGCGCCTGCTCGTAGATATCGGCATCTTCCTCGATGACCTCCTGCTCCATTCCTTCCCGCACGTCGCCTTCGAGTGTGGCGTAGCCGGACCGGCTGATGTTCACGCGTTGCCACAATTCCTCCCACTGGGCAAGCTTCACATAGCAGATGATGAATTTCTGGAAGGAAAATGCGCGCGCAATGGAATACACTTCGCGGCGTGTGGGATCGGGGGTCACCACCAATAATCGTCCCGGACGTTCGGGATCTTCCCGAAAAGGCATCACGCGGTGCTCAAACGCCAGCGCGCGTAGTTGCTGCGGGAGCGCATTGATTTCGTTGCGAATGAACGCCAGCCGCTCGTCGTCGATCGATTCCGAAAGGATCTCCACCTTCCGGAACGCATAATAATCGGCGATCTCGCGGTAGACCTTATCGTGGTCGATCTTGAGGTCTTCGACAAGCACCTGGGGAAGCCGGCGTTTTTTTTCCGTCGGCTCCCGGCTCAGGATATCGAGCGAGCGCAGGAGTTCTTCGGGGGAGATCACTCCTTTCCCGACGAGAATCTCGCCAAGCTCTTTCTTTGCCGTCGTGGGGATTGTGGGCGCCGCCATTACTTGTTGAGCCAAATAATCGTATCGGGTTCCAGCACCTGCTGCTGTTGTTGTTTGCTCTTCGGCTCGATCTTGATCGTGGCTGTCTCCGAAGAAAGCAACGTCAGAAAAACCATCGAGCCCATGATAATCATCGAGACGCCGACCTCTATGACGTTGATCAGGTTCTTCATGGCGTACCGGTTTTCCATTTCATAGTAATCTGCCACCTGGACGGCTGTTTGCTTCACGCTCCCGGTCTCCGAGGCCGTCCGGAAACGCGAGATGACCATGTCCGGGAAAAACGTCGTCATTTCCATGGCCTTCGCAAACTCGGTTCCGTATTTCAGCATGGTTGGGACCGACACATTCTTGATCTGCTTTTCGAGGAACCGGTTGCGGCTTGCCTCCGCAGCATGTTGGATCGCGTCGATGTTCTCACCGGAGGTATACATGATTCCCAGAACACGGCAAAACATCTCCGTACTCGTGTTCCGGAGAATCCGCCCAAGATACGGTACCGTGACGATGAACCGGTCAAAGACCACCCTCCCATTCGATGAAAGGATATACGCGTAGAACGCCCCCAGGAACGCGAAGGTGACGAGAAAGATAAGCAAAATATTATCTTTGATGACTTCGCTGATCTCCAGCGTGATCCTGGTCATCGTGGGAATCTCCCCCGTCATCGGTCCCAGCATCTCGACCATTTCCGGAAGAAGGTAAAGGACATAGAATGCCAGCGCTCCGACGAGCGCGAGGGAAGTCACTGCCGGCAGGATCATCGAACTGAGCAGGCCCTTCTTAAAATCGGCTTGCCGTTCGACAAACCGGGCAACACTCTCGAAGATCGCATGCATGTCGCCGCTCTTCGAGGCGATGCCGAGCATCAGCGCGGTCTCGTGTCCCATGACCTTGCCTTGCCGGAGAAAGGCCTCGCGCGAATCGATACCCTCTTTGAGGTCTTTGATGATTTCCTTCAGCGCGCGCTTCAGATTCTTATCCCGCACGTTTCCGGCCATCACATTCAGGATATCGTTGTAGGAAAGTTTCTGCTCCAGCAACTTCGCGCTCGTCCCGATGAAGGTGACAATCTCATCGCTCGAGGCAGCCATTTTGATGTCGTAGACGCGCCGGACGCTCTTCACTTCGAAGCCGAGCTTCTTGAGCGCCGCGGTCACCTCATCGCGCGAATAGGCGTTCTGAACTCCGTCGATAATGCTCGGGCCGCGCTTGACCCGATAGGCGTAGTTCTTCTTCTTGCGGATCGACTTGATGGTCCACTGGTGGGTCCTCGCCAACGCTTTTGCGCGTGCGCGGGCAGCAAAGATCGAGGTGGCCGTGATATATCGCTGAAGCGGACGGCCCGCCTGATTGGTTGCCTGAATTTGATATTCGGACGCGGAGAGCTGAGGCATAGTTGTTCCTCGCTACGATCGATGCACCATCACCCCCCTCACGCCGTCCAATCCGCGGCAAGGACGCCCCTGCGTGGTTGACTCGGTGGCAAGGATCCGGTTATGGCACTTCCTGTTCTATCCGATACCCGTCACCACAATGGTAGCAAAACCTGCCATGGGGATGCAGGATAGGTTTGCTGCATTGGCGGCACTCTTCCATCAGTTTCATTCCGCACAGAATGCAGAAAAACTGATTCTCCTCAACATGAGAGAAGTTACCACACTTCGGGCAAAGGCGGTAGCGATTTATCTGTTCGTTGTCTCGGTTTGTGGTCATGATACGATTACCGCAAGAAGAATGCCACTGGCCAAAGTACTGAAAAAAAGGGAAATCCGGGCATTTTTCTGCTCTCCTGGGCTTGTTTTCTGAAAAACCCCGAATGGCCAACCGGCCTCAGATACACCGCCGGGAACACCCCTGGACGGTGACAAGAGATGAAGCCAGGAATAGGAAAACAGGCTGAAATGCTGTGGGAAAGGAGAACCGGAGAAGAAGTCGCCGCAGGCTGGATCCTGCCCTTAGGGCTTCCGCCGAACAACCGATTGAACGCGAGGAAATTTCGCATCAAAATGCTGCCTTTGCTGCCTGACCCAGTGCTCAACCCCAAGGGGAGGCCGCTGGCCCTTGACGCCCAATGACTCCTCGGCAGAAGATTGCGTGCGATTATAGGGGGAACCACAATGATGACAGAACTTGCCTTGCGGATGAAGAACAGGCATCGAACAGGATGGGCATAACGCTGTCAGCCTCGTCCCACACAGGACGCAAAATTCATGATCCTCCCTCGGGAACGAGACGTCAGTGCAATTCGGGCAAACACGATG
>DKJQ01000324.1:0-13972 GCA_002454845.1 Ignavibacteria bacterium UBA6688
CGTCTCCTCGTTAACGGCGGGGTCGACCTTTCCAGGAAGCCGATCTGGATTGAGGCGCCGCATATTTTCAAAAAGGATGGTTTCTATTATCTCATCTGCGCCGAGGGGGGTACTGCCGACCAGCACTCGGAGGTTGTGTTCAGAAGCAAAAATGTCCTGGGTCCGTATGATCCCTATGAAAAAAATCCTATTTTGACTCAACGCCATTTGGACGCCGGCCGGAAATTCCCCGTGACGACCGCCGGCCATGCGGATTTTGTTGAAACGGAATCGGGTGAGTGGTGGGCGGTGTTCCTCGGATGCCGCCCGTACGAGCTGGTGACGGTTTGGGGAGAGGAATATTACAACACAGGACGCGAGACGTTCCTCGCTCCGGTCCGATGGATGGACGGGTGGCCTGTGATCAATCCGGATTCCGGGGCGGTTCCTTATCGCCACCCCTTGCCGGTGACGCCGGCAGGCAGGAAGGCGGAAATACCCCTGAGCGGCAATTTCACTTACCGTGATGAATTCACGGCGGAGAAATTAAGACCCAACTGGATATTCTTGCGGACTCCGCTGGAGGAGTGGTATAGTCTTACCGAACGACAGGGGTCGCTGGCAATACGGTTGAGGCCGGAGACGGCCGCAGAGGACGGAAATCCCAGCTTTGTGGGTCACCGTCAGCAACACCTGCGCGGGTCGGTGAGTGTCGCTCTTGATGTCACGCCGGCGGCTGAGCATGAGAAGGCGGGGTTGCTGGTATTCCAGAATGAAAAGCACTTCTATTTCTTGTGTAAGTCTCTCGAGGGGGACACCCCGGTGGTGCAACTCTATCGTTCTCCCGGGAATGGAAGCGACAACAACCAGATGGAATTGATCGCATCCCGAACCCTCTCGACCGCAAACGGACATCTCTCTTTGAAGGTCGAAGCCCGCGGAGCGGTCTACGCGTTCTCGTTTGGCGAGCGCCCCGGTGATTGGAACCTCCTCCAGGACAATGTTGACGCCAAATTCCTGAGCACGAGAGTTGCCGGCGGGTTTGTCGGTTGCGTCATCGCTCTGTACGGGACCTCTGACGGCAACCCCTCTTCCACAACGGCCTACTTCGATTGGTTTGAATATGTCGGTGACGATGAAATGTATCGATAGAAAGAGAAAAGAGATTATTCACCGAAGGAGGAATGGATGAAACCGGAGCAATGGGAGACATTTAAGAGGGCCGCCCGGCTCGAGAAACTTGACAAGGTGCCGATGGCCTTGATCATTGATAGTCCATGGATCCCGGGATATCTCGGCCTGAACCATATGGATTATTTTCTCGACCCCGAGCTCTGGTTCCGGTCCAACCTGAAGATTCACCAGGAGTTCCCCGATATTATTTTTGTCCCCTCCTGGTGGATGGAATACGGCATGGCGGCCGAGCCATCGGCGCTGGGGGCGAAGATCAAGTTCTGGCAGAACAACACGCCCAGCGAGTACCATACGCTCTACCATATCGAGGATATGGAGAACTTCCCCGAGTACGAAGTCGAAGCCGACGCCTTCATGGGGATGACCCTGCACAGGATTCGCATGCACAGGCAGCGGATCCTGGATACGGGCGAGATCCTTCCCCTGGTGACGTCACGCGGCCCGCTCTGCACTGCAGGATTTGTCCGCAACACGTCGGAGTTTATGATCGACCTTGTTGAAAAACCGGAATGGGCACATAAGCTCATCGATCGGTGCACAAACCTGATCATCGACTGGCTGAAAGCCCAGCACAAGGCCATGGGGGATACTGTCGAGGGTATTTTCATCCTTGATGATATCGTCGGGTTCATTAATGAAGAGCATTATCAGGAATTCGCCCATCCCTATCTCAAGAGGATTTGTGATGCGTTCCCCCAGGATTGGGTCAAGATTTATCACAATGATGCCGAGATTGCGGCGTGCCTGGATTATTTGCCGGACTGCGGATTCAACGTCCTCAATTGGGGAAAGCAGACAGATATCGCAGAAGTGAAGGCGCGGGTTGGCAAGCGGATGTGCCTGATGGGCAATGTGAATCCGCTGGAAATCGGGGTGCGGGGGACGCCCGAGGAGGTCCGTCAAGCGACCCTGGAGGTTCTGGAAAAGAGTGAGGGAGAGGGGATTATCCTTTCCGTCGGCGGGGGGACCAGCCCGGGCATGCCACGGCAGAACATCGTGGCCATGCAGAAGGCGCTGGAGGAGTTCAACACCAAACGCATCACCAACTAAAGGAATAGTCCATGGCAGATTATGCACTGATGAATCAATGCTTGTACGAGGGCAAAGCAAAGGAAGTCGAACAAATGACGAAGGACGCCCTGGCCGAGGGGAGAAGCGTGCAGGAGGTCCTGACCGAGGGGTTGATCGCCGGGATGAGCGTTGTCGGGCAGGACTTCAAGCATAACATTCTCTACGTACCCGAGGTTCTCATCGCTGCCCGGGCGATGAAAGCCGGGATGGCCGTCCTCAAGCCCTTGTTAAGCGCGAAGGACTCGGTCGTGAAGTCTGCGGGTGTGGTCGTTATGGGAACCGTCCGGGGGGATCTCCATGACATCGGGAAGAATCTCGTTTGCATGATGGCCGAGGGGGCCGGGTTCGAGATCCATGATATCGGCGTGGATCAGTCCATTGAGAAATTTCTGGCCGCGGCGGAACAGTTCAAACCGGATATTATCGGGATGAGCGCTCTCCTCACGACGACAATGACGTATATGAAGGTTGTGATCGATGGGTTCGAAGAGAAAGGGTTGGGCAACATCAAGATGGCGATCGGCGGCGCACCGATCAGTCAGATGTACGCGGATGAAATTGGCGCCGATGGATATGGAGCCGACGCATCCAGCGCGGTCGACCTCTTCCTTCGGCTCGTCGAAAAGAAATAACCTAAAGCTATCTCAAAAACGAATCGGCCACAAAGAGTCACAAAAAGCACAAAATAATAAAAGAATTTGTGACGTATTGTGGCTAGAAGCGGTCTCAAAAACAGGCAACACAGTCATTGCGAACCCCGATTTATCGGGGTGAAGCAATCTAATCCGCGCAGATGAGATTGCTTCGTCGTCCTTCGCGGAGTTTCTCCCGTCGAGGTCGTTTACTTCGACGGGACTCGGACTCCTCGCAATGACCTATGAGGGGGTTTTTTGAGATGGCTTCTAAAAACAGATTGGGAATTTTGAGACCGCTTCTATCCATTTGGAAAGTCCATATCGTATGGCAACATATCAAATCCTCATGTGGAGGGAAATCCCTTCCCAGGTCAAAGTATGGGATGACTTTGAAGAGGTGAACCTGGATCTGGGCCCGCGCTTCATCGCCAGGATCGATCAGGCCGCCCAGTCAGAGGGGCTGACCGGGACCGACGAATACCTGGGCCAATGGGCATGGGGTGAAGAGCAGGAGCGGGAGGGGACCGCCGGAGAAGTGGCTCAGGCACTTGTGAAAGAACTGGAAGAGCGGTTTCTGTGACCCAAGCCCCGGGAGCTTTCGCGAAGAGACCTCTGCTTGATGTTGCCCGTGAGCGGCGGCTGGTATGCGATGGGGCCATGGGTACCCAGCTCATGCTTGCAGGCCTCGAGCCGGGCGGTTGCGGCGAGTACTGGAATATCGATCAGCCGGAACGCGTACTCGCCATCCAGCGGCGCTATGTCGATGCGGGGGCGGATTGTCTCATCACCAACACATTCGGTGGCAGCCGGACCATGCTGGATCGGCACGGACACGGGAACGAGATGCGTGCGATCAATCAGGCCGGGGTCCGGATCGCCCGGGACGCCTTTGGGAGGGGGGAAGGGTACGTTCTGGGCGGAGTAGGCCCACTTGGGGCGATTCTGGAGCCGTACGGCGATTTCCCTGTTGCAGACGCGAGAGCGGCATACGAAGCACAGTCCCTGGCTCTCACGGAGGCCGGTGTAGACGCCATTATCATCGAGACGCAGACCTCCCTGGAAGAGATGGGTCTCGCAATCGACGCGGCAAAGGCCGCCGGGGCGCCTTGCATTATCGCATCGATGGCATATGACCTTTCCGCTGACGGGACTTTCTTTGTTACCATGATGGGTGTTCTTCCTGCGCGAGCGGCGGAGTTTATTGAAGAGAAGGGAGCTCATGTTGTGGGACTGAATTGCGGAGCCGGAATCGATATGGCAGGGGCCGCAAAGGTAATTCGGTCGTATCGCGGGCACTGCGGGCTCCTTACGATGGCGCAACCCAATGCAGGACTTCCCGTGCTTGAAGGGGGAAGAGCGGTGTACAAACAATCCCCGGCCGAAATGGTTGCCGCCGTTCCGGAACTCCTCTCCGCCGGCGCCAACATTGTCGGCTCATGTTGTGGCAGCACTGACGACCACACCTGGGCCATCCGCGCGGTTGTCGATCAGTTTAACCGGGCGCGCTAAGCTGCGGTGTGCCGGGATAGTGACCACATTGTTGCAGCACAAGTGATACGGCCATGCAAACGCTCTCAGAAAAGCTGCACCGATCCTCTCAGTTCCTTGTTGGCGTCGAGTTGGTTTCCGTCCGCGGCTCCATGGCAGGAGGAAGGGCGCAAAAATCCCGCACCTTTGCGAACCAGCTTGTTGAGCTCCCGGGTGTTGATTGGGTTTCCATCACCGATAACGCTGGTGGCAATCCACAGATGGCTCCGCAAGCGCTCGCGAAACCCATCCTCTATGCCGGTAAGGAAGTTGTGATTCACCTGACCTGCAAAGACCTGAACCGGAACGGACTTGAAAGTGAGGCGTGGCAACTCAGCAGCGATGGTTTTCATAACGTCCTCGCCATGACCGGTGACTATCCCGTCGGCGGGGACGGCGGGACTGCGAAGCCAGTCTTCGACCTCGATTCCATTGGACTTATTGCCCTTCTCGACAAGATGAACAAGGGATTCGATGACCGCTATGTCAAGACGCAGTTTTGTATCGGTGCCGTTGTCAATACGTACAAGCAGAAGGAAGGGGAACTCTTTCCGCAGGTCATGAAACTCCGCAAGAAGGTCGAGTGCGGAGCATCGTTTATCATTAACCAGGTGGGGTACGATGCGCGCAAAGCGCACGAGCTGCGTCTGCTCATGAACCACGACGGAATGGAGCAAGTGCCCCTGATCGGAAACGTCTTCGTCCTGAACTCCCGGACGGCAGCAATGTTCCACGAAAGAAGAATCCCGGGCGTTGTGGTGACGAAGGAACTTCTGGACCTCTGCCTGCGGCATGGGCAATCGGCTGACGGGGGGGAAGCGTTCTTCTATGAGTTCGCAGCAAAACAAATCGCGATCTTCCGGGGCCTTGGGTATCGTGGCGCGTACCTGGGAGGACTCCACAACGGAGCCTCAATAGAAGGGATCATGGAGAAGGAACGCTCCTTCGCTCCCGATGATTGGAAAGGATTCGCACGGGAGATGAGGTTTTCGAGGGAGAGAGAGTTTTTTCTGTATGAAGAGGACCCGGTGACCGGCCTGGCGGATCCCGCCAAGCGGCGTCCAAAGGGCGAACCCGCGCCTATCGGATTTTCCTACCGTCTCTCTGCGTGGACCCACGACATCGCTTTCACCCCTGGCCGGACTCTTGCGAAACTCGGTGCGAGCGCGTGCGCAGGTTCGAAGGATCCCGCTCAGGGTCCCGCGCCTCTTCGGGCCCTGGAGCACGTAAGCAAACGCGTGCTGTACGAGTGCCAGGATTGTGGCGATTGTTCTCTGCCCGAAATCGCGTTCCTTTGCCCGGAGTCGCAGTGTGCCAAGAACCAGCGCAATGGTCCATGCGGAGGGACGAGAGACGGTCGTTGTGAGGTAGATGGGTACGGGGATTGCATTTGGCTGCGGGCGTATGAGCGGCTCAAGAGCGAAGGAAAGGAAGAAGAGCTCCTTGCCCACGTACCCGTTCTCCAGAACCAAGGGCTGCGCGGTACTTCCTCCTGGGCAAACAACTGGCTGAGGCAGGATCATACCCGGACACAACAGCCAAAACGATAAAGCTGGCATCAACGACGAGCAGAATCCATGGAAAACAAGAAACTTACGACGATCGGGGATCTTATCAACAACGCCTACGGGCGTGCCCGTAAAGCATTCCGGGACCGTGACTTGGCAGGTTATCAAAACCTGGCGCGGGTGCAAACCGAACTGGGGGTCGATTATCTCGATGTGAACATCGACGGCACTCAGCAAATCCAGGTAAAGCCGAAAGAGATGCTGGACTTTCTTCCTGAGGTCATTCCGGCACTCCAGGAAGCTTCTCCCTTACCGCTCTGCATCGACAATCCTGCAGTGGATTATCATCGGGTCGCACTCCAGCATTACGACCGTTCCCGCGGGGGGAGGCCGATCATTGACTCGATCGCAGCTTCCCGTGAACGTCTGGATGAGATGATAGAACTCGTCAAGGCGTACGACACGATGGTCGTCGTCATGGCGTCCGAGAGGTTTGCAGAAGGTGGGACTGCTCAATGCATGTCGCCAAACGATGTCTGGGAAGCGGCGAGGTACTTTGTCGAGCTTCTTGCCACGCGGGCGGGGAGGACGAACGATCAGATCATCATCGATCCGGGATTGGCTCCCGTTGGGGCGGACACGTACGGATTGGTCAACATCGGGCTTGACGCAATGCGGCTGATTCGGAAAGACCCCGATCTGGCGGGAGTCCATCTTACGGTCGGGCTTTCCAATTTTGCGTGGGGGACGCCAAAGCATATCCGCCACCAACTTGAGAAGGCGTATCTCACCATTGCAACGGAGGCGGGACTCGATTTTCCCATCGTCAATCCAGAATCGGCCCTCACCCCATTGCCCCCGGATCATCCCATGGTCGGACTTCTCTCACACGCCCTGGATGAGGGGAGGGCTCTGGAGGGTGAAAGCCGGGAGACGGCCGGATTTCGCCAGGCAGAGGCCGTCATGGGAACCTGGAGCGGTTCAGAAGAGAGTGATTCCTGACCGCTTCTCTAGACTCCGAGGTGAATCTCGTTCTCTTTTATTTGCAGCTCCACTCCGGCTGCTGTAGCCGCTTCCCGGAGGGCGGCATCCAGCATCACGATGGGATCTCTGCTGACGTCGAGTCGGCGCAGAAGCCCTTCCCCTTTCTTCGTTCCCACCGTCAGGGTTACTTTGAGTCCCTTCCGCTTGCAGACAACCCGCGTGCCGTCCCCGAGTGTCGTGTTCATCGGTTTGATAAAAGCGTCGACGTAGTGGGCGCCGACACCGGATTTATCGGGGAAGTCCGGCGGGAGTTTTTCTCGTGCGGATTGGTTGATATCGCATAGTTTGATCATTGTCTTTCTCCATGGGGAAAGAGGTGGAACAAGTGCTGCCGAAGGGCCGTCCTCTTCGGCGTTGTCGTAACGTTACTCAATATTCTCTTGTGACGGAATGCCGCCGGGCAAGCTCGCGAGGGCATAGTGCAACACTTCAAAGGCCATTCCCCACTTATGGTCGCGGCTTTCCAGGGAACAATAACATGCGGCGGGATTGTACGGGCGTTTCCAGGCGAAGACGTTGTCCAATGATTGTCCGACCAACGGTTTTTCGCTGGTGATGCTCTCCATGAGTTTACGGCTGCCTTTTATATATTCACACATATGAGTGTAGCCGGTATCCTCTGCGGACGGGGAGCAGGTTGCCTCGAGAATGGGATATCCTTCCGACGGAGTGCCAAGCCGGATATGGTAGTCGAAGGCAAGCGGCGTTCCAAGATTTGAGCAGGTTGTCCCGTCGTACCGGAACGATGCCTCCACGGACCGGTCGGCAAGGAACTTCAACCTCAGTCTCTCCCGCGACCAGAGCCGGAGCGCGCGGGGGCTGAGCGTGTAAGGGGCAGGCTGCTGCAGGGAAGCTCCATCCTTCGGTAAGGCGTTCTGCTCAAACTCCCCTCGTGGGACCTGCTCAATCCGCGGCAGGGAATATTTCTGCGCTGTCCTCCGGTACCGGCAGGCAGGGAGGGAACAACTCTCGCACGGGATCAACTCTGTCAACCGCGGTATAACATCGGGGCGATGAGTAATTCCGAAAACGGCGAGGAGCGATTTCTTCGGCCGGAGCATGCCGGTTTCGAGGACCTCGAGTCGTTCCGGAAACGTCTTTTCGGCTTTCCCGGAAATGAGTTGCCACAAAGCCGGCTGATCCGCAATTGCCCATTCGGGGTATCCCGGGCTGTAATGAGGCAGGACGGCGGCATCGTGGCCGTCAGCCCACTCGCACAGGCGGAAGGAAGCCGCCGCGACCAGGTGCTCAACAACCGCCGATCCGTATATTTCCAGGAAGAAATATTCATCCGGCTTTCCTTCCTCCCAGAGCTTCCGGGCATACTCTTCGCACCCGGCCCCTGCGCTGACTGCCACGAGCATGGCGCTCCCGGCCTCTGCTTGCACCATGCGTTCGTACAACCTTCCGGGCAACAGGTCGATTCCGTCGATGCGGATTATGCCTTCATGCATGGCGACGGTCCGGGCCCGGCGCGCATAGATCCATGGCGTCCCATGCTGTCGATACCACTCCCTCGCCCAGACGGCAAGTTCCAGGGCTCGTCCCTCAAGCGCATGATCCACGGGGTAGCCCAGCAGCCGCTTAAATTCCGATTCCTGAACGTCGGCATTCGGAGCGATGTCCAATAACTCAAACGATGTCATGGTCTGATCAAGAACCTGTGGACGGGTGATTGGATCGTTTCCGGAAGAGGAATCAGCCATTGCTCCACTCTGTGTTATGAACCGGGGAGGGGTACACTCCGGGATTCGACCGGCTTGAATTGACACCCCTCGACAAAGAAATGGAAGAAGTCGGGATGAGTTTCCAGCCGGCAATGCTCGACCCGCTTGACCAGTGTTTCGAGTTCCGACCGTTTGCCCCGGGAGAGTAGTACCGCTGATGCCCCTTCGATGGCAGCGTTCCCGATCTGGACGATCTTCGAATCATCGATATTTGGGATAAGTCCGATTCTCCTGGCGGACTGAATGTCCAGATGACGGCCGAACGCCCCTGCGAGGTAGAAGACCTCCACCTGATCGAACCCGATTCCATACCGGTCGAAGATGACATGCAGTCCGGCGACGTTGGCCCCTTTTGCCTGTGCCAGCTCATTGATGTCGCTTTCATCGAGGAACACAGGAGAATCTTTGCCGGGATTCAACACCAGGCGTGCCTCATCCCCCTCGAAACGTCCGAGGGAATTGATCCGGCCTGTTCTAAGAAGTTCGGCGAGGGCGTCGACGAGACCAGACCCGCAAATCCCTTCCGGGGGGACGTCTCCGACAACGCGTGTACGCACCGTTCCATCTTCGCCAATCCCGACTCCCTCGATGGCACCCGGGAGTGCGGGCATCCCGTGTGAAATTGTTCCCCCCTCGAACGCGGGTCCTGCCGGACACGATGCCGCGAGAACCCGGTCCCTGTTCCCGAGGATTAATTCCGTGTTGGTCCCGATATCCATCACGGCGACGAGCCGATCCTCGTTGGCAAGGTCAAGGGCGGTCATGCACGCAGCGGCATCGGCACCGACGTGACCGCTGATGATCGGCAGACCATAAATGCGTGCGCGGGGGTGCAGGGGGAGGCCGAGTCGTTTTGGGGTTCCCGTAAGACTGGTTGTTCCGCGTTCACCGCGGTGCATTTCCAATTCGGTAATCGATTGATAGGGATTTTGCCCGATGGAATAGACGTTCAGGCGGAAGAAGAGGTCGCGCATCGTGGAATTGCCGGCCACCACCATCTCATAAATCGATTTCGTATCGACCGGAAACTCTTCGATGGCGTGAGTGATGTACCCGGCGAGAGTCCGTTGAAGGAGTCTTCCCGGGTGCTCCGTATCAAAATGGATTCTCGACATCACATCCGAGCCGCCGAAGCGTTGCGGGTTCTCGAAGGAGGAGTCCGCCACAATCTCCCCGGTTTCCAGGTCGAGGAGACGGAGGACGACCGTTGTGGTGCCCAGATCCATGGCAATCCCGTAGAGTGGCCCGTGATGCCGGTCAATCTCAACCCCGTCAAGAAGTATCCTGTCTCCGTTCCGTGTAATGCATGGGTCGAGCAAAGTCGACGTTCGTGTTGGCAGCCGGAACGCGTGGCGCTCGATTTGCATCGTGCCCCGACGCAATGTGTGACACCGGATCAGGCCGGAGTCCGCCATAATCCTTGCACGACAGGAGAGGCGGAGGTTCCCCGTCAGATGTTGTTCCTCGATGGTCTTCGGTGAAAGGAGTTCCATCCCCTCTGCAACTTCCACCATGCATTCCCTGCATCGACCCTGTTTGATACATGATGTGGGAACACGAATGCCAAGCGTATCCGCGATTTCGAAAAGCGACGCACCAGCGGGAGCCTCTGTCGTCCGACCGTTAAAATGAAGCAGCATACTCATTGGAAGTTTTGCGTTGCCAGTGGTGCGAATCCACTCTTTGCCCGAAAAAGGCTCTTGAATATAGTATTATTTCTTTGAACATTGAAACGGTTCAATTATTTCGCGATTCTCGATCTGGCAGCGGAAAAAAAGTGCGGAGTTGTCGACAGTGGTCCCGCTGTCACGAGGCGCTCTTCGTCAACGACCGACAGCAAGAGAACCTCGGTCGGGACTCCTGCCTTGGAACGCTCTCCGTGTCTGGTCTGATATGAGGGGGGATGTGTCAAGTCTTCCTTCGACCAGGTCCAGCAAACTCATCGTTGGGCTGATCCGGACATTCTCGCGGGATGCCCTGGGTTGGTTGTTGCACGAGACCTCCATTGACGTGACTACCTTGAGACGAAACCATGAAACAAGATACCTTTCTGTTCCGCCCCCATGCACACTCTCTCATCCTGATACTGCTGGTGCTCGGTCCATGCCTGTTCACGTTGGTGTCACATTCTCAGGAGCGAATAACGACTCCACCACGCGTGGAGCTTCCGGGCTCCCAGCACCTCAGCATCTCCTCATCCATCGTCGGGCGTGAGTATTCCATCCTTGTCCAGTTGCCGAGAGGATACGGGGATACGACCAGGTCGTTTCCGGTCGTTTTTGTTCTTGATGCACAGTGGGATTTTCCCCTGGTCGGTGCCATATACGGTTCGCAGTACTATGATGGATTTGTTCCCGCGTTGATCATTGTCGGCATCACATGGGGAGGAGCGAATCCCAACCATGACTCCCTGAGAGCGGCGGATCTGACGCCCACCCATGTTCAACAGGTGCCCCAGTCCGGGAACGCTCCACAATTCCTTTCATTCATCAAGACAGAATTGATCCCGTTCATCGAATCAAGATTCCGGACGGCAAAGGATGATCGCACACTCATGGGGAGTTCCTACGGCGGTCTCTTTACTTTGTATGCCATGTTCCAGGAAACAGGTCTTTTCCGCAGATACGTGCTGACGAGCCCCGCCCTTGGCTTCGACAACGGGATACTTTCCAGCTACGAGAAGAGCTATGCGGAGAGGAAATCCTCCCTGCCCGTTCGGTTGTTCATGGCTCAAGGCGGACTTGAGGGGGGAGTCGAACCCTTTGAGAGGTTTGTCGAACAGATGAAATCGCGATCCTATGAGGGGTTCCATCTTCAAACAAGGATCCTGGAAAATATCGGCCACTCCGGGAGCAAAGCAGAGGGCTACACAAGAGGAATGCAATGGGTCTTCGAGCGCCCCTCCTTGTCGTTGCCTCCTGCCGCGCTGAAGGAGTATGAAGGGGTCTATGAGATACGTCCGGGCGTGGAAGCGCGTGTCACGGTGGAAGGGGGACGGTTGTCTGTCCAGGCCCCCGGAAATCCGCCGGTCTTGGTGCATACCGAGGGGAATGACCGGTTCTACGTGAAGGGCTTCTTCCTGAATGCGCAGTTCAGGCGAGACGCCGCCGGCAAGTTGACAGGTATCGATGTGGAACAGTACGCCGGCTCAACATTTCTCAAGAAAATTGGAGGAGGATCCTGAAATGAGACTCGCCACCGGAACAAGAGAGGACGGCCCCCGGGGTTTGATGGTGAAGCGTGTCCGGAAAATTCTTCTTGCACTCCTACTCCTGTCCGTTTCAGCGTCTGCTCAGCTCAGGCTTCCCAGGCTCATCAGCGATGGCATGGTGCTGCAGCGGAATTCCGGGGTGAAAATCTGGGGATGGACTGGAGAGAACAAAGAGGTCTCCCTGCGGTTTCTCGACTCAACGTACTCCACTGTGGCCGAAAAGAATGGCGCATGGAGCCTCGTTCTGTCGGGACAGCAACCCGGCGGACCGTATGAGATGCGAATCGAGTCCGGCAATGTCATAACTCTCTCAGACATCATGATTGGTGATGTGTGGGTTTGTTCCGGCCAGTCGAACATGGAATTATCGATGCGGAGGGTGAGCCCAATTTATGGAAAGGAAATAGCAGGTTCGGACAATCCCTCCATCAGACTCTTCTCCGTGCCGCAACGGTACGATTTCACAGCTCCCCAGGTTGACTTGCCGTCCGGGAGCTGGAGGCGGGCAAATCCGGAAAACGTTCTTGAGTTTTCAGCGGTGGCGTATTTCTTCGCACAGCAGCTTCATGACAAGCACAAAGTCCCGATTGGCCTCATCAATGCAAGTCTCGGAGGCTCCCCGGCGGAATCCTGGATGAGCGAAGAGGCCCTGAAGGATTTTCCTGTGCACTCTCAGGAAGCTCAACGATTCAAGGATAGCACGCTGATACGTCAGATTGAACAGGCGGACAACGAGAGGATCCAGGCATGGTACCGGGCACTGAGGGATCGTGATGAGGGGCATAAAGCTCCGAACGCATCCTGGTACAGTCCGGATGCGAACATCTCCGGTTGGGACGTGGTGAATATCCCTGGATACTGGTCGGAGACCGACCTGGGGCCGGTGAATGGCGTAGTTTGGTTCAGGAGGACGTTTGATGTTCCTTCCTTGATTGCAGGGAAGCAGGCGAAACTCGTTTTAGGAAGGATTGTTGACGCGGATTCCGTCTTCATCAACGGGGTGTTCGTCGGCACGACGAGCTATCAATATCCCCCGCGGAGATATGAAATTTCTCCCACCGTGCTGAAAGAAGGGGAGAATGTCATCGTGGTGCGTGTCATCAACAGTTCCGGGCGGGGAGGCTTCGTCCATGACAAGCCGTACGAAATTGCAGCCGGGAGCGTGACAATTGACTTGAAGGGTCCCTGGCAGTATCGGCTCGGAGCCACCATGGAGCCACTGGCGAGCCAGACCTTCATCCGTTGGAAGCCGCTCGGTCTGTATAACGCCATGCTTGCTCCCCTGCTCAACACTCGAATCAAAGGAGTCATCTGGTATCAGGGAGAATCCAATGCGGCGAGACCCCTGGAGTACAGAGACCTTTTCCCCTCTTTGATCAGGAACTGGAGAAACGATTGGCAGCAGGGTGATTTCCCCTTTTTGTTTGTGCAACTGCCGAATTTTATGGAATCGAAAAACTTGCCCGGTGAAAGCAACTGGGCCCTGCTTCGGGAATCCCAAATGAAAGCCCTGTCCCTGCCGAAAACGGGCATGGCCGTCGCGATCGACATAGGTGAGTGGAATGATATTCACCCTCTTAACAAAAAGGAGGTCGGCAGGCGTCTTGCGCTGGTGGCTCACCGTGTCGCGTACGGGGACGGAAGCATGATCTCGTCAGGTCCAATGTATGACTCCATGAGGATTGAGGGAGACAGAATCATCCTGACGTTCTCGGATATTGGCAGCGGGTTGGTGGTGAATGGGGGGGGAGACCTTCGGCAGTTTTCGATCGCCGGGAAGGACAAACAGTTCGTCTGGGCGAATGCGCAGATCAGGGGAAATGAAGTCGTTGTCTGGAGCGAAGCAATTGCCAATCCCGTTGCCGTGCGATACGCCTGGGCTGACAATCCGGAGGGAGCGAACTTATACAACCGGGAAGGATTGCCGGCTTCCCCATTCAGAACAGATGAATAAGGCTCTTCAACGTACACCATGAGCACCTCTCTTCTTCACGACGATTTCCTTCTGGAAACCAAACGGGCCCGGGAGCTCTATCACGACCATGCGGAGTCCCTGCCCATCATTGATTACCATTG
>DKJQ01000324.1:14024-17023 GCA_002454845.1 Ignavibacteria bacterium UBA6688
CAGATCTGGCTTGAGGGGGACCATTACAAGTGGAGGGCGATGAGAGCATGCGGCGTTCCAGAGCGATATATCACCGGCGATGCCACCGACTGGGAGAAATTCGAAAAGTGGGCGGAGACGGTTCCCAAAACCATCCGCAATCCCCTCTACCATTGGACCTGCCTCGAGCTGAAGCGTCCCTTCGCCATTGCCGACCGATTTCTCGACCTGTCCACGGCAAGAGGGATTTGGGACGATTGTGAGGCCAAACTCGCACTGCCCGAATTCTCTGCGCGGGGAATCCAGAAACAGATGAAGGTGGAGGTGGTCTGCACGACGGACGATCCCGTTGACGATCTGAACTATCATCGCGTGGTTGCCGCCGACAAGGGTTCCCATGTTGCTCTGTACCCGACCTTCCGGCCCGACAATGCATTTGCCATCGAGAATCTAACAGAATATCGAAGCTATTTGGAACGCCTTTCGAAGGCGGCAGACCGACCGATCGGGTCATTCGACGATTTGTTGGAGGCGCTCCGGCGCCGGCATGAATATTTTCATGAAACCGGATGTCGGGTTTCAGACCACGGACTCGAAACGATCTATGCGGAGGAATACACCGGACGCGAAGTGAACGGCGTGTTCCGGAGCCTGCTGAATGGCAAGCCGGTTTCCCATGCCGAGGGACTGAAGCTGAAATCGGCCCTTCTCTATGAACTGGCCTCGATGAATGCGGGGAGGGGGTGGGTTCAGCAGTTTCACCTCGGAGGCCTCCGAAACATCAATTCGCGCATGGGGGCCAGGCTTGGTCCAGCCACCGGTTTTGACGCCATCGGCGATTTTGAGATGGCGCGCCCGCTCGCGAGGTTTTTGGACAACCTCGACCGCGAGAACAAGCTTGCGAAGACTATTCTCTATAACCTCAACCCCCGCGACAATGAGCTCTTTGCGTCGATCGCGGGAAGTTTCCAGGGAGATACACCGGGAAAAATCCAATACGGCGCGGCATGGTGGTTTCTGGACCAGATGGACGGCATCATGAAACAGTTGGAAACCCTCTCGTCGATCGGCCTTCTCAGTCAGTCCATCGGTATGCTGACGGATTCGCGCAGCTTTCTTTCCTATCCCCGTCATGAGTACTTTCGACGGATCCTCTGCAACGTGCTTGGGAGCGACATGACGCGTGGATTCCTTCCCGACGACGTTGCTCTCATCGGGACCATGGTGAGGGACATCTGCTACAACAACGCAAGACGATATTTTGGGTTTCCGGCGCTTTGAAATGTCCGATGAACTGCAGGAGAGGGGTGCTGATCCGGCAACCAGGGAAGCCAGGTTTGCAGGAGGACCGTGCCGCCGTTCCATTCAAACTCACCTCGCGTAATTCCCGCCACTGAGCGGGGTCTTTCATCCCCTCGTTAAGAATCTGACAATCCTTCCCAGGAGGCCTCTTCTCAAGCAGAGAATCGGGCCAAGAATCAACCAAATTGACCATTCCAAACTTTTTCTCGCGCGGGAGATACGATTTCCCTTGACAAGGCGGAACTTGTTGATTATATTAAAACGTGCATAACGTGCAAATCATCCAAAACGGGTAAACTGATGAAAACCTACTCCAGTGCGGGTTTGGCCAGGATGCTGGATGTGAATGAATCGACCGTCAAGCGGTGGGCGGACAGCGGCTACATCGAGTGCGTAAAGACCAAAGGCGGGCATCGGCGTTTTTCCACATCGGCTGTGATGAAATTCGTCCATGAAAACAAGCACGCGCTGAGCGAGCTCGGGGATACGATCGTCATGAATCCCGATCTCCGGGCCCACGTGGCAGCGGGGAACATCGACCGGCTTGCGCCGAGACTCAAAGTCGCTGCCCTGGCGGGCCATGAAATGGAGGCACTCAGTATTTTGCGAACCGCGATGGCCGCGAAACCCGACCTCCTTGCCCTCTTTGAAACGGTCGTCTTCCCGCCTCTCCGCGAGATCGGCACCGAGTGGGAAACGGGGAAAATCTCTGTGGATATTGAACATCTTGCGTCACAAACCATCCGCAATGCGTTGACGAGACTGCAATCGGAAATTCACTATGAGCCGTTCCATGGATTGACGGCCGTATGTTGCTGTTACGAGGAGGAACTGCACGATATAGCGCTTCTCTGCGCATCGATGTATCTCGCTTCCCGTGGCTGGAAAATTCTCTACCTCGGCCAAATGACCCCTACACAATCCCTGCTGAATGTCATAAGGAGACAGAAACCGAACCTGGTGGTCCTCTGTGCGGTGGTTGTGAATAATCCCGGCCGGGTTGTGCGGGATGTGAACAAGTTGATCCATCCCCTGATGCAAAAGGTGGGTGGAAACCTCGTTATCGGAGGACCCAATCTGGTATCGATCTTCAAGAACAGGCTCAAAGCCGATTTCGTCGTCGAATCCATCCTGGATCTACAACGCATCGCGGATCCTGCGATGTTCACTCAGAAGAAAGTCAATCGTCGATGATGATTTCCAATGACATTCCCTCGTGGACAGAGTATCAGCGAGTCGCGCTGCGCGCGCTTCGCTGTGTTCAATGTCAAGGGCCCATGATCGCTTCAGAATCGTCGTTTTCCTGCCCGTCATGCGCCCGGCACTATCCACTTATTGATGGTGCGATCGTTGATGTTTCCGGCAGTCCGCGGAAAAGGCTATCGATCGCGCAGCGATTGGGACAAGGGAGCGTCGTCGCCCGGTGTTACGACCGCCTTTGGCGGCGACGTGCCCTTGGCATACTGACGGGCCGCTCTTTCATGCCTTCTGAGGAACTTGCCCTCGCGGCAGAGAGCCTCACTCTTGACTCAGCCACCGTCATCCTGGACAACGCATGTGCGAGCGGTTTCTACAGTAGGGGACTCGCAAGCCGGATGGAAGAGGACCGACTTGGTGGTGTGATGATTGCCAACGACCTTTCTTTGTCGATGCTCCGGGAAGCCAGGAGATTAGCGACGCTGGAAGGCGTGGACCACCGGATCCTCTTCATACGTTCT
>DKJQ01000033.1:0-4486 GCA_002454845.1 Ignavibacteria bacterium UBA6688
TCGTTCAAGTACGCGGCCGCGGGACAGCCTTTTACAAGTCTGCCACGGAGCCGCGGGCATTGGAGTTAGCCGGCCAACCTGAATCGTTTGATCCCCTTCAGCACTTCATCGATCGGGCACACGCCCGGGGACTCCAAGTGCATGCGTGGATGAATGCTGCTTACACGTGGGAATTGTTCGATCTCCCCACCGATCCGAAACACATCCTCAATCGCCATCCTGAGTATGTGATGGTGAACCGGACAGGCAAATCGATGATGGAGTACACCCGCGAGGAGTTTTCCGCCCTGGCTGAACGCGGCCGATTTCTCTCAATTACTGCACCGGAGGTTCAAGACTATCTGACGAGTGTATATCTCGAGGTTGCCAGGAACTACAACGTGGACGGTATTCACTTCGACTACATTCGCTACCCGGCTCGCGGCATCAATCAGAGTTTTGATCCGGATTACAATCCGTTGGTTATCGCTGCGTTCAAGGCCAAACATGGTTTTGATCCCCGGAATGTCGAAGTCGACTCAGCGCCTTTTCAGGTTTGGCTCGAGTGGCAACGGCAGCGGGTTGGTGACCTCGTCGGTCGCATCACGGAAGGTGTGCACGCTCTGCGTCCGGGCGCGCGCGTCTCGGCATCGGTGCTTTCGAAGTACCATCTTGGGCGCCATCAGGCTTTGCAGGATTGGGTCGATTGGCTCAGACGTCGGCGGTTAGACACTGTCTGTCTCATGTCTTACGGTGCGGACAATGATCTGGTCGTGCAAGAGGCGCTCTTGGCGCAAGAGAACCGCGGGGCCGGATCAGTCTGGATCGGGATGAGCGCCCGTGGGGAGATTGATCATATCATCGATCGCATTGCCAAGGTGCGGCGCCATGCCGGTCCCGAGGGGATCTTGTTCTTCGCCTGGGGCGGTTTCGACGCCGATGAACTGAAGAAGCTTCGCGCCATGCCTTTCGCAGCTCCGGCCGAAGTTCCCATGTTCGATTCAAAATAGGATAGCCGAAGAGGGAAATGGACAGAGAGTTGCCGACAGTCACACTCAAAGAGAGTATTCAGAGAATCCGCTGTCAACAAGGAGGCAAGGAGAAAACACAATGAACGCAACCAGACTTTTTCTCGTATGCATGGTATCGCTGTTGATATATCCTGTTTCAGGCTTGGCACAGCGGAACATGGAAGTGCACTATGCTTACAGGCCAAGGGCATTCGACGACTTCGCCAGGCATGTGGACCAGGTGACCTTGGTTTCACCTGAGACTGTCGTTGATGAAAATGGACTCGACGTGAGCAGGCTCCAGCCAGAATTGCTGAAGCTTGCAAAGCAACATAATGTCAAAGTCATGCCTCAGATAAAGAACCGTGGATTTTCACAACAAACGGTCCACTACATCCTTACGGATGAAAAAGCCCGCAATCGGACGATTAAGTCCATGGTGGATCTCTGCAAGCAGCACGCACTTTGGGGTATGCAGGTTGATTTCGAGAATGTTCATGTAACTGACAAAGATGCCCTTACGAGATTCTATCGCGATGCGGCAGCAGCTCTGCGAAAAGAGGGGTACAGGATCAGCATTGCTGTTGTCCATCGTGCCGAAGAATCACCCGGACCAAACTCCTACACACAGTGGATGATGGAGAACTGGCGGGGGGCGTTCGACCTCAAAGCGTTGGGTGAAATCGGTGACTTCGTGAAGATCATGTCCTACGCACAGCATACCCGCAGAACAACTCCGGGACCTTCCCAAGGCCTTCCCTGGGTTGAACAAGTGCTTCAATACTTTCTCAGGTTCGTTCCCCCTGAGAAGTTGAGCCTTGGAATCACGACGAGCGGATCCCACTACTTCACGCTCGCGGATACTGCGAGGTATTATCTGAACGCCCGTTCCTTCAGCGGGGGTATTTCGGTCCATGTCGCGGATTCACTGATAAAGTTTTACCGTGCCGATCCGTTGCGGTGGGATGACAGACAAAAGGTCTTGTACGGTTATTTCGAGAATGGTGGGGTATTTGAGTGGATCTTCATCGATAATGACGTCCGTAGTTTTGATGCGAAGCTCGATTTGGTCAGGAAGTACAAACTGAGAGGAATCAACAATTGGTTTTCAGGGAATGACGATCAAAGAATCTGGGAGAGCATGCGAGATTTCAGGTGGTAGTGGCCTGGTGACAGTTCAGTTGAAGGCTGATCCATTTCATTCGGTCTCCTGAGAATCTGAAGAAACCTCAATTCAAGACGGCGAGACGGGAGCCAATATGGCAGAACTACTAGTTCCGGAGAGGTCAAAACGACTTGTCTCTTTGGACGTTTTCAGGGGGATAACGATCGCTTCCATGATACTGGTGAACAATACCACGGGGAGAACACATCCACAGCTTACGCACATACAGTGGCATGGTTGGCACCTGACGGACCTGATATTTCCCTTTTTCCTGTTCATTGTCGGTGTCGCTATTGTGTATTCGCTTGCAAAACAATCGGAAATCGGCGTGTCCCGGAAAGACATATACACAAAAATCCTAACAAGGGCAGGTCTATTGATTGCTCTCGGGCTCCTCATCAATCTCCCCGGACATGATCTTTCCGACATCAGAATTCCAGGCGTATTACAGCGTATCGCAGTCTGCTACGTCATCGTCGCGGTGCTGGTTCTCAACACGAGCATGAAATGGCAGGCCTCTGCTTCGATTGGCATCCTCGTCCTCTATTGGTTGGTGATAGTGTTGGTCCCTGTACCGGGATATGGAGCGGGAGTATTGGATCATGAAGGGAACTTGCCGGGATACATTGACGGCATCGTGCTGAAAGGTCACACGTGGGAAAAGTCCGGATTTGATCCCCAAGGGATCCTCAGCACGATACCTTCCATCTCCAATGTGTTGTTTGGCGCACTCACCGGACACTGGCTGATGAGTAAGAGGATCGAATCGGAGAAAGTTGTTGGCCTGTTCGTTCTGGGGAACCTTGCTTTGGTTGCGAGCTTTGTGCTTGAAATCTGGATCCCGTTCAACAAGAAGTTGGGCACACCTTCGTTTACCATTTTCATTGCAGGGATGGCATTGCTCTTTCTCGGGATGTGTTACTGGTTCATCGATGTAAAGGGATATAAGAAGTGGACCACATTCTTTCTTGTCTTTGGCAAGAACGCGATTGCTGTCTACTTTCTTTCTACGATACTCGCGAATATCCTGGTTACGGTGCGGATTGCTCAGCAGGACGGATCTTCTTTATCTCTCCCAAGATTCTTGTCGCACACCCTTCTCGCGCCCTGGGCTGGAACGATAGGGGCGAATTTGCTGTATGCGATGCTCTATGTGCTCTTGTGGTTCGGACCGATGTACATCTTGTATAAGAAGAAGATTTTCATAAAGGTCTAGGGTCTCGGTCGTCAAGGCTCGACAGAAATGGGGCAACAGATCGTGTGAGGAGAGATCAGACTCTCTATCGTATCCATCTCCAGCCCTCCAAAGCCCCGTAAGGGGCGGACGCGGCTCCCCGCTACGGAAGACGATTCCCAGTCAGAAATGGCTGGGAATTGTCATTTCATGCCAACGCGTCACGTAGAGCTGAATGGTGCAGCCCCCTCGACTTTGCTCGGGGTGTCGGCACCACGAAGTCCCGCCGGCATTTGGCGGGATCATGACCCTAGGCATCGACATTCGTATGAGGGCTGATGGTGAAAAGACTTACTCCGGAATCATACCAATACTTGTGGCCTCTATTACTTCGTAGATCTCGAGTGAAGAATGTTCTTGACATACATAGCACTGCTATGTATATTGGGAGCAAGTCACAATCACACTCGAGTACCTTAGCACCGCGCGACGCGGAAGATCATGGAATTCAACAAAGACCTTATTGCCGCCTCCTCGACCCCCATAGTTCTGGCTATACTATTGGAAGGGGACAGCTACGGCTACGCCATCATCAAGCGGGTCCAGGAGTTGTCCCGGGGGCACATGGAATGGACGGACGGGATGCTCTATCCCGTTCTGCACCGGCTCGAGCGGCTCGGCTATATCAAAGCGCGGTGGGAAGAAGCGGAGAGCGGACGACGTCGAAAATACTACAGGATTACCTCTCAAGGGAAAGCCCAGCTCGCAGAGGAACGGAAGCAGTGGCAAGCGGTGGACGCGACGTTGAGGGGAGTCTGGAAGTCGCTCTCGCTTCTCGCGGCCTCAACCGCATCTCTGGCGGCGACCGCAGCACACATTGACTCTCGAACCCATCTTCATTATTGTGGAGGAAATATCATATGAAAAACAAGACAGGCATCATTGGCGGTTTTGTCTTCGGGGTGGCTGGTTTTCTTTTGGCGTTCAAATTGATCGTCCTTGACAATGTCCCACCCTCAGACGAACTTGCCCCAGGAATGGTAGTTCTCGCTTCATTCTTCAATGGATTACTTTTTGCTTTTGTTGGTCATTGGATCCAGCATCATTTTCGAAAGAAAGCAACCACAACGGAGTCTGAATAATGTCGAAATCCGGAGA
>DKJQ01000033.1:4616-7289 GCA_002454845.1 Ignavibacteria bacterium UBA6688
GAGCTCGAAGACCATCTGCGCGAACAGATCGCAGCCCTGGTCAAAGCGGGACTCTCCTCCGATGAAGCGTTCCTTGTCGCAGTAAAACGCATGGGGGCGCTCGACGCCCTCTCGCGGGAGTTTGCACGCGAGCACTCGGAGCGCCTCTGGAAACAACTTGTCGTTCTCCCTTCGGATGTCGAAGAGCAGAGGGTGCGGGCGCGATCGGAGGCATTTGTTGCATTTGCTCTTGCACTGCTCGCGGGGGTCCTCGTCAAGCTGCCGGAATTCTTCGGGATGAGCCTGAAGGAGGACGCCGAGTTCTATGTGCGGAACGCGAGTCTTTTCGTCCTCCCCCTCCTGACCGGCTATTTCGCCTGGAAGAGGCATCTCGGCACAAGCACGCTTCGCTGGCTGGCAGTGGCATTCATAGCGGCAGGTCTCTTTGCCAACGTCTATCCATTCGGGACTCAAAACTACACGCTATTGCTATCCGCCCTGCATCTTCCGATCGCGCTCTGGATCGCGGTGGGGGTCGCATACGCCGGCAGCCGCTGGCATGAGACAGCGGGTCGCATGGACTTCATCCGGTTTTCCGGCGAGCTGTTCATTTATTATGTACTGATCGCGCTCGGCGGCGGGGTTTTCACGGGATTCCTGGTGATGATGTTCCAGACTATCGGGATCAACGCCGAGTGGTTCATTCAATCGTGGCTGATCCCATGTGGAGCCGCCGGGGCCGTCCTGGTTGCCTCCTGGCTGGTGGAGGCCAAGCAGAGCGTGATCGAGAACATGGCCCCCGTGTTGACTCGCCTCTTCACCCCCATGTTTGCCATACTTCTGGTCACATTCCTGGCGACACTGCTCGTGACCGGGCGCGGCGTAAACATGGAGCGTGAAATGCTCATCGCGTTCGATCTTCTCCTGGTCGTCGTCTTGGGTCTGCTCCTCTATTCCGTTTCCGCGCGGGATCCCCATCTGCCCCCGGGCACATTCGATGCGATGCAGGTAGTGCTGGTGGTCAGTGCACTCCTGGCCGACGCGGTGGCGCTGTGGGCCATCTCCGCGCGCATCACGGAGTTCGGCTTCACCCCCAACCGGATGGCCGCTCTGGGTGTGAACATGATCCTCCTCATCAATCTCGCGTGGTCCGCCGTTCTCTACATCCGCTTTCTGAGAGATCGGGGATCATTCACGGAGCTCGAACGATGGCAGACGAACTACCTGCCGGTGTACGCCGTGTGGGCGGCCATCGTCGTGATCGTCTTTCCGCCACTATTCGGGTATATCTGACCGCATCCAAAAGGTCGAACGGGTTCATTTCCTTCAGACCGCCTATTCAAGCGGCATTCAACCCTTCGCCTGCACGTGACGGCCAAAATTGTCCAGGATGGCCTGCCAGCCCTGCCGTTGGAGTTCGGGTGTGTTCTCGGTCTCTGCGTCGAACGTCTCCTTCACAAGGACGCCCTTAGCACGCTCAATGAACTCGACCTCGACCTCCCGGCCGTCACTCATCCGGTATTCGATGAGCTTGTGAAGAACGATGCGGGTGTATGTCCCCTCGAAGTCGAAACCCGTACTCCCGTCCTTGGCCTCCATGCGCGCCAAGAACTTGCCCCCTTCGCGCAGGTCAACGGCGCTCCGTGTCGTGTGCCAGTCATCCTGTGCCGTATTCCACTGCTTGATATCCGCCGGGTTGTTCCAGGAATCCCAAACGCGGTTCAGTTTGGCGTTTACTACGGTTTCAACGGTGATTTTCATGGAGGTCTCCTTTATGGTTATGGGATTCTATCCTTTAGTCGAACGGAAGATGGCTCAATCGACATCCAAATAAAAGATTGCTTTTTCCCGCCAAAAAATCCAATGGAACGTTTAGGCCGCTGATTTCTGATGCCCGACTGGCCCCCAGTCCGAAAGGGCCGGAGGCTTATTACAACAGTTGCGATAGCAACTGTCCAATTGGAACGAGGTCTTTGAGTGGGACGAAGCAATCTCATCAGCGCGGATTAGATTGCTTCACCCCGATAAATCGGGGTTCGCAATGACGATGTTGCTTGTTTTTGAGACCGCTTCTAACATTTACCCAAAATTGGAGTCAGAATCAACAAACCGCATCACAACAAAAAGCCCACCCGGCATAGTGCCTGGGTGGGCTTTGATGGAATCTGAATCTCGATTCAAACAGCCTGTTTTGTCTCAGGAACGCAAAAGCGTTCGAAAGCCTGGACAAGGGTGGCGGCAACCTGCTCGGCGTTGCGTCCTTCGATCTGGTACCGGTGGATCATATGGACAAACTTCCCGTCTTTCATAACGGCAAAAGAAGGTGAAGAGGGGGGCTGTCCCTCGAAGTACTCGCGTGCCCGGGCCGTCGCCTCTTTATCCTGTCCTGCGAATACCGTCACGATAGAATCCGGCACCGCAGGTTGCTGCAATGCTTTCGCCAAAGCCGGGCGGGCTGCTCCTGCGGCGCATCCGCAGGTTGAGTTGACGACAACAAGCGTCGTCCCTTTTGACTGTGGGAGAGCTGCGTCCACCTCCTCCGGTGTTCGCAATTCCCGTGCCCCGACCTGTTTTACCTCGTCCCGCATCTGCTGAATGAGAATATCGTACATGGGTCACTCCTCCTTAACGTTCGTGGTGTTGAAAAACAATTTTTGTGGGCCACTAAGACACAGCCGGAGGCCGCTGGAAGCC
>DKJQ01000377.1 GCA_002454845.1 Ignavibacteria bacterium UBA6688
CACGTTTCCTTCAACGGTTCACGCGAAACGGGTCTCAGAGTTTCTGAGATCGTACTGAAGAGGGTTCATGAGATTTTGGTTAACATTCCTTGTTGTCGCAGGCTTGCTGACCGGGGTTGCCGAGGGGCAATACCTGAGTTCTTCGCGGGGCATGGGATTGGGTGCCTACACGGCACTGGTCAACGACCTCTCGGGTCTCGATTGGAATCCTGCCGGATTAATGCAGGTGCGCGACTGGGAGTTGAGCGGTTCGAACATGTTTTCCTCCGGGACGCGCGGACTGAGCTTTCAGACTCTGGGAGCTACGAAGCGGTTCCTGGAGAACCACACTTTTTCGTTGCGGTATTCCCCTGGTTTGGTAATGGAGTTCGTTGTCCCGAGCACCTTTCAATTCCAGAACGGACAGAATGTTACGTTCGATAAGCGGATCAACTACAAGGAATCGTACGCATTTGGGTACGGATTTCAAATGACGCCCGATGTGGCGGTGGGTTTCAGTGGGCGGTTACGGGAGGAGTTTATCGCGGACACCCGTCCCTTTATTGAACAGGATACGGTGGCTCGTCTCCGGGTGGTCGAGTATAACGCAAGTTCCTGGAATCTGGATATCGGCATGCTCTGGAATCCGGACCCTTCCTTCAGCATGGGAGTTGTCGCCAAAAACCTGTTCAGAATGAAGGAAAATTCGTTTCCCCAGGAAGTGGATTCCTACGCCCTCCGCTCGGTCAAGTCCTTGCGGATGGGATTGAGCTACAGTCCTTCTCGATTCGCCACGCTGGCCATCGATTTTGATACCGAGCGTCAGGGAGGATTCGGTTCCGAGTGGCATATTGCCGATGGCGTCACGATAAGACAGGGATCGGTCTTCGGCGCACAATATTCCCCCTTTGTCGCCGCGATTTCCGGAGGATTAGGATTCACTTACGAGTCGGTCCGCTTTGATCTCAGTTATCTCCATTTTTTCAATCCGACCGACCGTTCAAAAGTGACTGTGCAGGATTTTGTTTCGAAAGGGGTGAACGATATCGCCTTTAACCAGTTCACGCAGAGTCAGGGGATGCTGACGATCAACGTTCCGCTGGGACGCACGCGGGAGTACATTGCCAGGATCGAGTACGTAACCATTTCCAGCGAGGTCTATCCCTCCTCCTACCATGTGCATGCCATCCGGCCGATTGGCAAGGCGAGGGTTCGCAATATCTCCCAGAAGCCTATTCAGGCGCGGGTATCCTTCTTTGTCGACCAGTATATGGATCGTCCGACGGAAACACCGGCACATTTCATTGCGCCAAATGAGGAGGTCGAAATCCCGTTTACCGCCATCTTCAATGACGCGATCCGGTTTGTCCCGTCGATGGTGTTGCGGGCTGCGGAAGTGCTCGTGAAGGCCTCTACGGCCGAAGGCTATGACGACCGGAGCCAGACCCGGTTGATCATCCGTGGGCGGAACGATTGGGACGGGGACGCACTGACGTTGCGGAGCTTCGTCACCCCCGAGGATCCCGATATTCTACGGTTCACCCGCACTGTGGTGAACCAGCACAAGGATACACTTGCGGCAACTTCGCTGCAGTTGGATCGTTATAACACGGCGTCGTTCCTGTTCAACGAATTTGCTTCACGACTTTCCTATGTCAACGACCCTCGCGGCAGCAAGGACCGGGTGCAATATCCTTCGGAGACCTTTGCATTGCGGGGGGGCGACTGTGACGACATGACGGTGGCGTATGCATCGCTCCTCTCGAGTGTCGGCATCAGCACCGCCTTTATCGACGTCATTCCACCCGGCCGGACGCAAGACGCTCATATTTTCCTCATGTTTGATACCGGTGTCCCCGTGTCACAGGCCGAGATCGTCAGTAACAACCCCAAACGGTACGTTGTGCGGAAGAATGAGCGGGGCGAGGAAACAGTCTGGCTTCCGATCGAAACAACGATCATGACCGACGGATTCCAAAAAGCATGGGAAGTGGGAGCCAGGGAATATTTTGATCACGTCGAGGTGGGGTTGGGAGTGGTGCGGGGATGGGTACGAGTGGTCGATGTCAGGCCAATGATGTAATACATGTCGGAAAGGATCTTCATATGATGAAACGAATTGTCACAGCAGTGCTCCTCGGTCTTTTCGCGATCCCCGTGTTCGCGAGCGACTTTACGGTCAAATCGGTCAAAGGAGTCGTGGAAGTCCGGCGGGGGGTAAACGAGGAATGGAAAAACCTGAAGGCCGGCGATTCCCTGAAGCCCGAGGATACCATGCGCACCGGCAAGGGGGCTACAGCCCTCATTCAGTCGGTGAGCAAGAAACTTTCGGTTCCTGAGCTGACGATGATCGATATTTCCGACGTCCGGAACCTGACACAAGAGGAGTTCCTCCTGAAGCTGGCGATGGAGAACATCCTCTCCGTTCCACAGCGGAATAATGAAGAGACCATTATCCCCTCTGCCACCGTACTCCGCGGCAGCAACATGGAAAAGGACGCACTGGAAGCTACACGTCCGTTCGACGTGGGAACGATGCAATTACAGGGGGCGAAGGTTCTGTTTGACAACGCGTTCTTCGGTACTTCGATCCTCAAGACGAAGGAAACATTCAGGATTTATCCGGAGCTCCGTTTGAATTACGAAGCAAGAATTCTGACCGCCCAGGCGTTTGAAAAAATGCGGCTCACCAACGAGGCCGTTGCGGAGTACGCTCTCCTGGCCAAGGAGGACCTGACATCTGCGCAACAGAAGATTGTGCAGGGGTCCATCGAAAGGCTGAAACAAAAATAGTGTTCGCTGCGGTCCGCTCATCGACCTCCCCGGGAATGCTCCCGGGGAGGTTTTTTTATCAGGTTTTTTACAGTTATTTTTATCCCCCGCCGGTGG
>DKJQ01000068.1 GCA_002454845.1 Ignavibacteria bacterium UBA6688
ACAAGCACTGCAAACACGATAATCAGACCGGAAAGAATCAGCCGCGTTTCTTCGCCGATGGCGTTGATGCTGAGAATTTTTTCCAGATAACCGATGGTCAGGATCCCGAGCGTCGTCAGCCAGATAGACCCGCTTCCCCCGCGCAAACTGGTCCCCCCGATCACCACGATGGCAATGGCGGTTAACTCGTACCCCACTCCGGCCTCAGGGTCTCCCTGGAGTTCCTGGGCGGCCTGGCAGATTCCTGCAAGAGCACAAAACATCCCACAGGAAGCATAGGCAAGGATCTTCATCCTGGCGACGGGGATGCCGGAAAGCCGTGCCGCCTCTTCGTTTCCACCGATCGCATAAAGATACCGCCCCCAGCGCGTCAAGGAGAGGAAGACCCACAGAAGAAGGATACAAGCCACCAGAAGGAGAGTTACGACGGCAATGTTATCGTCGAAAACCCGTTCACTCAAGGCATTCATGACAGAGGGAACTTCAACATACTCATATGATCCATCCTGCGACTGCACAGCCGTCGAGATCTTCTGTCCGCCGGATACAAGTTTCGCGAGTCCACGGGCAAGGACCATCATAGCCAGTGTTGCAATGAAGGGTTGGATGGAGAAGCGCGCGATCAGTCCGCCCGACGCTGCTCCCAGGAGGAAACCGACGATCAGGCATGCCGGGATCGCAACGAGCGCAGGCCAGTCCCATGGGATGGAGAAGATTGAAAAGAGAACGGCCGTCAGTCCCAGGAGACTCCCCACCGACAGGTCGATGCCGCCGCAGAGAATGACCAGGGTCATTCCGCAGGCGAGGATGCCAAAGACGGAGATCTGGCGCAACATGTCCCGATGCGTGTCCCATTGAAAGAACGCACCATCCGCGTGGAACAGCACTCCAACCAGCACCACGAGCAACAACGAGAGGATCGCCCGCGATGAGGAGGATGAAAGAACGCGCATCAACATGGGCATCTCAGGGAGGGAAACATTGTCATGAAAAGATCAGAACGAGCTGTGAGCGGATTTCAGCACCGATGCGAAGGTATTGCTTTTTCGAAGGAAAGGCAAAAGGAGAATAGCGGAGGCGTTTCACTGATTGAAACGAACGGTACGACGGGGTGGAGACCTGACAGGTTTCACAAACCTGTCAGGTCTTGCCCAGCGGTTTCAGTTTCTCAGGATGGGTTTCCCTGATCAACGCCCGGGCGAGGAGAAGTGTGGGATCGATCATCGGCAGACCGAACATGAGCGGGTCTGAAATTGCCAAAGGAAGCTCTGTGCAACCGAGGACAACAACTTCTGCTCCTTCGTCTTTCAGATAACTGAGTGCCCGCTCAATGTCGGACCGAGCCTTCGCAGTTACCGGATTCGATTCAGCCTTGATGCCATAGGTGGTGTCGTAAATGGCTTTCTGCACACATTCCTCCTGCAGAGCCTCTCCAGGCTCTATCACGTGATAGCCATGCCGGCGAAGTGGGTCGGAATAAACTTTGGTTCGTAATGTTCCGGTTGTCGAGAGAACGCCCACAGTTCTGAGGTTGGGGAAGCGCTCGCGGAGGTGCCTGATCGTTTCTTCGATGATACTGACAAACCGAAGAGTGCTCTGCGTCTCCGTTAGTTCCCGCAGGACAACGTCCAGGATGCGGGGTGAGTGAGCCGTATTGCACGGAATCCCTGCAACAACGGCACCGGAGGCTTCAAGAGATTCCAAAACCTGGAAGATCACGTGAGCGGGATTCTCACCCTTCCCTTCCAGGAGAAACCGGGTTCTGTCCGGGACAGAGGGAGTGGAAAGGAGGATAACGTCGAGATGGTCCTGGTCTCTTGCAGCGACCGTCTGGTCGAAGACCTTCTTGACGAGATCGAGCCCTGCGTAGGGTCCCATGCCGCCGACGATTCCGATTCTCTTATAGGGAGCAGTTTCTTCAGGTTGCATGCCAGCCCTTCAGCATCAGAAATCAGCTTGTTGCAGCGTTGGTTTTCAGGAATGACTCCGGCATCTCGACGGCAACGATCTCCCCTTCCGCGCACACATCGCCATTGGCGGAAAGTGTGGCAGTGACCACGACCTTTCGCCCTTTGATCTCTTTCACTTTGCCACGAATCTCAAGCATGACACCGATTGGTGTCGGCCGGAGGTAGCTGACATGCAATCCCGCAGTCACGAACCGATGGGGCGGGAGGGTGTCCATCCCTCGTCCTTCCGATCGATACGCCGCCGCGGCCGCCGTTCCGGTGCCGTGGCAATCGAGAAGCGATGCGATCAATCCACCGTAGACAAAGCCCGGGATGGCAGTGTGGTACGGCTTCGGTAAGAAATGAGCGACACTCTCCTCTCCTTCCCAAAAACTCTTCAGTTGATGTCCTTGCTCATTCAGTCGTCCACATCCGTAACAATGGCTTAATTCGTCCGGGTAGAAATCCTGAAATGCTTGAGTTTTCAATTTTTTGAGATTGCTCCCTCCCCTGTTCAATCGATCGGAATCCAATAATTCAATTTCAGAGCAACAATATTATCGCCGGTGCTTTCGATGCTTTCCCAGAGCGCGCCCGGTTGCACCAACGCCCCCTCCGGGATGTTCAGGGACTTGTCCTGTTGCCACACGACATAGAGCGTGCTTCCCAACCGCCATTCCCACCGGACCACAACGTTGCTTCGAAACGAACGGACGTTGAAATCGCGATTGCTGATGGTAAAGGACCCTCCATCGGTCACCCGATGAGAGCCATCGGCGTTGCGGGTAATGGTCGACGATCCTGAACCGTATCGGCTTACATCAAGCGTCCGTGCGGCTTTGAGTTCTCCGAAATCGTAGTAGCGGCCGCTCGCAGCGAAAGGCTCGGCATAAAACTCCAGGCTCAGGTCGGGTGTGAAATTATACGTAAGTCTTAGCTGCAGTGCAAGCGTGCTCCGTTCAATGGCAGCAAAAATATAGCGCCGCCCGTAGGTGGCATTTCCGGGATTTGTTGTTGTGGTCACATATTGGCGCGCGGTGACGGACCGTTCATAGGCAGGCTTGACCGAAAACTCCCATTGATCCCCCGGCCGCGGATCGAGAGAAGCATCCGCGCCGAAGAGCCAGCCGTCGAGTTCATCGAACTCATACTCGAGCGCATAACTCATCTTTGTCCTTCTGGTCACGCCGCTGGACATCGAACCGGCCAGCCGCCATGCCTGCGGTGTTCCCATCAACGGTCCGCCGCGTGTTAGGTTATCGCTGATGGCCCTTGCGCGGTATTGTGTTTCCAAAGTCGTTCTCCAGAAGCTCTTCCATGTCAACCGGGTCGAGAGCCCGACGTTTGCAAACTGCCGAATACCCTCGAAATTCCACCCTTGATCCACCGTCACGCCGATATCGTACGTATGGTACCATGAAGAGGGAACAACATCACGGTACCGTATATTTGCCGATAGGTCGATGTCGTCGGCCGCCGTCATGCGGCCGATATCATTCAGCTCAAACTCGGGTGACTCCAGGAGGGTATTGATTCCCCAGAGCCAGTGTTCTCCCCCATACTTGTTGAGGCCGATCACCGCGCTGTACCCTGTCAGACTCTTTTTTGAGGAATCGATTCGTGAGAAGGTTGCATCAGGTCTCTGGAAGTAGTGGGCGCTGGAAGACTGGATGCGCGTCATCGCCCGGGTACTTCCCTCGATGTGACTGAATCCGACTTCCCCATTCAACTCGTAGGTGCCACGATCCATACGGATGTTCCAGTTCCCTCCACCGCTCATGGCCTGACGGGCAAGAAGGTCCTCCAGCGAACTCCCGGCCTTGAAGTACCGTTGAACGCCGGTTGCGACAACACCTACGGTCGAACCAAACGGGCCGAACTCCTGTTCGACCCGTGCAACACCATACGCGGTCATCGGTTCAACATCAAGGGTCCGGACAGGATCCCCGGGCGATCCAGCAATCCGTGCCTTCTCCCGTTCGGTCAACGCAGCGAGCGCCCCGATCGACAGGCCGGAGCTTAATCTGCCCGACACTTTTCCTGCTCCAAGAATGGTGGTATTCGTGGGTTTGTCCACGTGGGTGCCGGAAGCCGGGCCGAGCGGTGCCGCCCCGATCCGCCGTGAGTAAAAAAATACCTGGTTGGTGTTGCTCAGAAGCTTGTTCCCTTCGACGAAGAAGGGACGTCGCTCCGTAAAAAAAGTTTCGAACGCAGTCAGGTTGACAACAGCAGGATCGGCTTCGACCTGGCCGAAATCCGGATTCATCGTCGCATCGAGTGTAAAGTGGGGACCGAGGCCCATCTTCAAATCAGCTCCAACCCGCCCGGCAATGTTCCTTCCGTCGTCGAATGGGTCGTTCCGGTCGCGGCCGCCGGTAAAATTGGCGCTCCCGGCTGCATAGGGTGAGACCTCAAGCCGGAGGGTTGGTTGTATGTTCTCGATCCCAACCAGATCGCCGAAGAGTGAAGCCCACCCCGGATCCTTTTTTGACCGGGCGACCCAATAGACATCCTCATTCCTGCTCGGGATGTACCGGTTGAAATTGACGCCCCACACCTGCTTCGGCCTATCGTAGAAGCGGAGTTGAGAGAAGGGTATTGCCATCTCCGCAATCCACCCCAGAGAATCGATGGAGGTCCTGGCATCCCACACGGGATTGAATCCGTTGTCCCTTGCCTTGATCTCATCATCGATGGGGTTGTAATGATCCCGCCGAACACCTGCCGCAGTCACGCCGAAACCGTAAGAGCTCTTCCGGTCAAGATACCCGTCAATACTGATCTTGACCGCCTCCGAAAATCCCAGGTCATCCCTTCGCGTTGCACCCCCCACAACATTGCGGGGATTCTTACTGTGCATCCTGGCTCCGATATACAAGATGTCATCATCATAAAGGGCGATAACCACCGTTCCTTCCGTTGCGGGCAGGCCCTCCATGGGTTCACGCTGCCAGAAATCCGTCACAGGTTCGCCTAACGTCCATTCGCTCTCATCGAGGAGCCCATCGATCGTCATGGAATTGTTCGGAATGCGCACGGCCTTCATTTGCTTTCGCACCGCCCCGGAAGACACGGAACCCGAACTATCCGGAAGAATGAACGGGCCGACGGGGTGAGCCAACGCGGTCGAGCCATGCACGAGAAGGCTCACACAACAGGCCGCAAAGATTAATCGATAGTTCATGTCAACGGCCCTCTCCTTCAGTTCCGATCTCTTTCTCCCCCTGCCATCGCGCTACCACCGCGGTAATCAAACAATTCCCCGCCATGTTACTCCCTGTGCGGGCCATATCGAGAATAGGGTCGATGCTCAGAAGAATCCCGACACCCGTTCCAATTACTTCAGGGGGAAATCCAAAACTGGTCAATCCCATCGTCAGGAGCACAATGGAACCCCGGGGAACGCTCGGGACACCTTTGCTCACAATGAAAAAAATGACAAACAGTTCCAGCCATTGCCATCCCGTAACCGGAACGTGAAACGCCTGTACCAGAAAGACAACGGCCGAACCGATATACAAGGTGGTTCCAGTCAAGTTAAAACTCAATCCCAGAGACATGACAAACGCCACAACGGCCCGAGGAATCCCGAACCGTTCAAGTCCGGCCATGCCCTTCGGCAGGGCAACCCCGCTGGAGGCGGTTGCAAAGGCGAGCACCACAGCTTCGCGCGAATGACGTATGAGCCTCCGGACATCGACGCCGACAAGCACACCGAGCAGGGGGAAGAGTACAAAAACGAGGAGCATTAATCCGCCCAGCACAGACAGGGCAAACAATGCGAAGTTTGCGAGGACTCCGATGCCGTGTTTCCCCATCACCGCTGCCGCTGCACCAAAAACGCCAATGGGAGCGGCGAGCATCACATAGCCTGCAAATGTAAACATGATCTCGGTCAACGCGCGGAAGAAGCCAAGGACATCCCTTCCTCGTTCCCCCACGGCGCGCAGCGCAACACCGAAGAAGACGGAAAAGAAGACAATCTGCAGAACATCGCCCCG
>DKJQ01000089.1 GCA_002454845.1 Ignavibacteria bacterium UBA6688
AGTGTCATTCCGACGACCGAAGGGAGGAGGAATCTCGTTGTTTCTTGAAATGAAATGCGAGATTCCTCGCTACGCCTGGAATGACATTTTGGGTTTATAAGCAAACTCGATCCCGTTGGGACGGGCCTGCCCGCCGGAGGGCGGTCCGGCCCGCAGGCGGGAATGACGTTGAACGGTGTTTTAGAGATGGCTTTGGCTCACTTTCTTTGCATTGCGCCGTCATTCAGACCTCTATCTGCGTATGCAATGCAATTTCCTCCAGCACGCCGGAGACCTGCATGCATTCGTTCATCGGACCCTGGAACACGTTTGATTTGCCGATGTTATGGACTTCCCATGTAAGAGCCTCCGCCTTCGTTGTGTCGCACCTGAGCGCTTTGATGAGCTGGCCGATCACTTCCTCGAAGGTGTGGACTTCATCGTTATACAGGATCACCCTCGCAGGCTCCTGAATGAGGACATCGCTCTCGTCATCGCGTTCCTCGACAGGCCTGGTCGTCATGACGCTGGTCATGGGATACATTTGCCTCATTTTGTGCAACAATGTCATTCATGGTACTCAAAAAAGGCCTCTGATTCAAGAAACCGCCGCAGGCGGTGGTGTCTCAGTTTCCATGGCTAAGGAATTTCACACCTGCCCGCCGCACGCAAAGCTGTGCTTGCGGCAGGCGGGGAGTTCCACAAAGAAGAAGATAAGAGAGATTCACAGAGAAAGGCTGTTCTCTGTGGATCTCCGTACTCCCAGTGTCCCTCCCTGCCCGACGGCCGTCGGGTGTGTAATGCCTTTTCTCTGGAACTGCGACACCACCCCGCAGTCGATTTCAGGTGCCCGGACATAGCCCTCACGCCAAAAAAAAGGCATCCCGTTGGGATGCCTCTTTGATCCGTACCCCGTCGCATCACAGATGGGTGATGATGGCGTCGGCAAACTCGGAGCACCGAACTTCCTTCGCTCCTTCCATCAAACGGGCAAAATCGTACGTGACGACCTTCGATTGGATTGTTTTTTCCAATCCCCGGAGAATCATATCCGCCGCTTCGGTCCAGCCCATATACCGCAACATCATTTCTCCCGAAAGGATGAGAGAACCGGGGTTGACCTTGTCCAGATTGGCGTACTTGGGCGCGGTGCCATGCGTTGCTTCGAAGACCCCGTAGCCGTTTTCATAATTGATGTTACCTCCCGGTGCTATCCCGATACCCCCGACCTGTGCCGCAAGAGCGTCGGAGATGTAGTCGCCGTTCAGGTTGAGTGTGGCGATGACATCGTATTCCGCAGGACGGGTGAGGATCTGTTGCAGGAAGGCATCGGCTATCACATCCTTGACGACGATCCCGTCCGGGAGTCGTTGCCATGGTCCGCCGTCGATCGGCTGCGCCCCGAATTCCTCGCGGGCCAGCTCATAACCCCAATCGCGAAATCCCCCTTCGGTGAATTTCATGATGTTGCCCTTATGCACCAGAGTCACGGACTTGCGTTTGTTGTCGATGGCGTATCGGAGCGCGGCGCGCATCAGGCGCTTGGTCCCTTCGGCCGACACAGGCTTGATGCCGATGCTCGAAGTCTCGGGAAATCGGATCTTCTTCACTCCCATTTCCTTTTGAAGCCAATCGACCACCTTCCGGGCTTCGGGACTGCCCCCTTTCCATTCAATGCCGGCGTAGATATCTTCCGTGTTCTCACGGAAGATGACCATGTTGACGAGCTCGGGATGCTTGACGGGGGAGGGGACCCCGGCGAAATATTGGACGGGCCGGAGACAGACGTAGAGGTCGAGCATCTGGCGGAGGGAGACGTTGATGGAGCGGATGCCCCCACCGACAGGGGTCGTTAATGGCCCTTTGATCGCCACGATGTGCTCTTTGATGGCGACGAGGGTGTCGTCGTGCAGCCACGTATTGGGACCGTAGACAACGTTGGCCTTCTCTCCGGCAAAGACCTCAAACCAGACGATTCTTCTCGACCCGCCGTAAGCCTTCTGAACAGCGACGTCGAACACCTTCTGAGAGGCGCGCCAGATATCCGGGCCGGTTCCATCCCCTTCAATGAACGGGATGATGGGTCGGTCCGGGACTTTCAAGGTACCGTTGTGGAAGGTGATCGCCTGACCTTCCGAGGGGGGACTCAATTTGACGTACTTACTCATGTGCTTCACTCCTTCTTATTTTAGGGCTGACCCGCTTCTCATAGTTGGCTGCGAATGCGTTCTGCATAGTTGCTGATCTCCCCATCGGGGTATTGTTTCAGCTGAAGAACGAACCGGATATCATCGTTTTTGTAACGGGGTGTGATATGGATATGGAAGTGAAAAACCGATTGCCCCGCAATGGCGCCGTTGTTGGTGAAAATGTTGTACCCTTCGAGATCGAGGCTCCGGACAAGGGCGTTCGAAACGACTTGCATTGCTTCCATCATCCCCGGGAACGATTCCGGCGCGAGTTCGAGGAAGTCCCTGCAGTGCCTTTTGGGGATGACGAGAGTATGCCCGTAATGGATCGGGTTAATATCGAGAATGCAGAGGGCATCGTCGTTTTCATACAGAATTTCGGCGGGGAGTTTGCGGGTGATAATGTTGCAAAAGACGCAGTCGGTCATCGTTCCGGAAGTGCAAACATAAAAATGTGTGTGAACATATCAAAAAAACAGTCTAAAGTCAAAGAAAGTCCCGGTGGCGCCATGGCCGTGGCGGAACCCCCTTTTCCCGATTGCAGTCCTGTACCTCCGTTCGGTCCGCTCCGGATTTCTTCCCCAGGGGAAGCTTGTATCTCAAAACGCGTTTTGGTATATTTCTCCACTTATTTTCGAAGCCAGTTCTTCCCACCATTATTCTTCAAAGGAAAGGTCATGAAACAGTATTACTTCAGGGGTATATTTGCCCTCGTCCTTGCGTCGTTCATTCTGCAGGGGTATCAGTGCGGTTCGCCGGAGTTTACCGGTGCCAAGGTGCATATGCAGCAGAAGAATTTCAAGGAGGCGATCAGGCTCCTTGAAATGGAGGTACAGAAAAACCCTGCGAACGAAGAGGCGTGGTACCTGCTTGGCGGGCTCAAAGCCGATGAGGATGATTTCGAAGGAATGAACCGGGCTTTTGTCGAGGCACTCAAGATTTCCAATCTCCACGCGGAAGAAATCCGGGCCATCCGGTACAATAACTGGGGGCAAAACCTCAATGCCGGCGTGAACTATCTTGAGCGCGCCAGCGCCGATTCGGCAGAATACTTTGAAAAGTCGATCCACGCATTTCAGCAGGCGATCACCGCCTGGCCGGATACCGGGATGACGTATAAATACCTCGGATACGCTTTTAACAACAAGGGTGACCTGGCTAACGCACTGACGAACTACATGAAGGCTTGGGACATGGACGGGGACGTGGAAGCTGTGAAACGGGCCGGTCGCATTTTTGTCGTGCGTGGGGAAGAGCATAAGAATAAGTTTGAAACCATGAACGCGGATAATCTCAAGCGTTTGAAGACGGTCGAGGACGTCAAAAAGATGTCGAACAAGGCTGACGTCCTGAAGTCGCTTGGCGCGCCGGACAACATCAAGAAAGGTCCCCGCAATACCAGGAAAGAGGAGTGGTCCTACACCTCGTACAACCTCACCGTTGCAGTCGATGGGGACAAGGTTACCGGCCGGACTTTCAGCGCCCCCTATAACCCCCGGATAGACTCCTCGGAATACTATCTGGGGCAAAAGGAGTACTCCAAAGCAGTCGAATTGCTGGAAAAGGCCGTTGAGAAGGATCCGAAAGACTCTGAGACCCTGACGGTCCTGCTTCGTGCGTATATCGAATCAAACCGGATCCAGGAAGCGATCCGGGCCTTTCAGCTCGCGATCAAGAATGAGCCGGGCAACAAGGTGAACCACTACATCCTGGGGGTGCTTTACCGCCAGGTGGGTCGGTTCGACGATGCGATCGCCGAGTTTCGGGAAACGCTGGCAATCGATCCCGATGATGCGGATGCCACCTTCGATCTTGGCGCAACGTACTACAATTGGGGCGTCGAAATCATCAAGAAGGCAGAGGATAAAGGAGAGCAGACAGATGCGTACAAGCCGAAGTTCGAAGCCGCACTTCCCTACATGGAAAGGGTGACACAACTCAAGAAAGACGACCCGCAAATCTGGGAAACGCTTGGCACGATTTACGCCCGGCTGGGCCAGCAGGAAAAGGCGTTGAACGCGTTTGACCAGGCCGACAAGATCCGAAAGGGAAACTGACGTCGCAATTCACGGTTGTCCACGCCCATCGTCCTCCCGCGAAGGGACGGCGAGGGGCGTTTTTCAGTACCTGAAGAGAGGGGCTTGTATGAACGAACCGGTGCAGCAACAGATCAACATTGAATTGGGAGAGAAGGAAGGGGAGGGAATCTATTCCAACCTTGCGATCATCACCCACTCGCCTGCTGAATTCGTGATCGATTTCACGCGGGTGCTTCCGGGGGTTCCGAAAGCAAAAGTGCATGCGCGCATTATCATGACGCCCCAGCATACCAAAATGCTGCTGAACGCCATCGAGGACAACATCAAAAAGTTCGAGCAGAAATTCGGGGAGATCAAACTTGCCGGCGATCAGCAGGGGGGAGCGCTTTTTGGTTTCCAGCCTCCACCAAAGGGGGAGAAGTTCAATTGATGCAAAAGCCCCGGAGATCGTCCGGGGCTTTTTTTTGATCCACCGCCCGGAAGATGCCGGACGGATCGATGATGTGCGTTACAAAATAAACCGGCTCAGATCCCGGTTCTTCACGATCGAGTCCAGTTTCTCCTGCACCATGCTCTTTGTGACCTCCAACGTTTTGGTAGAGAGTCCGTCGGGAGCTTCGAACAGAAGCTCTTCGAGCAATGTTGTCAGGATGGTATGAAGTCTTCGGGCGCCGATGTTCTCCACTTGCTCATTCACCTCGAAGGCCGTCCTGGCAATTTCCCGGACCGCTTCCTGATCGAACCCCAGTGTAAACCCCTCGGTCTCCAGGAGGGCGCAATACTGCTTCAAGAGCGCATTCTGCGGCAGGGTCAGGATCTTGACAAAGTCCTCCTCTGTCAGGCTCCTCAGCTCCACGCGGATGGGAAATCTGCCCTGCATTTCGGGGATCAAGTCGGATGGTTTGGAAACATGGAAGGCCCCGGAGGCGATGAAGAGGATATGATCCGTTCTCACCATGCCGTACTTGGTGGTCACATTGGATCCCTCCACGATCGGCAACAGATCCCGTTGCACGCCTTCCCGTGAGACGTCGGGACCGCCGGCCGATGAACCGCGGCTCGATGCGATCTTGTCGATTTCATCGAGGAAGACGATGCCCGAGTTTTCCACGCGCTGGATTGCTTCCCGGACAGCTTTCTCGGCGTCGATCAGCTTCTGCGCCTCCTCATGCGTGAGGATCACCCTTGCCTCTGCAACGGTGAACCTCCTTCGTTTTTCCTTCTTGGGGAGAATGTTCCCGAGCATTTCCTGGATGTTAATCCCCATCTCCTCCATGCTCACCGGTCCCATGACCTGCATCAGCGGCATCTGGGGAACAGGGAGATCGAGCTCAATGGTTCTGCCGTCGAGCTCTCCGCCCCGGAGTTTTTCCCGGAAGCGTTGCCGTGTCTTCTCGTTCTCTTCTTCCAGCAGGGCTGCCGATTCCGGAGCGTCGGCTTGCCTGTTTCTGTGCACGGGGGGGAGGAGGATATCGAGTATGCGTTCCTCGGCAAGTTCTTGCGCCTTTTCCTGAACCTCCGCGGTTTTCTCCGATTTCACCATGGTGACTGCAATTTCGGTGAGGTCGCGGATCATGGACTCGACGTCGCGCCCGACGTATCCGACCTCCGTAAACTTCGATGCCTCTATTTTGAGAAAGGGAGCATGCGCCAGTTTTGCCAGCCGGCGTGCGATCTCGGTTTTTCCCACCCCCGTCGGCCCGATCAGGATAATGTTGTTCGGCATGATCTCCTCGCGCAGGTGCTCGGGCACCTGCAACCGGCGCCACCGGTTGCGCAGGGCGATTGCGACAGACTTCTTCGCATTCTGCTGGCCGATGATGTACTTGTCGAGCTCCTTGACAATCTCGCGGGGAGTCAGTTCGCGCGTTTTCTCTTTGATTACTTTTTTTGCCACGAGGCTATTTCCTGGTTACTGTTCTTTTCATGGGTTGATCCCCCTCCGTGCCGATTCCGGACTCACAGCTCTTCGATCCGGATGTTCTTGTTGGTATAAATGCAAATGTCCGCGGCGCTTTCCAGGGATTCCTGCACGATCTCTTTAGCACTGAGGCGGGTGTGCTTGACGAGCATGCGCGCTGAGGCAAGGGCGTACATCCCACCGGATCCGACGGCCACGATTCCGTCATCGGGTTCGATCACATCCCCCGTGCCGGAGATGACCAGCGAATGCTCCTTGTCGAGGACGACGATCAGTGCTTCCAGCTGGCGCAGGTACTTGTCGGTGCGCCACAGCTTCGCGAGCTCCACAGCGGAGCGGACAATATTTCCCCGGTGTTGCTCCAGTTTCTCCTCAAAGCGGTCGAGAAGGCTGAACGCATCGGCTGCCGCGCCGGCAAACCCGACCAGGACGGAATTATTATAGAGCTTCCGGACTTTGTTCGCCTGCTGCTTCACGACGGTGGTTCCGAGCGTCACTTGTCCGTCGCCGCCGACCGCGACTTTGCCGTCGCGGCGAATGCCGATAATGGTTGTTGCGTGCAGTTTCTCCATACTCATACCTGTGCCCTTTGCCTGTGTTGATTCTGGCTGATGGTGTGGCGGTTACAGTTTTTTCCTCATCCGTGCAATCGGGAGGCCAAGCTGTTCCCGGTACTTCGCCACAGTCCTACGGGCAATTTTTACGCCATCGCCCGCGAGCATGGCAGCGATCCTGTCGTCGTTCAACGGTTTCTGAGGATCTTCCGTTGCAATGATATCCCGGATGCGGTGTTTAATGACGCGGTTGGAGACATCCTCACCCGACTCGGTCTCGAGCCCCGAAGTGAAGAACTGTTTGAGCGAGAAGACCCCGAATTCGGTCTGCACATATTTACTGTTCACAACGCGGCTGATGGTCGAGATATCCACGCCGACCACTTCGGCTATATCCTTGTAGATCATCGGTCGCAACCCCTCTCCCTCTTCAAACCAGTCATGCTGGCGCTCAACGATCGCCTTCATGACCTTCATCAGCGTTTCCCTGCGCTGATGGATGGACGCGATAAACCATTTCGCCGACTCGAACTTCTGCTTGACAAAATCGCGGGCCTCCTTCGAGGTCTTCTTGCTCTTGGGGGCGACCAGGTCACGGTACGCATTATTGATGCGCAGGGTAGGGAGGTTTCGGTCGTTCAAAACAATGAGGAACTCCCCGTTATCCTTCTCGACAATGAAGTCCGGCGTAATGTAGTTTTCCTGGGCGGTAAACTCCCCCTCTCCCGGTTTGGGGTTGAGGTGCTGGATGATCTCGAGGACTTTTTTGAGAGTGTCCGTTCCCACGTTCAGACTGTGGGCCAGGTTCTCAAATCGCTTCAATTTGAGATCTTCAAAACAGGATTCGAGGATCTTGAGCGCGAGTTCTTTGTGGATCGGGTCATGCTTGCCGGTCTTGACCTGTGCGATCAAACACTCCTGAAGGTTTCGGGCGCCAATGCCTGGCGGATCGAGCAGTTGGATGTGCTTCAGAACCTCCTCGGCCTGCTCCTCCTTGATCTCCAGGCCCATGGTGAGATTAATATCCTGGACAATCAGTGCCAACTCTCTCCGGAGATAACCATCTTCATCGACATTGCCGAGGATCTCTTCCGCAAGAAGAAAATCCATTTCGTCGGCTGCCCGGAGTTTCAACTGGCTTAGCAGGCGCTCGGAAAGCGGGATGGAGGCCACCAGGGGCCGCTCGTACTCTTCCTCCTGGTCGTTGTTTCTATAGGCTTCCGGACTTTTGTACCCCGCGAGGTCGTCGTTCAGGTAATCGTCAAGGGTATAGGAGTCCTCAATCTTGTCTTCTGCTCCATCATCCTCGGCTTTAGGGGTCTCCGGTTCCTCCTGCTCCTCGGTTTGTTCCATCTCGTCGAGCGTTTCGAGGAGGGGGTTTACTTCGAGTTCAGTTTTAATCCGTTGTTCCAGCGCGAGGGTGGGAAGCTGCAACAGTTTGAGGTATTGAACTTGCTGCGGAGTAAGCTTGAGACCGAGTTTGAGTTGTTGAGAGAGGTTGATCATGGTTCAGGTACCGCGCTGCTTCTCGCGACAATGACGAAGAAATTCCTCATACCATTCCGCCCCGTACGCCCGAGTCAGAGAGTCTTTGAGAAAGCCGGCGAGGGAAATGCCTTCGCGCATCCCCCGTTCCAGAGCCGGCTGACACTCCGCGAGAAATTCGAACCGCAGACGCTCCTGCAATCCGTTGTCAACCCTGATAGGGAAGAGATGGCATGAGATCGGTTTCCGCCATGAGATTTCGCCGTTGTGGAAGGCCTTTTCAAAAGAACAGTGAGCGATCCCATCTTCCCAGAAGACAAAGACGCAGGCACGTTTATTGATGCATGGTGTGGACCAATCTCCCTGCGTCCCTTGCAGGAATCCGTCCCTTTCGATCTGTTCCCGATGCTCCTTGGGGAGGTACCGGAGAATGACCGGGAGTGCTTTCCTGACCTCCTCAACTTCGGCATCCATGAGAGGGGCTCCCCGGTGTCCGGGCATGGTGCAGCAGGCACCCCTGCACTGGCGAAGATCGCAAGCGAACCGGGTTGCCGGGATGGCCGAATCGATCAGAATGTCGGGAACAACGTCCATCGTCTCCGAGTACGAGTGGTTCTTGACAAACGCAGGAAAGTATAATCAATTTTCGCTTGAAAAAGTAGGTTTGCCCCCGTTTTTCGACCAGATCCTTACTTGATTTTAGAACAGAAATCCTCCAAGTTGGGCACAACCTTTTCTTGAACGCGGGGTCTAATTCTGTGTCACAAACGGCAAACCGGAACGACGCGTCGATGCAAGATCTTGAGCTGATTACCAAAGCGAGACATGGCGATGCAATGGCCTTTGAACAGCTGGTCTACCGCTACGACAAACAGGTGCTCTCGATTGCCGCGCGCTACGTTCAGAGCTCGGAGGATGCGAAGGATATCTACCAGGAGGTCTTTCTGCGGGTCTATCGTGCACTGCCGAAATTTGAATTGCGCAGTGAGTTCTCGACCTGGTTGTTCCGCATCACGACGAATGTTTGCCTGACACACCGTTCGAGGCGAAAGAGACACATCCATACGTCGCTCGACCGGGAGAATGACGAAGAGCATGGGCCGGCTCTTTCGGAGAGCCTCGCGGGAGGTCCGGCAACCGATCAACACGTGGAAGGATTGGAAATCGCCTCGTACGTACATGAAGCGGTCAACGCCCTGTCGCCCAAATTGAAAATGGTGTTCACGCTCAAGTTTTTTGAAGGATACAAGATCCGTGAGATTGCCGATATGATGGAGTGCACGGAGGGGACAGTGAAAAAGTACCTCTTCACGGCAACCAAAAAGATCCGAAGCCGGCTCACGGCGATTTATTAGAAGCTACCGATCTGTGGGTTTAACAAGGAGTAACGGAATGAACCACCATCAGTACAAAGAATTGTTGCAGCTCTCCATTGTCCAGGAATTGGGGGAAGAGGAACAGCAGGTGCTTCAACGCCACCTCGATACCTGTGGAGAGTGCCGGCAGGAACTTGGGGAGCTCGAGAAGTTCTCCATGATGGTTCGCCAACAGCCGGGCTTGCGGCTCACCGATGAACTCTTGAACGAGGCCCGGCAGGAGCTGCGCGTGGCGCTTCGGCTGGAGCGGTCACGCCGTTCCGTCTGGGAGGGATTGCAGGGAAGGTTCCAATTTCTCACGTTCCCGCGGATCGCTGCGACAGTCGGGGGAGTCGCGATGCTGGCGGCCGGTGTCCTCATTGGACGGCTTGGTATGGTGCAGGACGAACAAAACCCGGGTTACAATCTGATCCCGGCGGTGAGTACGGAAACATCCCTGCGCGGCGAGACCCGGGTTTCCAACGTCCGTTTCTTGAGTGCAGAACCAATCGACGGTAAGATTGAGTTTACGTTTGAGGCGATCACGCCCATACGGATGCGAGGTGAGGCACACGATCCTGCAGTCCAGAGGATCCTTGCCCAGGGGTTGATGAACGAGCAGAACCCCGGCACCAGGCTGAGGACGGTCAGCACACTTGCCAGTTTCGCAGACCAGTCGTCGGCCCCCGACCCGGAAATCAAGACGGCCCTGATCCAGGCATTGAAATCGGATGTGAATGTGGGGGTCCGCAAGGAGGCGTTGCGGGTCCTGCAGAAGTTTCCGCTCGATCATGAGATCAGGGATGCGTTGTTGTATGTGCTTCGCCTGGAAACCAATCCCGCGATGCGTATTGATGTCATCAATGTGCTCGAGAAGCCGGTTCTGGACGGGCGGTTGCGGGATGACGAAGTTTTGAATGTGTTACGCGAAAAAATGCAATCGGATAATAACAACTACATTCGCCTGCGGGCGAGAAACGTCTACGAGGAGGTACAACTGCAATGAAAACACAACGACTTTTACCCCTGGCGCTCCTGTTGGTGTTTCCCATCCTGATGGCTTTTGCCCTGCAGGATGATCAAGGCACTCGCTCAAAGTCCTTTACCGTCACTAAGGGGGGGATGATCGAGGTTTCCGTGGATGGCGGTGACATCCGGGTGAGTTCCTGGGATAAAAACGAGGTCTCAGTGCGGGCGGAGGGGATCGATGAGGACAACCTCAGCCGCCTCAAAATGGACCAGAGCGGGAACACCGTTCGCGTCGAATACAGAAACCGCAGGGGCTGGAATCGCGGGCATACGCGCTTTGAAATCACCGTCCCGACGCAGTTCAATACCGATCTTCGGACTTCCGGGGGAGACATCGAAATCCGGGGAGACATCGACGGACGGATCAAAGGGTCTACCTCAGGCGGAGATGTCATTCTTGGCAATATCTCCAAGGGCACAGTCGACCTTTCGACATCCGGCGGCGATATGCGCACAGGGGACATCCAGGGGGATGTGAACTTGCGGACCTCGGGAGGCGACATTGAGCTCGGAAAAGTTGGTGGGAACGCGGATGTCAAAACCTCCGGCGGTGATATTCGTGTCGCGAGCGTCGGAAAAACCCTGAAGGCCTCGACCTCGGGAGGGGATATTACGATTGGGGATGTCGGTGGTGAAGCAACCGTCTCGACCTCCGGCGGCGATGTGAAGGTGCGTCGGGTTGCAGGGTGGGCTTCCATGTCGACCTCCGGCGGCAATATCGAACTCCTGGGCGCAAGCGGCAAAGTGAAGGCCAACACTGCGGGCGGAGATATCCGGCTCGAGGATATCACCGGTTCCATTGAAGCTGCGACGGCCGGGGGAGATGTGAGTGCGGAATTAGAACCGACCGGGACCGGAAGGAGCCGGCTTTCCTCAGCTGGCGGTGAGATCACCCTGTATCTCCCTGAAAATGCCAAAGCCACCATCGAAGCGATCATAGAAATCGAAGGTCGGTGGGGGAGAAAGAACAGGGAGTACGAGATAAAGTCGGATTTCAAAGAGGACACGTATGACAAGTCCGGGGGCGATGAGGACGAGCGGGAGATTCGCGCCGTGTATAAATTGAATGGTGGAGGCGAGGACATCACGTTGCGGACCGTGAACTCGAATATTTACATCAAAAAACTCAGACGGTAATACGAACGTAACTTTGTGTGCACGAGCCCCCGGATCGACTCCATCCGGGGGCTTTGTAGTGTACGGATATCCCGGTCTGCGGCAACTTTTTTCCCGGTCGGGCGTCTAAGAGAAATCCTGTCGTCCATGAAGGCTCCTCCTTTTGTACGGCAGGTGACAAGCCCCCGGGGATTGGTGGTCTCCGGGGGTTCTTTTTTTTGAAATGGGCTAATACAAGCTGATGAAAAAGGGCGACAATCTGCCACGAGGACACGCCGCCCGACTACTGGCGCATTTATGCGGACGGGGAAGGCACGAAAAACGACATGAGATTTGAATTGTTTCCCTCCCACCTTGATATCGAAGTTTCCATTTATTTCAACCATGTCAACCGATTTTTCTACGGATCGTCCAACATTCAATAACCTCATACCTATCCACTCATCCCTGGAGGCAGAGTATGCATCATCTACGAAGTCTACCTGTTCCCGCATTGCTGATCTGCCTGGCATTCACCGGGTGGCCGCTCTCCGCGCAAACGATCATTCGCCATCCTGACGTCGGTCAACCGTTGTCGGTCAAATGGAACTGGGCTGTGAAGGAAGCGATCGGCAACAAGTTGACAGAAGGTGTCTGGATCGGTTACGGGATCCGGCGCTGGATGGAAGAGAATTCGCATATGGGGAGCTTCAATACCGCCGAATGGGGCATACGCCCCTCGCTCCATGAACTGCTCTATGGACAAAAGGAATTTCCTGATGGGGAGGTGGATCGCGAGGAGGCGGTGCGGAGAGAGGCCCGCCGCGCTCTCGAAGGGAAGAAGAGAGGCAAAGGGGATGGGCCGAAGGTCATCAAAGGGGTTGCCATTTTGCTGGGGTACAACGCATCTTCCAAAAATTTCACCGAGCCGGTGAAATTGATCGTCAGCAACCTTTCCCTGAGCGTGGACCTTGGTGACCGGCCGCTTGTCTGGCTCGGCAATGCCTCTCATGACGAAGGCGTCGTGCATCTTGAAACGCTTTTCGGGCAAGTCCCGGCAAAGTTCAAGGAAAAGCTCCTCTTTGCCATCAGTATCCACGACAGCTCCGAGCGGGCATACGCGTTCATGAAGAAGCAGTTGAACGAAGGAGAGACGGAGAAGCTCCGCGGGAGTGCAGCGTTCTGGATCGGGCAGGCGGACAGGGTGCAGGATATCACTTTGCTGATGGGAACGGCGGCGGACGACCGGTCGAAGCATGTCCGTGAACAGGCCGTGTTTGGATTGAGTCAGATGAAATCGGAACAAGCATCGCTTGCATTGATCGATCTCGCGAAGCACGGTACCACGACGGAAGTCCGTTCCAAGGCGATCTTCTGGTTGGGACAAAAAGCGTCCGAGAAGGTCGTTCCGCTGCTCAAAGACATGGCCAATAACGATCCCGATACAAAACTTCAGAAAGAAGCGGTCTTTGCACTGTCGAGGAGAAAGGATGGGGACGGGGTCAAGGAATTGATCCAGATTGCCCGGAGCCATGAAAAGGGGGAGGTGCGACGCCAGGCGATCTTCTGGCTTGGACAAAGCAAGGACCCGAGGGCTCTGGAGGCTCTGTCAGAAATGGTGCGGGGCAAATAGGGGCCACACTCCCGAGGCTGCGGCCCTGACGAGCCCCCCTGCACAAGCCGCTCTTTTTTTAAAAGGGAGCGGCTTTCTTATGTACCAGAATTTCCGTTGATTCAAGGGGTTCTTTGCCGGTTTGTCAAGAGTGGGATTGTTCTGCTGGACTCCAGGAAATACACAATGAAGTGGAGTGTCAACCGAAGTGCTTACCGTGTCGTCAAATGACTGAGAGTACACAAGACAAGGAAGTCTGGATGCCTGCTGCCCGGGAGCGGGAACTCATTCTGCGGATCAAGGAGGGGAGCCACGAGGCGTTTCGGGAGTTGGTGGAGATACATATGAGGCAGGCGTACAACCTTGCCTATGGGTTCGTCAACGACCATGATGACGCGGAAGATGTCGCTCAAGAAGCATTTGTCAAAGTGTTCCACTCGATCAAGTCGTTCCGGGAAGAAGCGGGATTCGGCACGTGGCTTTATCGCATCGTTACCAACGCCTCCCTGGACCGCTTGAAACAGCGCAAACGAAAAACGAACCGGTATGTGCCCATCGACAATCCCGAAAGCATGCAGGCCATGACAAGTGTCGCCGCCGCCGATTCGGTCGATCTCGCCGTGCATATGGAACGGGCCCTGCATGAACTCCCGACCCTCCAGCGGGCCGTTGTGATCCTGCGGCATATCGACGGGTTGTCCACGAGGAAGGTGAGCGAGATCCTCCAGTGTTCGGAGGGGACGGTCAAAACGCATCTCCATCGAGGGTTGAAAAAAATGAGAAGTCTCCTGCAATATGTCAAGGATGGTGCATCATGAAACACGTTCAAGATCTTCTCTACGAGTACTTGCAGGGAGAACTGGAACCGGCCCTGGCAAAACATGTCCAGGACCACATCGCTTCCTGCAATACATGTTATGCCGAGTTCCAGGTCCTGAGGGAAGGAGCGCGTCTCGTTCGACCTCTGCAGGGGAAACCGAGCGAGCAGCGGTCGGAGGCGTACTGGCATAATTTTGCCGTCAACGTCCAGCGACGCGTACAGCAAGGGCCGAAGAAGACTGTCTCCACCAACCCGGTACGGAACAAGATCGAATCGTTCCTGACGTACCAGCCACAGCGGGTCGTTGCTCTTGTTGGTGGGTTGGCTGTGCTCGTGGCTCTCATCACGATTGCACCATTTCGCACCGTCCAGGAAGAAGAGTCTCTGATGCTCACGGAAGGTTCCCCCGCAGGGGGGGTGATGCCGGTGAACGCGGAACTGACCGACTACTTCCGCAAGTCGAAGATCCTCCTGATCGGCCTCACGAACATGACGCCCCCGGAAGGACAGACGGTGGATTTTCGTGCGGAGAGTCAGACGGCCCGGAAGTTGATTCAACAGGCGCGCTCCCTGGAGAACCAGGAGATTGACGAGCGGTCCCAGCAACTGATCTGGGCGCTGGAGAAAATCCTGATCGAGCTGGCCACTATGGAGGACCGCGCCAACCTGCCGGACGTGGAGCTCATCCGAACCGGTATCAGGCAGGAGAACATGCTGTTTAAGATTCGCATGGCCGAAGCGCAGCAGAGCCAGGGGATGTTCTCAACGGCCGATTACAAGGAAATCAA
>DKJQ01000065.1 GCA_002454845.1 Ignavibacteria bacterium UBA6688
GGCGGGGAGTTCCACAGAGTAAGAGATAAGAGAGTTACACAAAGAAAAGCTGTTCCCTGTGTAACTCTGTGGTCCCTCCGAAGGAGTCCCCTTGGGATCGGTGTCTCTCCCTGCCCGACGGCCGTCGGGTGTGTAATTTCTTTTCTCTGAGACTGAGACACCACCCAAACAAGATGAAGAGTCACCGCTTAAATGGTCCGGAAACGAAAAATCCCGATTGCCGGAAGGCGTTCGGGATATCGTCCCTTCAATTTCTTAAAAAGGACCCGCTCATCGACGCGAATGATCACTCATAGGCTTTATCAAAAACTCCCTTCGCGCGGATTCGGGGAGATTCGCGGTTTGATTTTTCTGTTTTGGACTTATCCGGGGTATCTCTGAGACACGACCCTGACAAAGCGAATGATGTTCATTGGCGGATCAGCGGAACCAATCGAAAAAGTTCCAGCGATTCTCGTTATCCCTCTCCCATTCCCTGAACGTTCGCCTGTTGACCAGCCCGACCGGACCGTCGTAGATTCCCCCATGCATATACACATCGAGCACCCGCACAGCCAGCGTATTGACCTTACCTGGGACAAGGAGCCCCGGCGGAATCACATACCCGCGTAACTTTGCATAGTCGTCACCTTTGTCGTCGGGGCTCCAGCTTTTTCGCATCCGCCCTGTCCGTCCGAGGAGCTTCCCGTTCAAGTACGTTTCATCAAGATCATCGATTCTCCCTGCAAGAAGCACAAGGTCTTTGCCTGCAAGGTTCCTTGGAACTTCAAATGTCGTTCGGTACCAGGCAAATCCGTCGTAGTTTCTGTGTCCTTGAGTTTCCCAAAAACCGGGAACAATGAGTTCCTCCCAATGTTCGTCCCGGGTCTCTGGACTTGCCCATGACGAGTTGTCGCCGGTCCTGAACTTCCACACACCTGCCAGGTTGTAGTCCAGCTCGAGAGGATCTCTCTGCTCAAACAACCCGACGCTCCCCTGCGTGATCCCACCGACCATTCGCTTGTCATACACACGGACAGCGATCAGGTTGTCCCCCCCATAGTTGAGATACTGTTGCGGGACCACATAGGCACGCGCAATATTGTATGCGGTGATGAAATCCGGAGGAAACTGCCCTTCAAAGCCGACCAAATGTCCGTTAAGATAGACCTCGCTTGCATCGTCCACGTACCCGACGCGCAGGTAGAGTTGCACATCCCGGAGATCTTCATCCAGGGTGAAACGCTTCCGATACCAGGCAAACCCGTCGTAGCCCGGGTACCCCTGATCTTCCCATGATTCCGGAACTCTGATTTCATCCCATCCGGAATCCCGGAATTTCGGGTCCGCCCACTGCACATCGTCACCCACCATAAACTTCCATCTCCCCTTTAAATTTAACGCTGTCCTCCATTCCTGAGCCAGGGCGTCGGGGAGAAGCAACGTCATCAGGAGGACAACAAGCAATATGGGGTTATTGATCCGCTGCATGGGGTACACCGTTGTCCATTCAATATATCGAACCGCATGATGCGATGAGTCTCTCCGTTGTCATCAATTGTAAAAGATTGTCACAACGGGGCGTCACTCGTATTTGCGGCCAAGAAGAGCCTTGGATATCTGGTCCGCAACCGCCGTAAAGAACCGGCTCCCGTCGGGATCCTCGACGCCCAAAGAGTTCTTAAACGCCTGCGGGTTTTCAAAAACCATCGTTGCGAGGTACGCCTTATACCGGAGGGCCGGTGTGCGGCCTGAAACTGCAACCTTTTCCAGCTCCTGGCGGATATCGCTCAGATCGAGTTGCGGGTCAGCAACCCTCAGGAAGGTGGAGTAGGTGATCGATGCTTCCACCACCCCCTCATTGACCGATTTCAGGCCTGCTTCGTAGCTTTTGGCAGCTTTCTCGAGGTAGGGAGTGCTGTAGGAAGAAATTCTTCCGAAGCATGACCCAACCACCATTTCCTCACCCATCTGACTTTGTCCCACCGCAGGGAGCGTAGCGAGGAAGATTCCCGCAACCATCATTGCACGTGCTTTCATGACATCCTCCGTTTTGTGTGTGTCGTTCGTTTCAACTGCACACAATGATACGACCACAACGTTTCAAGGATGTCCGGACCGTGTCAAGGATTGTCAGAGATTGTCACAGAAGCAGTAAAACGTGAAAAGTAAAAAGTGAAAAGTGAGAAGTAAAAAGTGAAAATCAGGCGATGAGTTTGTATCCCAGGCCATGAATGGTGATGATGCGTTGGGGTTTGGCGGGATTTTTTTCAATTTTTTGCCGCAACCGGAGGATAAAATTATCGATAGTCCTCGTGCTGATGGTCTCGTCATAACCCCACACATTGGTGAGTAACTGATCGCGGCTCACCACCTGGTTGCGATGCTGCCAGAGGAATTTCAGCAGCTCAAATTCTTTCGGTGTCATCGGAAGGGCGACGCCGTCGCGGCTGGCAGTGTACGTTCTGAAATCGATTTCAACGGATCCCAACGTCAACTTCTCCGCCGGCCCGGACGCGGATCCCTCGGTCCGCCGCAGGACAGCTTTTGTCCGCGCAAGCAATTCCCGGACGCCGAACGGCTTCGTGATATAATCATCGGCGCCGAGCTCAAGGCCGAGGACCTTGTCGATTTCCTCCCCTTTTGCAGTAAGAAAAATGACCGGCGTGACAATCCCTTTCTCGCGCGCTTTCCTGCACACATCGAACCCCGACATTTCAGGCAACATGACGTCGAGGAGAATAAGGGAATAGGAATTCTCAAGGATGTCCTTGAGGCCGGTCTTTCCGTCGCCGGCGAGCGCAACGTCGTACCCTTCGAGTTCAAGGTTATCCTTGATCACCTGCTGCATCTTCGGCTCATCTTCGACCAACAGTATTTTTGTCATGATTCTTCCCTTAACAGGGTGCTGAAAAACACTTTGTGTGGGCCACGAAGGCACCAAGACACAAAGTTGTTTTTAGGTGAAACGCATCTGAACCATCTTCTTCTTGGCAATCAGACTCTTCGACTTTGTTTTCTTAGTGCCTTTGAGTCTTCGTGGCAAATTTTTTACCTTTTTCAACAGCCTGCTCAATCAGGTGCGTTGAATTGGATCAATCGGAAACGTCAACCGGAATGTGCTTCCCTTCCCCACTTCACTCCGCACTGTGATGGCGCCCCGGTGGGCATCCATAATATGTTTGACCAGCGTTAATCCGAGACCGGTTCCTCCGGTCTGCTGCGTGAGCCCACTTGAAACTCTATAGAATTTCTCAAAGATCCTTTTCTGCTGCCGGGGATCGATACCAATCCCGTGGTCTTCAATGTCAAGGAAGACCGTACCCCCTTCGAGTCCCGTGGAAACTCTTAAATATTTCTTTTCACGACTGTATTTCACTGCATTGTCGATGATGTTCAGAATGGCCTCGGACACGGCACCGCTGTCTATATTGATGGAGGGCAACCGGCGATCCGTTTCCATAGAAACCGTGAAGCCCTCGTGTTCAAGATGGGCGTGATAGTTCTTCAGGACACCCCCGACGAGTGCGCTAAGATCGGTCGGCTCGAAGTTGTATTCCTTCTTGCCGGCCTCCATCCGGGAAAAATTCAGGATGTTATTGATGAGCCGCGTCAGCCGTTCGCTTTCCTGTACAATAGTGTCGTAATAATCCTGTTTTTTGGCTTCCGATTTCACTCTCTTCAATTGAAGAGTTTCAGCGAACATCCGGATAAGCGCCAGGGGAGTTTTGATTTCGTGCGAGACATTGGAAACAAAATCCGACTTCAGTTGCGCAAGCTCGATTTCTTTCCGGACAGTTCTGTAGACGACCCAAATGCCCGCGATCAGCACAACGTTCAGCAATCCAATCAACAGCAGATTCCGGTAGAACCGGGACTGGACCACTTCCTCGATCGTTTCCCCCTTCAACCTGATTCCGACACTATAATCGGAGAACAACCAGAGGTCCTTTGTCTGGCTCACCTTCCCCTCCCCCATATCGCCCGTTGCATAG
>DKJQ01000358.1 GCA_002454845.1 Ignavibacteria bacterium UBA6688
TCTTTTTCTCTTCTGTCCATTGGCGGATGATCTCTTCGCCGCCGCCTTTTTTTTGATCGGCTTTCCATTCTTGCCCGGGGACTTTTGCATTCTCATCAACCTGGCATTCGATTTTTTCAACTGATCGACAATTTTTGTGAACTCATCGACTTGCCGTTTGGCCTCCTCTTTGGCGACACCGTACTTCTCCTGGAGGATCCCCACAAACTCTTCGTGCTTCCCCGCAATGGCCGCGAGCTCGTCATCCATGAGTGTCCCCCAATGGTGGACCGCTTTTCCCCTTCGTTGTTTCCACTGTCCCTCAACTCGATCCCAGTTCATCGGCAAACTCCTCTCTTTTTCCATGTTCACACAGTAGAGATCCCTCTCGGTTGGCAAACGGAAGGAACTCTTCATAAAGCACGTGGAAAAGTATACCGATGATTGCGGTCAGGCGTAATAGGCCAAAAGGATGAAAAAGGAGTTAATCCCACCCTGGAGAAAAAAAGGAACAGCGCTTCCTGTCGAGGAAGGGTCAAGCAGCTGCGAAGTGCCGTGGATCTTCCTGCCGGTTGGCTGTTCGCGTTACAATACGGGTGACGCGGAAAACTCGGTGACCAGCTCGTGTCGGTGGGAATTGTTGCCCTACACTCAGAATGGGTTACTCAGAAACACTTTCCCTGAGTCACCGGGACACTACGACATCGAAGGGTTTGAAAATCTCCTGCACGGAGACGAGTCAGCCATGGTACGCGGGGAAGGATCGGTTGGATGGAGGTGGGGGTGTCTTTTGGTCGCGGGTGTGCTTTGCCACATGGGAATGACTTTGTGCGGCTCTCACTTCCCTCCCGGGAAACAACTCGCCAAACGCCTGGAGACATCATCAAGGTGCAGAAGGTGCGCGGTGATAGTCTTTGCTGTTGTACTCATACCTGGTTCCCCCTGCACTATTGCGCCGCTGTTGTTTTCACTCCCCCCGACCGCACTTCGGTCTGGCTGGCGGACAAACAGGCGCCGAAAATAAAAAAATACCCTGAAATGTAAATCCACAGCAGTAGCGCCATGATCCCGCCGAACGCTCCATAGACCGCGTTGAAGGTGGCAAAGTCATTCAAATAGATTACGAAGAGAGTCTCGTTCGCCCGTAAGAGAACTGTCACACACAGCGCGGCGAACCAGACTTCGGCAAAACGACGGGGGTGACGCGGACTAAACATATAAAACAAGGTGAGGCCGAAGAATACAACCAGCGATGGTATGAAAAAGCTTCCCATCCCATACACCCAGGAGTGGAAATCATACAATGGAAAGAGCAAACCCTTCGCCGTTCTCATGAGCACGGGTGCCGTAATACCCAGGAGGATTGCACCGACCATAATACCGAGCAGCGCCAGGCTTTTCATCGGCAGTCGCCACCAATTGGAGACAGCAGTGCCCCAGGCATTGTTGACCGCGCAGATGAGGGTGGTGAAGCATTGTACGGCAGTCCAAAGCAGAAGGAGAATCGCGAGCGCGCCCGCCTGCTCGCGTGCATTGATCACACCGGCAATGGTGTCGAAAATGTAATGTCGCATTTCTCCACTCAGAGGGACGTAACGTTCAATGTAGGCGACGACTTCCTTCCCGGCACTGGCTTGGTCAACGGAGAACGATGCAATCGTGACAATCAGGATCATCAATGGAAAAAGAGAGAAGAATGCGTTGAAGGCAAACGCTCCCGCCCACTGTCCACCGTCTATCAGTAAGAATTTATTGGCGGCGAGACGAAGTGTTGCCCAGATCCCGCTGGTCTTTTGGTCTGGTCGTTTTTTCATATCCTTCGGGGACTTTCTGTTTAAGTCGATTCGCAATTACTCAGTGTTTTTTTCCCACCCAGCCCGCCTGCTACCGCAGGCATGCTGGCGGGTAATCTACACGAATCTTCGCGAAGAGAACTTTTGACCTGATGGATTTCTTCTTTTCATGACTCCGATGATTAGCGGAGATGAGTGAAGATTCGTGAGCTGTTCTTTCACCCATGTTGAGCAGTTCCGTCGATTCTTTATATCCGGAAACCAGTCCTGAATCGCGTGTTCTTCCGAGGGATCTTGGCATTCATACGTAGCGGGCGAAGGCCCCAAATTCTCATCTCGACGGAAGGTATCCTTTCAAGGCAGTTCTTCCTCAACCTCAGACGGGTGTGATTGTCCCGCCGCCGCGCAGTCCGCGAAAATCAGGGCCTTTTTCCGATTCACCCGACCCGCTGGAATTGACTCGTCTCCGGCGCGGAGCCTGCCGAGCATCCCGGCTTTCCCTCCCCCGGTGACGATCCAGAGGATGCAGCGTGATCGATTCAGTATGGGGTACGTCAACGTCATTCTCCGCCTCCCCTGATACACGCCGGTCAATGCGACTGTGGAATCCATGACGTCGAGGACGGGATCTCCGGGCAGGAGAGAGGCGGTGTGACCGTCCAGCCCGATTCCCAGTTGGACAAGATCGAGGACCGACGGAGAACCGGCTATTTCCGACAGCCTCCGTGCATAATCGGCGACAGCAACATCCAAGTCCGGTGATTCCACCGGCATCGCAAGGATCTGGTCCTCGCGCAACGGGGAATGTCCGAGCAGGCTTTCGCGCAGGTGGATCAGATTTCGGTCGGGGTGACCCCAGGGGGCGATCCGCTCGTCCACCTGAAAAACGTGCAGGCCATTCCACGGAACCTCTTGGAGGGCCAAGGAACGGAGCATTTGCCTCGGAGTGTGGCCTCCGCTGACAGCCATAACAAATCGGCCTTGAGCGCGAAGGGCCGCCCGGGCCTCCGCGGCGATGAACTCGGCAGCCGCCCCGGCGACCGAATCGGCATCCGCAAGAACTCTGATCTTCATGAATGAGGCTCCGCTTCGCATTCGTTGGTGATGATCGGATTGTGCCAGCCTCCGGTGGGTGAGACGATCTTGTCACCATCGCCGGGCCCCCATGTATTCCGTTCGTATTCATAGACCGGTGTCTCCGCCTTCAAGACTGGATCGACGATGCGCCATGCTTCTTCCGCATAGTCCTGCCGGGCAAACAGGGTGTCGTCTCCCTCCATCGCGTCTCCCAGCACTCGCTCGTAGGCGGACGGCTCATCGGCGCTTTGGTGGTGACACGCCACCATCTCTACCGACTGGCCCGGTTTCTGCTCGTCGGCGCCAAGCACATTCATGTCGAGGGCGAAAAGGATCCCAGGACTGATCCGCAATCGCAAGGCGTTTGGTTTGAGATCGAGGCCTTGATACAGCATCGCGGGTCGATGGAGCCGCACCACGACTTCCGTGTAGGTGATGGGCAGATATTTCCCGGCTCGGAGATAGAAAGGGACGCCTCGCCAGCGTTCATTACCGATTTCCAGCCGCATGGCAGCATACGTCTCTACCCTGGAATGTGTCGCCACGTCGTTCTCGTTTCGATAACCGATAGCCTGCCCGCGGACGAGATCCTTCGCCTCGAGCGAAGGGATAGCCTTGAGGACTGCAATCTTTTCATCCCGAATAGAATCGCTATCGGTACTGGCGGTCGGTTCCATCGCCAGATTGGTGAGCACCTGGAATAAGTGGTTCTGTATTACATCGCGGATGGCCCCTGTTTCTTCATAAAAGCCGCCCCGGCCCTGGACGCCGAAGTTTTCCGCCAGAGTGATCTGCACGCTCTCGATGTAGTGGTGGTTCCAGATCGGCTCGAGAAACTCATTCGCGAAGCGGAAAAAGTGGAGGTTCTCCACCGGCCGTTTCCCGAGATAATGGTCGATGCGAAAGATCGCCGACTCGTCGAAGGTTTTGAGCAGGATCCGATTCAACTTCTGGGCGGAGGCCAGGTCTCGTCCGAAGGGTTTTTCGACGAGCACGCGCGCGCCCTTGGCGCAGCCAGACTTCTCCAGGTGTTCGACAACCGGCGCGAACATTTTGGGAGGGATGGCCAGGTAATGGGCCGGCCGCTCGGCCCCGCCCAGTTCCTTGCGCAGCCTTCGAAACGTCGTCGCGTCAGAATAGTCGACGCTCACATAGTGCAGCAAGCCACAGAGCTTTTCACAAGCGGCAGGATC
>DKJQ01000361.1 GCA_002454845.1 Ignavibacteria bacterium UBA6688
GCGAATATTCGCGTCGATTCGTGGGAGATCTTGTCGTGGGACATGCTCCAAGTATTTTGAAGATCTGGCATTAAGGGTCCGGGGAGCTTTATTGAACGCCAGCGCACGATGATCTCTACATAATACGATGAAGATCAAAGCAGCGGTGTTTTACAAACCGAACACTCCGTTTCAGATCGAAACACTCGATCTTGCAAAGCCGCGTTCGGGCGAAGTGCTGGTGAGGGTTGGTGCCGTCGGGGTGTGTCACAGCGACTGGCATGTGATGACCGGAGCAACTCCTCATCCTGTTCCATGCGTTGTGGGCCATGAGGGGGCGGGCACTGTTGAGACGGTCGGCGCTGGTGTCAACCGTGTGCGGGTTGGCGATCATGTGGCGTTGAATTGGGCTCCGAACTGCGGCACGTGCTTCTACTGTATGAACGGTCGCCCGAGCCTTTGCGCAACCTATGTCGGGCCGATCTGGGCCGGAACCATGATGGATGGAACGACGAGGCTTTCAAAAGACGGAACTCCGGTCTACCATTTTTCCAGTCTCGCCTGTTTTGCGGAATATGCCGTCGTGCCTCAGGAATGCTGTGTGCCGATCAGAAACGAGGTCCCGCTCCCCATTGCAGCTCTGATCGGTTGTGCGGTCACCACAGGGGTGGGGGCTGTCCTGAACACTGCCCGTGTGAAAAAAGGGAGCAGTGTTGTCGTCTATGGTGCAGGGGGTGTTGGTCTGAGCATCATTCTCGGTGCCCGCTACGCGGCGGCCGACCGTATCATCGCGATCGACCGGACAACCGCCAAGCGTGAAATTGCTCTTCGTTGCGGAGCGACCGATTTTCTTCCGGCGGATGAGCGTACGGTTTCACAGATCCAATCTCTGACAGAGGGGAGGGGAGCAGATTACGTTTTCGAGGCGATCGGCCTCCCCATGGTTCAGGAGGAATGTCTCCACGCTGCCCGGCCGGGTGGAACGATCGTCCTGGCGGGCATTTCCCCCGTAGGCAGCAACACGAATCTTCCGGGGGCCATCATCACCCGCCAGGAGAAGACGATCATGGGTTCGTACTATGGTACAGCAAACACGTCTGCGGATTTTCCACTCTATGCCGATCTCTACCTTCAGGGAAAGTTGACCCTGGATCTCCTTATTTCGAAACAATATTCTCTCGATCGCATCAATGAAGCGTATGCAGATATGCTCACCGGTGATGGTGGAAGAGGAGTAGTTGTGTTCTAGTCAAAGAACGTACTTCCACTCCTGCAATGTGAAAAACAATCTCTGAAGGAGGCTCGTATGCCGGTTCGTCAGTGGTTCGTAGCTTTTCTATTTCTCACCTTCGTGAGCTGTTCCCCCGTCAAGGAGTATGACGTGGTCATCCGCAATGGTACGCTGTACGACGGCAGCGGGGGAGCCCCGACACTCACTGACCTGGCCATCAACGGTGACAGGATCGAGGCGATCGGGAAATTGGGGAATGTTCGTGGTAGGACGGAGATCGATGCGACCGGACTTGCCGTAGCGCCGGGTTTCATCAATATGCTCAGTTGGGCAACCGAATCGTTGATCGAAGATGGAAAATCGCAAAGCGATATCCGACAAGGGGTGACACTCGAGGTATTCGGTGAAGGATGGTCCATGGGACCTCTGAACGACGCGATGAAGAAAGAGATGGTAGAACAACAGGGCGATATCAAATTTCCCATCGAATGGACAACTCTTGGTGAGTATCTGGAATACCTCGAGAAGCGGGGCATCTCGACCAATATCGCTTCCTTCATTGGCGCAACCACCGTCCGGATTCATGAGATGGGTTTCGAAGACCGTCCGCCGAAGCCTGAGGAGCTGGAACGGATGCGCGGGTTGGTGAAACAGGCGATGGAGGAGGGTGCCCTGGGGGTGGGGTCATCGCTGATTTACGCACCGGCGTTCTACGCGAAAACTCCCGAGCTCATCGAACTTTGCAAGGTGGCTGCTCCGTTTGGAGGGATGTACATCTCTCATATACGGAGCGAAGGGAATCGGCTGCTCGAAGCGATTGATGAGTTGGTCACCATCGCACGGGAAGCAAAGATCCCGGCGGAGATCTACCATCTGAAGGCTGCCGGCCAGCCGAACTGGGAGAAGATGGATGCGGTGATTCAAAAGATCGATGAGGCGCGGGCTCAGGGGTTAAGGATCACCGCCGATATGTATACATACACCGCCGGAGCGACCGGACTTGACGCGGCAATGCCGCCGTGGGTTCAGGAAGGGGGATTGAAGGAATGGATCAAACGGCTGAAGGATCCCGCCATCCGCGCACGCGTAAGGAAAGAGATGACGACCCCGACGGACGCCTGGGAAAACCTGTACCTCGCCGCCGGTTCGCCGAAGAATGTATTGTTGGTGGGGTTCAAGCAGGATAGCCTTAAGTATTTGACGGGCAAGACGCTTGCAGAGGTAGCCGCGATGAGGCGGAAATCCGTCGAGGAAACAGCGATGGATCTGGTGATCGACGACGATACGAGGGTCGGGACAGTCTATTTCCTGATGTCGGAGGAGAATGTCGGAAAACAGATCGCGCTCCCATGGGTCAGCTTCGGTTCCGATGCAGAGTCCCTCGCTCCGGAGGGGGCTTTTGTGAAATCGAATCCCCATCCAAGGGCCTACGGAAATTTTGCGCGGTTGCTCGGGAAGTACGCGCGTGAGGAAAAGGTCATCTCGCTGGAAGAGGCGGTCCGCCGGTTGACAACGCTCCCGGCCGGGAACCTTGCCATCAAGGAACGGGGCGCTCTGGTTCCGGGGCACTACGCGGATGTCGTTGTCTTTGACCCCGGGACCGTCACCGACCATGCGACCTTTGACAAGCCGCATCAATACGCGACCGGGATGGTGCATGTGTTCGTGAATGGCAAGCAGGTATTGAGGGAGGGGGAGCACACGGGAGAGAAACCGGGCAGAGTCGTACGGGGGCCGGGATGGGTGGCCAGACAGTGAACTACCCCCCAAGCACTTCCCAGGGACGTTCATGAATCTCCAGAACGATATACCGGAGGTTGGCTGATGGAACCGGCTTCGGTTCTCTTGATAGCGCTTCTGATTCTTGTCGTTGCGGCACTGTATTCTTCCGTCGGGCACGGTGGCGCGTCGGGCTACCTGGCCGTACTTTCGTTCTTCGCCCTGACCCCGGCGGTCATGTCATCAACCGCCCTTGTCCTGAATGTGTTGGTTGCGGGCATCGGTACCATCTCGTTTCTCCGGGCCGGGCATTTCTCCTTCAGGCGTTCATGGCCGTTCATTGTTCTATCGGTCCCTGCTGCATTCTTCGGTGGTTTGATGAAGGTCACGGATGACATTTTCTTTCTTCTCCTCTCCGGGGTGCTGTTAGTGGCTGCATACCGTCTCGCCGTTGGGCGCCAGTCAGGGAGTCTTGACGCGGACATTCGAACTCCATCCCCTGCAGTTGCGCTCCCCGTAGGTGCTGGGATCGGCCTTCTCTCGGGAGTGGTGGGAGTGGGGGGAGGGATATTTCTCAGTCCGATGGCGATGCTCTTCCACTGGGCAACTGCCAAGCAAACGGCGGCACTTTCTGCCTTCTTCATCGTGGTGAATTCGTTAGCCGGGCTTGCCGGAAGGATGGCAAGAGGCGGGATCGCGCTCGAGGGCCTGGCCCCTCTCGTCCTGGCGGCATTTCTTGGGGGCTTGATCGGTTCGTACTTTGGCGCCAATAAGTTTTCGAGTCTCCTGCTCCGGCGACTTCTTGCCCTGGTTCTTCTCACTGCCGCGGTAAAGCTCATCTATGCATCGCTTTAGCAGGCCGTTGAAAAAGGAAAAAGAAATGCCACAAAGGCCGGAGGCGTACTGACTGAAGGATGCGTTAGCATCCTTCTAAATCATAGCACGCTACGCGTGCTTCATCAGTAGGCATCCGGCTGTGCCTTTGTGGCAAAGAAAAATAGTTTTTCAACAACCTGTTAGGATTGGTTGGGGTCGCAGAGAGGGCGTGAGTTTACTTCAGTCTCAAAAATCACTATATTTTTGCAAATAGATCCTGTCACAAAATCGGAAAAAGCGGAACGTTGAATGCGAGAAAAAACGAGCGAAGATAAGTTGGCGGAGTTTGAGGAACGTGTCGGCCGGGGTGAAAAAGTTGAGTCAGGGGATTGGATGCCGGACGACTACCGGAAGAACCTGATCCGGATGATCAGTCAGCATGCTCACAGCGAAATCGTGGGCCAGCTGCCGGAGGGGAAGTGGATACCGTACGCTCCCGGTTTCCGGCGCAAACTCACCTTGATTGCCAAAGTGCAGGATGAAGCGGGGCATGGCCAGCTCCTGTATCGCGCGGCCGAGACGCTTGGCAAGTCAAGGGAAGATATGATGTCTGAGCTTCTCGCCGGGAAAGCAAAGTATTCCAACGTTTTCAACTACCCCACGCCGACGTGGGCGGATGTCGGGGTGATCGGCTGGCTTGTCGACACAGCCGCCGTGATCAACCAAACGATGCTCGCGCAAAGTTCCTATGGGCCGTACGGCCGCGCGATGAAGCGCATTTGCTATGAAGAATCGTTTCACATCAAGCAGGGATACGATGCTATCGTAGCGCTTGCGAAAGGGACTCCGGAGCAGAGGGCGATGGCGCAGGATTCCATCAACCGCTGGTGGTACCCGACGCTGATGATGTCCGGTCCCCCCGACTCTCTTTCTGTGCACTCGCAGCTCGCGATGAAATGGAAAATCAAGTCCAAATCGAACGAACAGGTGCGGCAGGAATTCGTGGACCATATCGTGCCGCAGATCCGTGCCCTTGGCTTTGAGGTTCCCGATCCGGACTGCCGATTCGACGATGCCACCGGTCATCACCGCTATACCCAGCCGGATTGGGATGAATTGAGACGCGTCGTCAACGGAGACGGCCCATGCAATGCCGAGCGTCTCGCGGTGCGACAGAAAGCTCATGATGAGGGACGATGGGTGAGGGAAGCCCTGGCGGCGCACCATGACAAACAAAGCAAAAACGCGGCTGCCTGAACGGGAGGCGGTGTTCCCAACTCCGTTGTGTTTTCCGGCTCAAGGCAGAATCCTCCCAACAAAGTAGAAACGGATTCGCATGGACACCCAGTGGGAAACATATGAAGTGTTCCATCAGTCACGCAGGGGTGAACCGCACAGCTATGTCGGCTCCGTCCACGCCCCCGACCCGCAAATGGCCCTGCAGCTTGCGCGTGATCAGTTCGCCCGCCGGCTCAAATGCGTCAGTCTTTGGGTCGTCCGCTCCGCCGATATCACGGGAACGGATTATCAAGACAACGATTTCTTTGCCCAGGTCACCGATAAGAGTTATCGTGATCCGAAGGCATTTGATGCTCCTGACAGGCTTCAGCCGGAATGAGCCTTTCGCTTCCCTCCCATATCCCCCGCGAAACCTTCATACGGTTTCTTCTGGCCCAGGCGGACGACGAGCTTGTTCTCGGTCACCGCGACTCGGAGTGGACAGGACACGCGCCGATTCTCGAGGAGGACATCGCGTTTTCGAACATCGCTCAGGATGAAATCGGTCACTCGCTTGTCTGGTTGACGCTCCATGAACAATTGACCGGCCGGACTCCGGACGAGATGGGATTTGAACGGATCGCGTCTGAATTCCGATGCTGCCGGTTCGTGGAGTACCCGAAGGGTGATTTTGCTTATACCGTCGTCCGCCAGTATCTGTTCGATGTTGCAGAACAGGTCCGCCTGGAGTCGTTCCTCGAAAGTTCGTTCGGGCCGTTCAAGGACACCGCGGAGAAACTGCTCAGGGAGGAAATGTACCATTTGCTTCATTCCTCCTCATTGGTCGAGCGCCTGGGTGACGCGACGGATGAGAGCCATCGTCGCATGCAGGCTGCCGTGGATGCCGCATTTCCCCAGTCGCTTGGTATGTTCGAACAACTCGAAGGAGAAGAGGGGCTGACGGAAGGTGGGGTTTTTCCGGGGAACCGGACCTTGCGATCCCGGTGGCTGAAGCGGGTGGTCCCGTTTTTGCGGAAGGTCTCTCTTGCTTTGCCCGTGAAGGGAGAGAACGAACATTGCACGATTCTGTGCCCGATCGACGATGGTGGACGGAAGGGGATGCACACGGCGCACCTGGACGATCTCATCAACGATATGCAGCAGGTCTATCGGCTCGCTCCCGGGCCGAATTGGTGAAGTTGGATTTTACTCGATGAGGGAGAGGGTGTTGTTCATCGTAGGGTTCTTAAAAGGAGGGTTGACCTGTGAGACTTGTTCTCCTGCTTGTTGTTGCTACGTTGACCCTGAATGCGTGCGGCGCTTCGGGTGAAGGGTCGAGAGCCTCGCTGGCAAAGGACGTCCTGCTCGCGGAGGAAATCGCGCAGAGCAGCGCGGTCACCGCGTACGATGCCGTGAGGCTGCGTCGTCCTGGCTTTCTGCAGACGCGCGGGCCCAAATCCATGTACGCTTCATCCCGCTCGTCGGTTCGGCCGTCGGTGTACCTGAACGGTGTCTATCATGGACAGCTGGAGACGCTGAATACCATTGGCGCCGTGGAGGTTCAGGAGATCCGGTAAATTGACGCAAAAGATGCGACCCTGTTATACGGTACGGGACATGTCGCTGGTGTGATTATGGTGATCACCAGGCGTTAATCCCGGGGCGCCCCGCATCAGGTGCGTGTGCATTCGATCAAGAGGCAACTCTCTCTCACGGTAGTTACCCTGGAGGAATTTCATGGCTACGCTCATCGTTAGCACCCTCGTTCTCTTTATTTTCTTCCTCGGTATTCGGATCGTTCGCCCCACCCATCGCGCACTCGTGGAGCGCCTGGGGAAATATCACCGCTTCGCCCAGCCCGGGTTCCATTGGATTATCCCCGTGATTGACCGGATGTTTCAGATCGAAATCACCGAGCAAATGGTGGATGCCGAGCCCCAGGAGATTATCACCAACGACAACCTCAACGCCAGAGTCGATGCGCAAATCTATTTTAAGGTCAAGAGCGATGATGAGAACGTCAAGGCATCGCAATACAACGTCAGCAACTATCGGATCCAGATCGTGAATCTTGCGCGGACGACCCTGAGAAATATCATCGGAACGCTCACCCTCAAGTCGGCCAACAGCGAGCGGGGAAAAATCAATACGGAATTGCAGAGGACCCTCCGGGAGGAAACCGGAAAATGGGGACTGGAGATCGTCCGGGCGGAATTAAAGGAGATCGATCCCCCGAAAGACGTGCAGGAGACGATGAACAAGATCGTCAAGGCGGAGAATGAGAAACTTGCAGCCGTCGACTTCGCCACGGCGGCCGAGACCGTGGCGGATGGCACCAAGCGATCGGAGATCAAGAAAGCTGAGGGAATCAAGCGGGCCAACATTCTTGAGGCCGAAGGGGAAGCGGAAGCGATCCGCCTGGTCAATGAGGCGGCGGAGAAGTATTTCGTCGGCAATGCGCAGGTCCTGCGAAAACTGGAAGCGGTTGAGAAATCCCTCGCCAATAATGCAAAAGTCGTGATCCCCGGCAATACGGAATTGGTGAATGTCATCGGCGACCTTGCCGGCCTGGTTCCCATGAAAGGTGTCCAGAAGACGAAATGACAGGCAGGAATCAACCCGTCAAGGAAACAAGAACTCCCCTGATGGACGAGCAAGACGCGCGGGTGTGGAATGCCCTTGCCGAAGTGCATGATCCGGAGATACCCGTTCTGTCGCTTGTCGATCTGAAGATCATTCGCTCCGTGAAGGTGGATGGACAGAACGTGCATGTTGTCATGACCCCGACCTTCTCCGGTTGCCCGGCGCTCAATGTTATGAAACAGGAGGTCGAGAACAGACTCATCGCCCTGGGGTTCACTCATGTGCAGGTCGAATTTACCTATTCCGAGCCTTGGAAAACGGACTTGCTGGAGGAATCGACACGGGAAAAACTCCGTGCGTTCGGCATTGCACCCCCCGTCCAACTGGTATTGCCTCAATCTCCCGAAGGAAGGAAAGCGAACCTCCAATATGCCCTCGAGCAACCGGTCCCGTGCCCGTTCTGCGGATCGGAGAATACGAAACTCGACAGTTTTTTTGGTGCAACGCTTTGCAAACAACTTTTTTTCTGTGATTCGTGTCATCAATCGTTCGATCGGTTTAAGCCTGTCTAACTCCATTCCCGTCCCCCGCAAGATCCTCATGCCCCTTCGCTGCCTGCTCCTGGGGATACTCAGCGTTGGTATGATGTTCCCCGCGAGTGCATCGTTCGGTCAGTCCGGGACAATGGGCTCTCCTTCTCTTGCTCTGATCGATCTGTTTCCTCCCGTACAATTATCCAGCGGACAGCCTTTTCTCCAGAGAACCCCGGACGACCATCTTCTTCTCAGTTGGATAGAACGCGGGGTGGAGAAACGCCATGCTTTCAGGTTCTCCATCTACTCCGGCGAAAGCTGGAGCTCTCCGGAGACAATCATCGAAGGGGATGATTTTTTCGTGAATTGGGCGGATGTCCCTTCGGTTGTGCAACTTCCCAACGGTTCAATTGCGGCTCATTGGCTGAAGAAGAGCGGGAAAGCGACTTATGCCTACGATGTTCAATTACGGACGCGTCGGGAGGGCTCCACGGTATGGTCGAAAGAGATCACTCCACACCGCGATGGCACACAAACCGAACATGGGTTCGCCTCCCTGACCGGGACCTCCTCCGGCAGTGTCCAGGCCGTATGGCTCGATGGAAGGGGTATGGCAGGGAAAGGGGGACACGATAGCCACGGCGAAAGCGGGTCGATGGCTCTCCGTTCAGCCGTTGTCCTGTCCGACGGTTCGTTGCGGGAGGAAATGGAGCTCGATCCCCGCGTGTGTGAATGCTGCCCGACATCCGCGGCGAGGACCGAAACAGGAATGATCGTCGCCTACAGGGACAGGTCCGAGACGGAAATCCGGGATATTTTTGTAGTGAGAAAAGAGAAGGGCCGTTGGGGAGAACCTATTCGGGTCCACGAGGATGGCTGGCAAATCCCCGGCTGCCCGGTGAATGGACCTGCCCTTGCGTCATCCGGAAACCGGGTGGCTATTGCATGGTTCACCGCGGCTGGAGGGGAAGCCAAGGTTTTTGTTGCCTTTTCGCAGGACAACGGTGCTTCCTTCGGCAAACCGATCCGTGTGGACGATGGAAAACCGCTGGGACGCGTGGATGTGGAGATGCTTCCCGGTGGAACGGCTCTCGTGAGTTGGATCGAATGGCACGAAAAGATGTCGGAACTGGTCGTTCGCCATACCGGACCCGATGGCGTCGGAGGACCAGGTGCAACGATTACCCCGATCAGTGCCGAACGGGCTAGCGGATATCCGCGCATGGTCGTCGTAGGCGGGGACGCCTTTTTTGCCTGGGTCGATGTTGAGGGGAAGAAGGGTGTGAGTGTTGGGAAAGTCCCCGTTGAGGCCCTCAAGAACAAACAACATTGAAAATCTCTCCAGTGACTGAAACCAAGATCCTCGCGATCTCTGCAGCCAATCCCGACCCCCGGATTATTGCCTACGCGGTTGATGTGCTCCGCAAAGGTGGACTCGTGGTTTTTCCAACCGAAACAGTGTATGGCCTCGGAGCCGATGTCCTGAATCTTGAAGCGGTCCGGGCAGTCTTTGCGGCAAAAGGCCGTCCTTCCGATAACCCGTTGATCGTCCACGTCGCGCCCAAAATTCACCTGGACGAAATCGTTGACGAGATGCCGGAGAAGGGGCAACTCCTGATCGACTCGTTCTGGCCCGGTCCGGTGACGCTGGTTGTCAAGAAGACCATCCTCATCTCCGACCTTGTTTCGGCCAACCTTGACACCGTGGCTGTCCGGATGCCGAAGAGCAATGTCGCGCTCGCTTTGATCAACGGCCTGGGAGAGGCCATGGTGGGGCCGAGCGCGAATCTCTCCGGAAGGCCGAGTCCGACGACGGCTCAACATGTGTATGATGACTTGCGTGGGAAAGTGGACGTGATCCTGGATGCTGGCCCCGCGGAGATCGGTTTGGAATCCACCGTGATCGATGTGACGGTCGAGCCGCCGGCAATTCTGCGGAGAGGGGGATTGCATCAGGAGAGCATTGAACAAGTGATCGGCGAGGTGCAGGTAGGGACTGGAGACATGCAACGAAGGTCTCCCGGCACCCGGCATCGTCATTATGCACCGCGCGCCAAAGTCATTCTCGTTCCCTACGAACAAGTAACTCTCTTCGCGGAACAGCTCGGCGCTCATCGCCGCCAGGGAAATGAGGTCGGGTGCATCGTGAACTCTCCCCAACTGGCGAAGCTTGAAACCGGTGAATCGTTCCGTGTTCTTCCCTCCTCCATCCCGATATTTGCCCGCTACCTCTTCCGGACGTTTCGGGAACTCGATGCTCTCGGAGTCGATGTCATTCTCGTGGAAGGTGTGCCGGAGGATGGTATCGGTGCTGCCGTGATGGATCGGCTCCGCAGGGCGGCGCAGGGCTGAAAATTCCGAGGAAATACTGAGGAACTCCAAATTTTTATGCTGTTCTTTTAGGGAATTTGGTTTATATTTCCAACCCAAATTTAAGGCGACGATACCCCTCGTCGCCTTACTGTTCTCGCTCTATGCCTAACGACCATTCAGACCATATTGCCATCATTGAACAGTTTGCACGCCTCGATCTCCAGCGGCATCAGAGGACCGGTATCCCTGAAGCGGTCTTCGCTGAAGGGAAGACTTATGAGCAGGTCATTTCCGCGCTCCGAACCCTTGCAGAAAAATCGGGAGTGGCATTGGCGACGCGGGTAGATGAGGAGTGTGCAAAGGCGTTGGATAGCTCGTTGAGAGCGAAATTCCGTGTCTTCCATAACCGCGTTGGGAGGACGGCAGTTGTTCAACGACCGGATTTTGTTCTACGGCCGACGGGGGGGAAGATCGCCCTGCTCGCCGCCGGAACATCCGACATTCCCGTTGCTGAAGAGGCCAAAGTCAGCGCTGAAATGACGGGATGCGAGGTGCTGGCGTTCTACGATGTCGGCATCGCCGGAATCCACCGTCTGACCGAACCTTTGAAGCAAGCTCTCGAGAATCACGTCTCTGCGTTTGTAGTGGTGGCTGGGATGGAGGGGGCTCTTCCATCGGTTATTCGGGGACTTGTTCCCGTACCGGTCATCGGCGTACCCACCAGCACAGGGTATGGGTACGGGGGAAAAGGAGAAGCAGCCCTGATGTCCATGCTGCAATCGTGCGCCCCGGGCCTGACCGTGGTCAATATTGATAATGGTTTTGGTGCGGGAGCGACGGCAGCGTTGATTGCAAACCTGGCGGTTCCAGCGAGGCTCCGGACTGCATGAAACGAACATCACCACGTCGACGGACCCGTCCCCTCATCGGCATTATTATGGGGAGTTCCTCGGATGCCGAGCATCTTGAACCGGCGCGCGCGATCTTACGTCAATTCGGGGTTCCTTTCGAGTTCAAAGTGGTCTCGGCCCACAGAACCCCGGACCGGATGTTCCGTTACGCCGAACAGGCCCCCGGGCGCGGTATCGAGGTCATTATTGCCGCGGCCGGCGGAGCCGCGCATTTGCCCGGGATGGTGGCTTCCAAGACTTCCCTCCCGGTGATCGGCGTCCCGATCAAGTCCAGGGCCTTGAACGGACTGGATTCACTTCTTTCCATCGTCCAGATGCCCGCCGGCATTCCGGTTGCAACAGTTGCCATCGACGGTGCCGCAAACGCAGCATTGCTCGCGTTGAGAATCCTAGGTATCAAATACCCGGAAATACAAACAATGCTGGATCGTTACCGCAAAGATCTGGAGGCGAAGGTCCTTGCGATGAAGGTGTAACGTTGATGTGGTTGAGAGTGCTTCTTTTTCCTCCTTAGAACAAACGCAACAGTGATCCAGCCTATTCTTCCCCCCGCAACCATCGGTATCATTGGAGGCGGTCAACTTGGAATGATGATTGCACGCGAGGCCCAACGGATGGGATACCGTACGGTGGTATGGGACCCCGAAGCCGGGTGCCCGGCATCGCGTCTTGCGGACGAGACGATTACGGCTCCGTTCAGCGATCGCGAGGCTGCGGAGAGACTGGCAAACCGCGCCGATGTCGTAACGTATGAATTTGAAAATGTTGATCCGGAAATTGTGGCATGGATCGAGGGGGCAAAGCCCGTGTTTCCGGGTAGCGGCATTCTCCGGGTGGCGCAACACCGGCGCGAAGAAAAAGAGGAGCTCAAGCGGCTCGGGTTTCCCACCGTCGCCTATCTCGTCGTCACCGGTGCTTCCCAGGTTCGGGAGGCGATCGGAACCCTAGGGCTTCCGGTTGTTATCAAGACCGCAACCAGCGGATATGACGGGAAGGGCCAATCGGTCATTCATACCGCAGAGGACCTCGACCAGTGGGGAAGAGAGGATGCGAGTAGCGGGGAATTTGTTGTCGAGCAGTTTATCGACCTGTCGTGCGAGCTCTCGGTTGTGGCGGCACGAACCCGGGATGGGTTGATCGTGACGTTTCCGGTGGGGGAGAATGTGCACCGTGAGAACATCCTCCACAGGACCATCGTGCCTCCTTCGGTCTCCCACGAGATTCAAGCTGAGGCATTACGGATCGCGCGGGCTGTCATGGACAAGTTCAACGTTGTGGGTGTCCTGTGCACCGAGATGTTCGTGACGCGGCAAGGGGAGGTGCTCGTCAACGAACTGGCGCCCCGCCCCCATAACTCCGGACACTACACGCTCGATGCCTGCGATGTGTCGCAGTTCGAGGCGGTTGTCCGAACGGTCTGCGGCCTCCCGGTGAAACAACCCCGGTTGCTCACGCCATGTGCCATGATCAATCTCCTCGGAAAGCACCTTGAACGGCTCAATTGGCAACAAGCGATGAATCTTCCGGGCGTGAAGGTGCACCTGTACGGTAAGAAAGAGTCTCGCCCCAAGCGCAAAATGGGACATATGACGGTGCTGAATTATTCATTGGATGAGGTCTGGAGCTCCGTCACGGTGCTCGAAGAGATGATTGGAGAAGGGGAATCTGTTGCGGCCAGCAGCCGCATCCAACCAGGGCCCGTTCACCATCGGTGAATATAGAGTGAAGGAAGACGCTGATGCAATGTCAACAATGTGGAACTTCGGTAAAGCAGGGTACGCGTTTTTGTCCACAGTGCGGATGGAGGTTTGAAGTACAGACCTCTGTGGATGCACTGGCCCCGTCAGCGCCCGCAAGTCGGACGCGGTGGGTATACGCCGGAATGGTTGTCGTGATGCTCATTGGGGGCTTATCCATCTATCTCAAAGTCCTCCTGAGAGAATATCATCCCGTGATCGCAGACCAACCGGAAGTGGTGGTTCAATTTAATTATGGCGTTGAACAAAAGATCCCCAGCGTCCCGGTGACCGCGCAGATGGATGGTGATGCCGTGGTACTTCCACTCCAGACAGTGCTCGACGGAAAAATCGTCCGTTTCTTCGACCCGGAGGGAGTCCAGGCGGTTCCCGTGATTGCCTACGTCACACCGGAGGGAAAAATCGTCACGGCCATGAGCCTCAGCGAAAACTGCCGGTCGACGGATTTCTATTTAAAGGGGCACAATATCCACTGTGCATCCTGTCCGTCGTACTGGAATATGTCCAGTCTCGAGGCGTATGCATGCTGTCAGATGTTCTACCCGGATCCGATCCCCAGCACCCTGGTGAACGGCCAGATCCGCATCGATGCCGGGGTTCTCAGGAAATGGAAGACGAGGGGATAAACGCGCGTTCTTGTGTTCCACAAGGATTCCCCGATCGACAAATCAACGAGGAGTTCGCATGACCAACAACACTACCCTCCTGGCATGGGTTGATGAGTGTACCCGGCTCACAAAGCCGGACTCCGTTCATTGGTGCAGCGGAACGAAGGAGGAGTACCACTCGTTGATTCAAGCGATGCTCAAGGATGGCACGTTGATCGAGCTGAATCAAAAAACCTACCCGCATTGCTATCTTCACCGCAGTCACCCCACCGATGTTGCCCGGACCGAAAACCTGACTTTTATCTGCACCACGAACGAGATCGATGCAGGACCAACCAACAACTGGATGGCTCCCGCGGAAGCGAAAGCCCGCGTCTCGAAGCTCTTCGAAGGCTGTATGAAAGGTCGAACGATGTATGTGATCCCGTACCTCATGGGGCCTGTCGGATCGAAGTACTCCAAGGTCGGGGTCGAGATTACAGACAGTGCCTACGTGGCAGCCAACATGTACATCATGACGCGGATGGGAGACGTTGCGTTACAGCATCTCGGAAGTTCCGGGGAATTTGTTCCGGGCCTGCACTCGCTGGGAGACCTTTCACCGGAGCGGAGGTTTATCATGCATTTTCCCGAAGAAAGACTGGTCTGGAGCATCGGGTCCGGCTACGGCGGGAATGCCCTGTTGGGGAAAAAATGTTTTGCCCTCCGCCTTGCGAGCTCCATGGCGAAACATGAAGGCTGGATGGCGGAACACATGCTCGTCATTGGCCTCGAGGATCCCTCCGGAAAAGTGACCTATATGGCCGCCGCGTTTCCGAGCGCATCCGGCAAAACGAACCTGGCGATGATGGTCTCCTCGCTGGCCAACCAGGGATACAAGGTCTGGACCGTCGGAGACGATATCGCCTGGATGCACATCGATGAGGAGGGGCAATTGCGGGCGATAAACCCTGAAGCAGGGTTCTTTGGGGTCGCTCCGGGAACCAGCAGGTCCACGAACCCGAGCGCCATCGAAACGGCCAAGACAAACACGATTTTTACGAACGTCGGCCTTACTCCCTCCGGAGAACCGTGGTGGGAAGGGATCGGCGGCGACCCGCCGGCGGGGTTGATCGATTGGGAGGGGCATCGGTGGGCAAAGGAGAGTGGAAAAAAAGCTGCGCACCCAAACTCGCGGTTCACGGCACCTGCCAAACAATGTCCGTCCATTTCAAAACAATGGGAGGATCCGAAGGGTGTTCCCATCTCCGCGATCATTTGGGGAAGCCGGCGTTCGGTCACCGTCCCCCTGGTTATGCAAGCCTTCAATTGGCAGCATGGGGTTTTTCTCGGATCAGGCATGGGCGCAGAAACGACGGCGGCCGCAACGGGGGCGGTCGGTGTGGTTCGGCGCGACCCGATGGCGATGTTACCATTTTGCGGATACAACATGGGGGACTATTTTCAGCACTGGCTGGACATCGGAAAGCGTCTCAAGAACCCGCCGTTGATCTTTCGCGTGAATTGGTTCCGGAAGAACAGTGAAGGAAAATTTCTCTGGCCCGGCTATGGCGACAATATCCGGGTACTGAAGTGGATCCTCGAAAGGGTTCGCGGAGGGGGCAAAGCACAGGAAACCGCAGTCGGATTTCTCCCGACAGCCGATGCCATCGATACGGAAGGCCTGACGCTGGTACCGGGTGCGATGGAGGAATTGACCTCCACCGGCAAACACGGATGGATGGTGGGAGCGGATTCGATGGAGAAGTTCTACACACAGTTCGGGGACCGCCTCCCGAAGGAAATTTGGGCAGAACACAAAGCGCTCAGGGAGCGGCTGGATAAACTCCCCGGATAGGCGTCCTCCCCGCCCCGGCGATCCTTGAAACATTCATGATACCACAGAGAAGAGGCATGGACTTATGAAACTCGATAAATTCATACGGAATCTCATACCCCATGACGATAA
>DKJQ01000172.1 GCA_002454845.1 Ignavibacteria bacterium UBA6688
TCGCAACCGCGCGTCTGATGCAGATACATGAAAACGGAGAAATAAAGGAAGCGTTCAAGTCCGAAGTTACAGTGTGGGGCCGATACCTTCGGTACACGTACGCGACCTTGGATTTTACGCAGGTCAAAGACGAGGGGCTCTATATCATAGAGTACGGGAGCCAACGCACAAAGCCATTGAGGATTGCCCGGGATGTGTATGAACGCGCGTGGCATCCCACGCTGGATGTGTTTTTTCCGGTCCAGATGGATCACATGTTTGTGAACGAAGCGTATCGCGTGTGGCACGGAGCGTCGCACCTGGATGACGCATTGCAGGCGCCGGTCAGCCATGAGCACTTCGACCTCTACGCGCAGGGTCCGACGACGGATACGAAGTTCAAGCCCGGCGAGCATATCCCGGGGCTCAACATCGGCGGTTGGTTCGACGCAGGTGATTTTGACCAGAGAACGCAGTCGCAATACGGCACGGTGCTGAGCATGGTGCAAACGTGGGAAGCATTTCGTCCTGAGCGCGACGAGACGACGATCGATCAACAGACGCGATACGTGGATATTCATCATCCGGACGGCAAGCCTGACCTGCTTCAGCAAATTGAGCATGGGGTTCTGCAGCTTATAGCGCAACAAAAAGCCATCGGCTATGCCATCCATGGAATTGTGGAAGCGCACCTCTCGCAGTACACGCATCTCGGCGACGCCGTTACAAAGACAGATAATCTGATCTACAATCCGGCTCTCGACAGCCTTGAATCGGACGGGCAGTCCAGCGGGACATTCGATGACCGCTGGGCTTTTACGAGCAAGTCGAGTGCGCTCAATTACGGATCCGCTGCCGGGCTTGCCGCCGCAAGCAGGGCATTGCGAGGATACAACGACTCGCTTGCCGACGAATGCCTCGCGCACGCGAAACGTATCTGGGATGAGGAGAACAGTCACCCGCCTCACACGTTTCGCCACGGGAACACGACCGGAGGTCCGCTGGAAGTGGAGAAGTTGAGGGCAGCGCTAGAGCTGCTAGCATCCACAAAAGAGAATCGCTATGGGCAGCATATCGCCGAATCTCTCCCGTACATAGAAGCACACTTCAACCAAACTGCCGCCATCGTGGCGATGGCGATACCATGGATGAAGAAAGAGTTCAAACGGCGCGTGGAGCCGCTCGTTCGAGCGTATAAGGAACAGGCGGATACGTTCCACGGGCAAAATCCTTTTGGCGTGCCGATTTCCACGGGTGGTTGGGCGGGAAACGGATGGGTTGTCGGGTTTGCCAACACGAGTTACCTCCTGCACAAAGCCTTCCCGGAGATCATCGGTCCGGAAAATACGCTGAGAGGTTTGAGCTACCTTTACGGTTGTCATCCCGGTTCGAATCTATCGTTTGTTTCCAGCGTCGGAGGCCATTCTAAAATGGTGGCTTATGGCAGTAATCGGGCGGATTTTTCTTTTCTTGCGGGAGGCGTTGTACCCGGCGTTTTGATCATACAACCGGATTTCCCCGAGAACAAGGAGGATTGGCCGTTCCTGTGGGGTGAAAACGAATACGTGATCGGCATCTGCGCGAATTATATCTTCCTTGTGCACGCCGCAAATGATCTGGTGAATGGCAGCATGAGCGGCGATTCTTAACGCGGCAAGAGCAGCAACCAAAAAAATATACTCGTTAATCTAAGCGAATCTCAGCGAAAGTTTTTTAGATCCATTTTTAAGGGCTAACGGATTAGCGATGATTCGTGGAGATTCCCTGCCCGACTGCTGACCCGCCCGACTGAACGATCAGTCGTTCGGGCGGGCGCAGTCAGGCAGGCGGGGCGGGCAAAAATGTTTTGTCTTTTTGTACACAGATTTAACTCGTAAGACACTGAATTGTTCCTCATAAAGGACGGAAGGATGAAAAGTATTACGCTATTGTCAGTGCAGCTCGTGATGTTTCTCGGAGTAACAATCTCACACGCGCAGGAAGACGTACCGCCTCCCTTGAAGGAAGCCTTCATGAATTACTTTCTGATCGGCGGCGCCTTGAACGACGACGTCGTTTCCGGTAACGATACCCAGGCCGCCGGCATCGCTGCGAAGCATTTCAATACCATCACAGCAGAGAATGTGATGAAATGGCTCCTTATTCACCCGGAGGCCGACCGGTACGATTTCGACGCGGCAGATCGGTTGGTGAAGTTTGGTGAAGAGAGAAAGCAATTCATTGTCGGACACACCCTGATCTGGCATAACCAGACCCCGCGTTGGGTCTTTGAGGATGAAACGGGAAAACCGGTGGACCGCGAAACATTGCTCGCGAGGATGCGTGATCATATTCATACGGTGGTCGGCCGCTATAAAGGGAGGGTCCATGGGTGGGATGTAGTGAACGAAGCACTGGAGGAGGATGGCTCCCTTCGCCAGACACCATGGATGAAGATTATCGGAGAAGATTACCTGGCAAAGGCCTTCCAATTTGCGCAGGAGGCAGATCCCGAGGCCGAACTGTACTACAACGATTTCTCGATCGAGAACGAACCGAAGCGGAACGGGGCTCTTGCCCTGATCAGGAAACTGCAGTCTCAAAACATCCGGATTACCGGTGTGGGACTTCAGGGGCATTATCAAATGGATTGGCCATCTCCCGGGTTGATTCAAACAACGATCGATGAATTTGCGGCCCTGGGAATGAAGGTGATGGTGACCGAGCTGGATGTGGATGTGTTGCCGAACCCGACGGGGCATCAGGGGGCCGATCTTTCCGTCCGTGCCGAGCTCCGCAAGGAAATCAACCCCTACACTGAGGGATTACCCGATTCACTCCAACAGCAACTGGCCCGACGCTATGCCGAGCTGTTTCGTGCCTTCATCGGCAAATCCGGAAAACTCTCGCGTGTCACATTCTGGGGCGTGGATGATGGTACCAGCTGGCTCAACAATTGGCCCGCGCCCGGACGCACCAATTACCCGCTTCTGTTCGACCGAACTCACCGGCCGAAACCCGCTTTCTTTGAAGTAATCCGAACCATTCAACGTAACCCATAACCGATACCTCTCAATCTCATGATGAAAACAACCCTTGGTGTTCTTGTTGGAAATCGTGGTTTTTTCCCCGCTCACCTTTGTGAATCCGGTCGCACGACAATCTTGAAAGTTCTTCAGGAGGAGGGCATAGAGATAGTCATTCTCCCCGTCGATGCAACAAAATTCGGAGCAGTGGAGAGCTACGCGGACGCCCAGCGTTGCGCGGCACTTTTCCGCGAGCACGGAGAGAACATTGATGGTGTCGTCGTGACCCTCCCCAATTTCGGGGATGAACGGGCAGTCGCTGATACGCTCCGGCTTGCAGGATTGAATGTCCCGGTGCTTGTCCATGCCTTCAACGACGATCAGACACGGATGGGCATAAAGTTTCGACGCGACAGTTTCTGCGGCAAGATGTCTGCCTGCAACAATCTCCGGCAATATGGGATCCGCTATTCGCTGACCCGGTTGCACACGGTTGACCCGACCAGCGATATATTTCGGGAGGATCTCCGACGGTTTGCCGCGACGTGCAGGGTCGTCAAACGCCTGAAGAATGCACGGATCGGTGCGCTGGGGGCTCGGCCCGCCGCATTCAACACCGTCCGGTACAGTGAAAAATTGTTGGAGGCTTCCGGTGTTTCCGTCGAGACCCTTGACCTGTCCGAAGCCCTTGGTTGGGTGCGGCGCATGCAGGACTCCGACAAAGCGGTTACAGAGAAGCTTGCCGGCATCAACGCCTATACCGACGTGACAGGCATTCCACCGGAGAGTCTTCTCAAAATGGCAAAGCTCGGTGTGGCGATCGATCGATGGGTTGCTGAGAAACATCTCTCCGCAACTGCGATCCAATGCTGGACGGCGTTAGAGGAGTTCTATGGAGTTGTGCCGTGCACGTTGATGAGCATGATGTCCGAGTCGCTTCTCCCGAGCGCGTGCGAAACCGATGTTGCGGGACTGCTTGGGATGTATGTCCTCCAATCCGCTTCGAACAAGCCTGCCGCACTGTTGGATTGGAACAACAACTATGGCACCGATCCCGACAAGGGGGTGGTGTTCCATTGTTCCAACCTGCCGAAGGCGTTCTTCAGCCACCAGAAAATGGATTACCAGGAGATCATTGCGGGCACGGTCGGAAAGGATAACACTTTCGGCACGATCGTCGGTCGCATCGCCCCCGGGCCGTTCACCTATTGTCGTCTTTCGACAGACGATTTGCACGGTCGCATTACCTCGTATGTCGGTGAGGGGGAGTTTACCGGGGACGCGCTGGAAACCTTCGGAGGATTTGGGGTGATCAAGGTTCCACGGTTCCAGGCGCTGCTGCAGTATATTTGCAGAAACGGTCTCGAGCACCATGTCGCGGCGACACGAGCGACCGTTGCCGATGCCATCGACGATGCCCTCTCCACATATCTGGAGTGGGAAGTGTATCATCATTCCTAATTCTCATCCACAAACATAATTCCGGGAGCAACGGTCTTGACAACACTGGATTGGGTGGTCATTGCCCTGTACTTTGGCTTACTGCTCGGGTTGGCGTGGTGGGTCATCAAGAAAGGGAAAGATACCGCCGACGATTATTTTCTTGCCGGGAGAAATCTCGGTTGGTGGGTCGTTGGAGCATCCATTTTTGCATCGAATATCGGGTCCGAGCACCTGGTCGGACTGGCTGGTGCCGGTGCAACCAGCGGCGTCGCCTTTGCGCACTACGAGCTTCACGCCTGGTGCCTCCTCGTTCTCGGATGGGTTATGATACCGTTCTACATCCGGTCGCGGGTGTTTACCATGCCCGAGTTTCTGGAGAAGCGCTTCTCCTCCACGGCGCGATGGGTGCTTTCCCTGATCTCTCTTGTCGCCTATATGATGACGAAACTGGCGGTCGGAATCTTTGCCGGGGGCATTGTCTTCGGGACGCTCCTCCCCGAGCTTCAGGTGGAAATCGGTCCGATGGTCTTCGACAGCTTCTGGGTCGGATCCTTCCTCGTTGTCATCCTTACCGGCGCGTACACCGTGCTGGGAGGAATGCGTGCCGTGGCGTACACAGAGGCATTACAGACCTTCGTGCTGATCTTCGGGTCGGCCCTGCTGACCTATTTCGGAATAACCAAACTGGGGGGATGGAGTGAGTTGCGTGCGGTGCTCGATCCGGACATGTTCAATCTCTGGAAGCCACTTGTGCCCAATGGAATGGAGGGGACATGGGCTCCGGTCAAGGAAACCGGGCGCATTGCATGGTATTTTAACACGAATTATCCGTGGTTGGGTATGCTTCTCTGCGCTCCGATCATCGGGCTCTGGTACTGGACGACCGATCAGTATATCGTCCAACGGGCCCTGGGCGCGCGGAATGAACGGGAAGCGCGACGGGGGAGCATCTTCGCTGCGTTCCTCAAGCTCCTTCCGGTTTTCATCTTTATCATCCCGGGAATGATCTGGCTCGCTCTGGCGAAGTCCGGGGCGGTGGCTGAGTTTGCCCGGATGCTGGATGCGGAGGGGAATCCTCTTGCAGACTTTTCCCAGGCCTCCTTCCCGCTGATGGTTCAATACATCATGCCCGCGGGGTTGCGTGGACTGGTGGTGGCGGGATTGCTTGCCGCGCTCATGAGCTCCCTCGCTGGCGCCTTTAACGCCTCTTCGACTCTGTTCACCATTGACTTCTACCAGAAATTCCGGCCGAATGCCACTCAACATCAGTTGGTCTGGATCGGACGGATCGCAACGATGGTGCTGGTCCTCGTTGCCCTGATGTGGATTCCTGTGATCCGTGGAGGGAAGGGGTTGTACGAATACTTGCAGGGCGTGCAGGGATATTTGGCTCCTCCCATCTTTGTCGTCTTTTTCTTCGGCATCTTTATGAAACGCCTGAATGCCAAGGGTTGTCTCTCGGCCCTCATCGTCGGGTTCCTCATGGGTTTGTTCCGTCTCATCGTCGATACGCCCGTCGCCCTTAAGCTGGCCGGATTTGAGCATGGGTATCCGGAGGGCTCCTTCCTCTGGATCGTCAACAATACCTATTTCCAATATTACAGTCTCCTGATCTTTCTCGTCTCGGTGGTGGCGATGATCGGTGTCAGTTACATGACAGAGAAACCGTCCGAGGATCGGTTGCGGGACCTCACCTTCTCAACAATGTCGGACGAGCATCGAAGTGACTCCCGTGCGAGTTGGAATAAATGGGACGTGATCACATCGGGGGGCGTCCTTGTGATAATTCTGGTTGCTTACCTCTACTTTACAGGATAAGACCACCGTCCGGGGAATGGACAGGGATCCGGCCATGCACCAGGTTAGATTACCATGATAGCAAAACGATATTCGATCGGACTCGACTTCGGGACCAATTCGGTTCGCGCTCTTGTCGTGGACGTTGGAAACGGCAAAGAAGTGGGGACCGCAGTTTGGGAGTATGAACATGGAGATCATGGAGTCATCCTCTCACGTGATCCGAACCTCGCGCGCCAACATCCGGCTGATTATATCAAAGGAGCCGAGCAGAGCATTCGCAAAGCCCTGGCCCACGCCAGGAAAACGGTCCGGGGATTTCGTCCGGAACAGGTGATTGGAATCGGCGTTGACACGACGGGGAGTACACCCATGCCGGTCGATCGTCAAGGCCGTCCGCTCGCGTTCCGGAAGGAACTCTCAAAGAATCCGGATGCCATGGCGTGGCTCTGGAAAGACCACACAGGCGTGGCTGAAGCGGAGGAGATCACGTCGCTTGCCGCAACATTGCGCCCGCACTATCTGGCAAAATGCGGCGGAGTCTATTCCAGCGAATGGTATTTCAGTAAAATTCTCCATTGCATTCATTCCTCCCCGAAAGTCGCCGAACAAGCATTCCTCTGGGTGGAGATTGCCGATTGGATTCCCGCCATGCTCACCGGCACCGAGAATCCGGAGAAACTGAGCATTGGTATCTGCGCTTCAGGTCACAAGGCGATGTATAATTTGGAATGGGGGGGATATCCTGATAGAGAGTTTTTGGAGAGATTGGATCCTGCTCTTGCAGTGCTTCGTTCCCGCCTGATCTTTCAGGCGCACACGGTCGATCACGCCGTCGGAGGCCTGACCAAGGAATGGGCCCGGAAAACCGGACTCCCGGAAGGAACCCCCGTTGCGACAGGGGCTTTCGACGCCCACCTCGGGGCAGTCGGAGCCGGCATTGCTGAAGGCGCCCTGGTCAAGATTATCGGGACGAGTACGTGTGATATTGCCCTTTCTTCGGAGACCAACAAGCTTCCTGATATTCCCGGCCTGTGCGGCATCGTCCCCGGGAGTGTGCTTCCCGGCTACTTTGGTCTGGAGGCAGGTCAGTCCGCTGTTGGAGATATCTTCAACTGGTTTGTGAATTATGTCCGTCCCGACGGAAAGAAGGGAACACACGCATCTCTTGCGCGGGACGCAGCGAAACTGAAGGCGGGAGAATCCGGCTTGCTCGCACTCGATTGGAATAATGGGAACAGAACAATCCTCGTTGACCAACGGCTCACGGGTCTCCTGGTGGGGCAGACGCTCTATACCACGCCTGCGGAAATTTACAGGGCGCTGGTGGAAGCAACAGCATTTGGGGCGCTCACGATCGTGAATCGGTTTGAAGAGTACGGCATTCACATCGGGAAGGTAATCAACTGTGGAGGCATTGCAGAAAAAAATCCGTTCGTAATGCAAATCTATGCCGACGTGACGGGCCGACCGATGATGGTCAGCAGATCGGCACAAACCTGCGCTCTCGGATCGGCTATCGCGGGAGCGGCGGCCGCGGGCTCACGAGCCGGCGGATATGATTCAATCCCGGAAGCTCAGAAAGCCATGACTGGATTGAAATCACGCGTCTTCACACCGGATGCTGTGTCCCATGCTGTCTATCGGGACCTCTACCCGCTCTACCGAACGCTCCACGATGCTTTTGGAACGAAAGGGTGGACGGGGAATCTATCGCATATCATGAAACAGCTCATCGAAATCCGAAACAAATCCAGATTCTCATGAAAGAAATTGTCATGATCACTGGTCCATCACTTCCCGCCATCGCCTGGATTACCGTGCCTGCACTCATCGCCGGTCTGGTGAATATCGCTGAGGGCGGGGAAAAATCGACAACGCATCGGCTGGTCGTTCATGCCGACAAGGGTGAACACACGATCAGTCGGCATATCTACGGTCATTTTACGGAACATCTTGGGCGTTGCATCTATGAAGGAATCTGGGTGGGTCCGGAGAGCCCCATCCCCAACACCCGCGGAATCCGGAATGATGTGGTGGCCGCGCTGAAGAAAATCAAGGTCCCCAATATCCGCTGGCCCGGTGGATGTTTTGCCGACGAGTATCATTGGAAGGATGGCATCGGGCCCCGTGAGAAACGCCCCTCGATCATCAACACGCATTGGGGGGGAGTGGTGGAGAACAATCATTTTGGCACGCATGAGTTCATGGACTTCTGCGAGCAGGTCGGCGCGGAGCCGTTCATCTGCGGCAATGTCGGAAGCGGGACGGTCCAGGAGATGATGGAGTGGGTGGAATATATGACCAGCGGTGCCGATTCGCCCATGGCCAACCTCCGGCGCCGGAATGGACGTCAGGAACCATGGAAGCTGAAGTACTTTGCGGTCGGTAATGAGAACTGGGGTTGCGGCGGAAACATGAGGCCCGAATATTATGCGGACGTTTTCCGCCGATACAACACATTTATCAAGAACTATTCGGGCAACCAGGTGTATCGGGTTGCGTGCGGAGCGCCGGGGGAGGATTACAACTGGACTGATGTGGTCATGTCCATGGTCGGCAAGAGGATGAACGGGATCTCGCTCCACCACTACGCACTCCCGACGGGCTCTTGGACGGGGAATAAGGGCTCGTCCACCAATTTTGGTGAGGACCAGTGGTTCTCAACCCTGAAGAATTCGTACCTCATGGAAGAATTGGTGGTGAAACACTCCGCGGTCATCGAGAAATACGATCCGGAGAAAAGCATCGGATTGATTGTGGATGAATGGGGGACGTGGTACGACGTCGAGCCGGGGTCGAATCCGGGATTTCTCCATCAGCAGAACACCATGAGAGATGCAGTCACAGCCGCCATCAATCTCAATATATTCAACAATCACGCGGACCGCGTGAAGGTGGCGAACATCGCACAGATGATCAACGTTCTCCAGGCGATGATCCTGACCGACAAGGAGCGGATGATCGTCACCCCCACCTACCATGTCTTCGAGATGTTTACAGCGCATCACGATGCCACCCTGCTGCCGTCAGACCTGAGCGGGGACAGGTACGCCTTCGGTGACAACACTCTCCCCGGCGTGACGGCCTCGGCCTCGCGGGATCAGTCCGGCGCAATCCATATTACTCTCTGCAATCTCAACCCGGATCTTCCGGCTGAAGTGGCAGGTGAACTCCGTGGAGCGAAGGTAGGGACGGTTTCAGGACGGGTATTGACCGTGGCAACGATGGCGTCTCATAACACGTTTGACAAACCGGAGGCTGTACGCCCCGGTCCGTTTCATGATGTGCGCCTGGTCAAGGGGGGCTTCTCTGCGACGCTTCCACCAAAATCGGTGGTTGTTCTCAAGATCCAATAAGTGCCATTGTCCGAGGGTCGAAAAAGGAAAACAATGCTTGAACAATTGAAAGAACGGGTTTGTGAAGCGAACCTGCGGCTTGTTCGCGAGGGATTGGTTCTCCTGACCTGGGGGAATGTCAGTGCCATCGACCGTGAAGAGGGGCTGATCGTCATCAAGCCATCGGGTGTCCCGTATGGCGAAATGACGCCAGAAACCATGGTGGTTGTCTCGCTTGATTCCGGGAAGACCGTCGCGGGTACTCTAAACCCAAGTTCCGATACGCCGACGCACAGAGAGCTCTACCGGGCATTTCCGGCAATCGGTGGAATTGCCCACTCGCACAGCCTGTATGCTACGGTTTGGGCGCAGGCAAAGCGCGAAATTCCTCCCTACGGCACAACGCATGCAGATCATTTCTTCGGGACCATCCCATGTACCCGCGACCTGCGCAACGCGGAGATTGCATCCGACTACGAATTGAACACCGGCAAAGTCATCGTCGAGCGCTACCGAGAACTGGATCCGCTTTCTGTGCCGGGAGTGCTTGTCGCCGGCCATGGTCCGTTTGCGTGGGGTGACACCGTCGAGCATGCAGTGGAGAATGCCATCGTGCTCGAACGGGTTGCCCGCATGGCAAGTGAAACGGTATTGCTCAACCGATCCGTCAAACCCTTAAAGAAGGCGTTGTTGGAAAAGCATTTCCATCGAAAACATGGCAAGTACGCCACATACGGCCAGCGGAAGAAATAAGGCATGGCGAACCGGGGTCTGCAGGCGGTGATTTTTGATCTCGATGGACTGCTGGTGGATAGCGAGCCGGTCTGGTTTCGGGTGAGAACGGAAATGTTTCAGCGGTTCGGACTTGAGTGGACCGATGATGATCAAAAGGCTTTGATGGGACGAAGCACCGCCACGTGGATCGACTATGTTGCCCGAAAACTGGAGGGGAGACTTCAAGCCCGGGAAATTGAGCGTGAGACCCTGAATGCCATGGTTTCCCAATACCGGACGGGAAACGTTGTATTGATGCCAGGGGCACAAAACGCTCTGGAATATTGCGCGGCCCATTTTGTCGTAGGTCTCGGATCCGGTTCGCCGAGGGAGTTGATCGATGCAGCCATCGAGGCAAATCAATGGAGCGGATTGTTCCGCTTTATGCTCTCAAGTGATACGGTTTCCCATGGCAAACCCGCACCCGATGTCTATGAAGCGGTCATGAAGAAACTCGGGGTTGCTGCCGCGGCAACAGTAGTGGTGGAAGACTCCGGGAGCGGGATTCTCGCCGGAAAGGCCGCGGGGGCCGCCGTCATTGCTGTCCCCAATACGCAATTGATGCCTCCTCCGGAGGCCCTTCAGAAAGCCGACGTTATCATCCCCTCACTGTCATCAATCGACCATGCCATTCAAACGATTGAGCGCACCTGAGGGTTCTCAGGAACGATGACAAGCAAGAATTCAACATGAACCAGGTCAGAACAGTCAATCCTGTCGAGAACAAGGCCAAAGTAATCTCATGGAAGGGTTTGGCAGTCACCCTTCTTGTCGTTGGATTGCTCATGTGTCCCGCGACATCCTCCTCACAAACAAGTGACCGATCGTTCATCACCTTTCAGAAAACCCCGGGTTCGTTTACGCTTGCAAGCGAAGGTAAGAGCGCCCCGTTGCATGTGAGCTCCACGGATTTTCCCGGTGTGCTGCGTGTTGCGACACATTTGCAATCTGACATCGCGCGGGTAACAAATGCGAAGCCTGTCCTTGCCTGGGGCAACCTCCCCCGCGAAAAGGAAGTCGTCCTGATAGGAACAATCGGTAGGAGTCCTGTTATAGACCGATTGGTGAAAGAGCGGAAGTTGGATGTCAACGGGATTGCAGGGAAGTGGGAGACCTTCCTTCTCCAGGTTGTGGAGAACCCGTTGCCGGATATCGAACGCGCCCTCGTCATTGTCGGGAGCGACAAGAGGGGAACCATCTACGGCATGTATGAACTTTCAGCGCGCATCGGTGTCTCGCCATGGCATTATTGGGCGGATGTCCCTGTGCGGCAGCGGGAAAATGTCTATGTTCTACCGGGACGACATACCCTGGGTGAACCCAAAGTCAAATACCGCGGCATCTTCATCAACGATGAAAACCCGGCGCTGTATGGTTGGGTGAATACAACCTTTGGCGGATTTAACCACCGGTTTTATGAAACGGTGTTCGATCTCATCTTGAGGATGAAGGGGAACTTCCTGTGGCCCGCCATGTGGGGCAAGGCGCTCTATGATGACGATCCGGTCAATCCACAACTGGCCGACGAGTATGGCATCGTGATCGGAACATCGCACCACGAGCCGATGATGCGGGCGCATGTGGAGTGGGAACGGTATGGCAAAGGTCCCTGGAACTATGCAAAAAATGAAAGCACCCTGAAAGAATTTTGGAGGGAAGGGATCAGGAGAATGGGGTCCTACGAGAGTTTTGTGACCCTTGCCATGCGGGGGGACGGCGATGAACCCATGAGCGCAGAAGCAGATATTGCTTTGTTGGAACGAATCGTGAGGGACCAACGACAAATTCTTGGAGAGGTCACGGGGAAAGATCTGACGACGATCCCCCAGGTCTGGGCGCTCTATAAGGAGGTGCAGGACTATTACGATAAAGGCATGCGAACGCCGGACGACGTCACGTTGCTCTTGTGCGACGACAACTGGGGAAACATACGCCGTCTTCCTAAACTGACCGACCCGCCGCACCCGGGGGGCTACGGAATCTATTACCACTTTGACTTTGTCGGCGGGCCGAGAAACTATAAATGGCTGAACACAACGCAGATTGAACGCGTCTGGGAACAGATGCATCTCGCATACCGCTACGGTGCGGATCGAATCTGGATTGTGAATGTCGGGGACATCAAGCCGATGGAGTTCCCCACGGAGTTCTTTCTGGACTACGCCTGGAATCCTGAGAAATGGCCCCTGGAGAGGTTGCCGGACTATTCACGTCTCTGGGCAGAGCGCCAATTCGGGGCCGAGTATGCCCAGGAAATTGCCGCGATCCTCGACGCTTATACGAAATACAACTCCCGCCGGAAACCGGAGATGCTTTCACCACAGACATACAGTCTGTTCCACTACCGTGAGGCGGAAACGGTCATCGATGATTATAACAAACTGGTCATGAGTGCCCAACGAATCTCCCGTGCCCTTGCTCCACAATACCGGGATGCGTTCTTTCAACTCGTCCTGCATCCTGTTCTTGCCTCCTCGAATCTTCATGCGCTCTACGATGCGGTCGCAAAGAACAGGCTCTATGCAGAACAGGGCCGTGCCGCGACCAACAGCCAGGCTGAACAAGCGCGGTCTCTGTACCTAAAGGATTCGTTGATTTCCCTCTCTTATAACAAGATTCTCGCCAACGGCAAGTGGGTGCACATGATGGATCAAACACACATCGGGTACACCTCATGGCAACAGCCGGATGCCAACATCATGCCGGAGGTCAGGGAAATCGACCTGCCCGCGACCGCGGACATGGGGGTTATGATCGAAGGATCGGAACGATGGTGGCCTCTCGAGAAGGGGGATGCCGTTCTACCAGAATTCGATCCGTACCACCGTCAGCTGTACTACCTCGAAATCTTCAACCGCGGGCGAGCGTCGTTCGAATATGCCGCTGAACCTGCCGAGCCGTGGGTTCGGATCGACCGCAAGTACGGCACGGTGGAAACGGAGTGTCGTCTCAGTGTGGAGATCGACTGGAAGAAAGCGCCTGCCGGCAAGCACCGCATTCCGATCACGATCACCGGTCCGGGAAACACTCGTGTCGTGATCTACGCCGTCGTCCACAATCCTGCAACTCCAAAGCCGGATCAGGTGCGCGGATTTGTCGAGAGCAACGGGTACATCTCCATGGAAGCCGCGAATTTCACCCGGGGGGTGAATTCAAATTCCGCGGCGTGGAAACGAATACCGAACCTCGGACGCACGAGCTCGGCGATGACACCGTTTCCCGTCACGGCTCCCTCTCAGCTTCCCGTCGCAGAGGGGGGCACTCCCCACCTGGAGTATCGTATGCATCTCTTCACTCCTGGAGAGGTCAAAGTCCATGCCCTTCTCTCTCCCACACAGAATTTTCAAAATTCGGAGGGACTGCGGTACGCCATCTCCGTCGACGGGGAAGCACCGCAGATCATCAATATCCACGAAGGGGAAACAGTCCCGGATTGGCGCTATCCGCAGTGGTGGAACCAGGCCGTGAGCAACAACATTCGGATCAAGACCTCACGGCATCGTATTGATAAACCCGGGGAGCATGTTCTGAAGGTGTGGATGGTCGATCCCGGTGTCGTGTTGCAGAAGCTTGTCGTGGAAACGGCTGGTGTGAAGCCAAGCTATTTGGGCCCGCCCGAGAGTTACCAGGGTGTTAAGGAAGGATTGAAAACGAAAAAATGAAACGGCTGCTCCTGATCGTGGCTGTGATGCTTTTTTGCCTCATCGTCCCATCGTGTAACAAGACGGAGGAGACCTTCACCAACCCGATTCTTGCCGGTTTCTATCCCGACCCGAGCATCTGCAGGGTTGGGGGGGATTACTATCTTGTCGTGTCATCCTTTGCGTACTTTCCCGGCATTCCCGTATTCCACAGTACCGACCTCGTGAACTGGAAACAGATCGGCGCGGTCCTTGACCGCCCCGGGCAAATGGATGCGACGGGCCTTGGAGTCTCGCGCGGCATCTTCGCACCGTCCATACGATACCATGACGGACTGTTCTACGTTACGTGCACGCTTGTCGACAAGGGTGGGAATTTCGTTGCCACGGCCACGAACCCGGCGGGACCTTGGTCCAATCCGTTCTGGATCCCGGAAATCAACGGCATCGATCCGTCTCCCTATTTCGATGACGACGGAAAAGCCTATATCATCTACAACAGTATTCCCCCGGACGACAAGCCGCTGTATGATGGTCACCGGACGATTCGAATGTACGAATTCGACATCAGGACCATGAAAGTGGTCGGCGAGGAGCGTCTCCTCGTTAACGGCGGGGTCGACCTTTCCAGGAAGCCGATCTGGATTGAGGCGCCGCATATTTTCAAAAAGGATGGTTTCTATTATCTCATCTGCGC
>DKJQ01000005.1 GCA_002454845.1 Ignavibacteria bacterium UBA6688
ATGAAATGGAAAGAACTGGCGGTGAACCGGATATTGTTGGTCAAGATAAAACGACGGGCGAATACATTTTTTATGATTGTTCAGCGGAAAGTCCTAAAGGACGCAGAAGTGTTTGTTACGACCGTGAAGCTCTCGAGTCAAGGAAAGAACATAAACCAGGAAATAACGCTATTGATATGGCTGCCGACATGGGCATTGAAATTTTAACGCAAGAACAATATCGGGAGCTGCAGAAACTTGGAAATTTCGATGCGAAAACATCGAGCTGGGTGAAAACACCTTCTGAGATTAGAAAACTCGGTGGTGCCATCTTTGTTGATTACCGCTACGGCAATGTCTTCGTGTATCACAACGGTGCAGAATCTTACTATGCCGCCAGGGCGTTCCGTGGCTCGCTCAGGGTCTAAGTTTTGCACAGACAGCTCAATTTGAATTTGAGAGCGAATCACCCAAAAGAGAGAAATGCAAAAGACAAGGTCCTGTCCGTAAACGTCGGCTGGCGACCTGAAGCGCGCACTGGCGCCCAACAAGCGGTTCCAGCAGACGGCCTCGCTTCGCTCGGCCGCCACTGAACCGTGGCGTTGGGCGGGCAAATCAATGTGATGGCCATCCGGCTTCCACGAATTGCTCAATCATCAAGCCAGCTTTGGCGATCAAACCTCGGAGTGTGTCTCGAGCTATTTGATCATGGTTTGGGACAGAAAGGGTGGCAATGTGTCCCGGTTTGGTGAGAATAATATGACTTTCCCGTTGGCGGGCTATCGACCATCCGAATTTCTGAAATATTTTTACTACTTTGATAGGATGAAGGAGATGCTCTTGCGTCCATCGTTGCTCTGGCTCTTTGCAGTCCTCCCAACCCTTTCATTCTGGCTTGTCTCGCCCCCATTGGAGTTTCTTGGCAGGTTCTCGAACATGAACTATTCGGAGGACCACCAAAGTGGTGAGGATGTTTATCTCTGGAGAGAGCAGAATGAGTTGTATGGTTACATGGAATACTCTTTGGGAGGCGCTCTTGGCGACTACACCACCGCACGCCTTGAGAACATCCGGTTCGATGCTGAGACGCAACGGCTCTCCTTCCAGGCCAGAAACCCACTCTATGATGAAGAAGGAAATGTCATTCGCAACCTATTCGTGTTTGACGGGCTTATCAGGCCGGAGGCAATAGGAGGCACGCTGAAGTGTCGCACTGCGATCACCGATGAAGAGTGTTGGAACGATAAGGATGTCTCATGGAAGAAGGTCGCTATAGAAGATACCGGATTCTATCAGATGGGAAACAGACAAGAGCTGGAAATCCACATCAACGAACAACTGAAAGAGCACGGCGCCAGGTGGTAGCCACAGAGGCATCTCAACAAGTCGATGCAGCGGACGCATACGAGGCGCGCACCGTTGAATTCAGTGTCGCCAGGCAGCCACCTCAGACGCCGACAGGAAAGAGCTCACGCAGATGACGTCAGACCACATTGAGCAGTTGAGAGTGGCGAAACAGATTCTGGAAAACCCAAGCCTGACTGCCAAACTCACCAGCGCTGTCGGTCGACCGATCGAAAAGGGATTGGAGATGCTGCCGGACAAATGGTCCAGCTTCATCAACGATGCCACAAAGAAATCATTGGAGACGGCTCTCGATGTTGCCCTTATGACCCTCGGCGAGAACGGTCCGATACCGTCAAGGAACGTTTGGCATAAGGTTGCGGCGGCTGTGTCGGGTGCCGGTGGAGGGGCGTGGGGAATTCCTGCGTTGGCAATAGAACTTCCGGTTTCCACAACCATCATGCTCAGGTCGATTGTGGACATTGCCCGGAGTGAGGGGGAAGAGATCCGCGTGCCCGAATCAAAGCTCGCATGTCTTGAAGTGTTTGCGTTGGGAGGGCGGACATCGAGGGACGATGCGGCTGAATCCGGATACTTCGCTGTGCGGGCCGCTCTCGCCAGGGCAGTTTCGGAGGCTGCTCAGTTCATTGCAGAGAGAGGACTGGCGAAAGAGGGGGGACCCGCGATCGTCCGGTTGATTTCGCTCATCGCATCCCGTTTCAGTGTGAATGTTTCGGAGAAGGCAGCTGCGCAGGCTGTCCCAATCGTGGGCGCCCTGGGAGGTGCTCTCATCAACCTGGCGTTCATTGACCACTTCCAGGATATGGCGAGAGGGCATTTCACGGTGCGGCGTCTCGAAAGAATCTACGGCAGCGAGGTAGTGGAGCGTGCCTATCGTACTCTGAGCAGTCCATGATTGAGATCCGGGAGGAAGGAACGGGGGATCAAGAAGCTATTCGCACCTTGAATGAAGCGGCATTTGAAAACGGGCCTGAGGCGGCCATCGTAGACAGACTCAGGGCCTCTTGCGACAACTACCTTTCGTTCGTTGCGGTGGATCAAGGCTCTGTGGTAGGACACATCCTGTTCACTCCGGCGATTCTGGATAACGGGGGGTTGGTTGGCATGGGGCTGGCTCCCATGGCGGTGTTGCCATCACACCAGGGAAAGGGCATTGGGTCTCTCCTCGTCCGGCACGGACTGGAGTACCTGAGCCAGTCGGGTTGCCCGTTCATCATCGTCCTGGGGCATCCGAAGTACTATCCTCGTTTTGGTTTTGAACGGGCATCCCGCTACAAACTTCGCAGCCAGTGGGAGGGTGTTTCGGATGAAGCATTCATGGTCGTTGTGTTTGATGGAAATGCTTTGCCCAAGGCTGGAGGCATCGCACGATATCGTAGCGAATTCGATGAAGCCATGTAGCTGACGAACACCCATCCAGTCTTTTTCACCCGCCGAAGTCCTGACCTCTTTGAGCCTGTGTGAAAAGTGTCATTCCGACGACCG
>DKJQ01000216.1:0-200 GCA_002454845.1 Ignavibacteria bacterium UBA6688
GTCAAATTGGACTTGGGCTTAATTCACATGCCACAGCAACTATCAATCTCTAAGCATTCTTCTACTCGGAACTCCGCCCTCCAGTCACCGGATGCGTTAACATTCTCCCATTGGGGGCCGGAGGCCGGAATAGTCCTCAACAAGAACAATTTATTATTGTGTGATGGCAAAATATGCGAGCGTTCCGCGCGGGTTCGGAC
>DKJQ01000216.1:242-21824 GCA_002454845.1 Ignavibacteria bacterium UBA6688
CTGTTACTCGGTCTTGACGCTGATCGACCGTATGTAATCAACCACGTATGCTATCTCCTTCTTGCTCATCCTCCCTCCCCACGATGGCATCAAAGGTGATCGATTAACGCCTCTTCCCCCCTGGCTGATGGTCTCAGCTACTCTCACATCGCTGAGTGCATTCATATATGTCACATCGGTAAAGTCTCTTGGCCTGGGGTCAAGGTTGAATGCGTTGAAGCCGTCGCCTTTTCCCTCCTCGCCGTGGCAAACCGAACAATACTTCCGATACAGATGTCTTCCTTGTCGCTGCTCATACGAAAGCAACCTGGACTCAGCGACCTCGTCAACCTTGACCGACGTCTGGAGAGTATCTTCGGTTCCATCCGCTTGCTGCGGCGTGGCGTCTTTTTCCTTGCAGCTCATCAGCAGCATGACGAATGCTGCGATAGCGAAAACATGGGTCATCAGATGGTACCCGAGATTATGACAGGTTGCGGGAGTTCTTATTTCAAACTCATCAAGAACACGGTGAGCGCTTCTGCTTCTTCGTCTGTCAGGTTGTTTTTCGGCTCGATCGTTTCAGGCTTGAATGCCTGCGGGTCCTTCAGCCAATGGAAAATCCAGCCGGGTTTGAGTCGCGAGCCGGCTTTGTCCAATGCCGGTCCGACATATCCACCCTTGAGATTGATCTGGTGGCAAGCCTGACATCCGTATTTTTCATAGTACAGCATTTTGCCTTTGGCCATCCTGGCTTGATCGACTCTCACCTCCCGTTCCACACTATCAGCGATGAACACTTTCTCCATGTAGTCGACCATCACCTTGATCTCGGCGTCAGACACAAACAGATTGGGCATCCGCTCCGGCAGGATGGGACGAAGGGAATAGGGAATCTTGAAGTACTTCTCGATCCATTTCCTTTGCGCTTGACTGGCTTCAAGCGTCAAGTCGGTTGCAACGAGCCGTCCGCGCCCAAACATCGTGTGGCAGCCGAAGCACGCAAGGTCGTCTACCAACTTCCCGAATTCCCCTTGCGGTGCGTAGGTGCTCTGCGGTTTTGCAGGAACCTTGAATTCCTCGGGAATTCCCTCCTCCGTATTGCCCAACAGTGCCACGGTGATCGCCTGAGCTTCTTCGTCGGTGAATTCATAGCTCGGCATCTTCATCGTGGGCGAAAAGACACGCGGACTTTTGACTTTTGTGAAAAGATACGAGGGAAGTGCCTGTTCGATGCCTGATCTGCCAAAATCGATTTCATAGATCCTTTTCGCGCCGATGGAGGTCAGGTCCGGCCCCATCTCCTCTGCTTTCATCATCCCGCCGAGTTCATGGCATCCGCTGCAGTTGTATTTCTTGAAGAGTGCCCGGCCTTTTTCGAAATAGGATGGGTCGGGAGTGTGGGGAGGCTGTTCCTCCATATCATAATCGACAAACTCACTCTGGATAGATGCAACAACGGCTGCCAATTCCGTTTCGCTGAACCGGTATCTCGGCATCTCGACACCCGGCTGCAGTCGCTTTGGATTTTTCATATAACTATAGAGCCATGCCGGATTGGCTTTGCTGGCGACTTTTCCGAGTTCTGTCGCGACAGTACCGCCTCGCCCGTTGATGGAGTGACAACTGATACAGCGTGCTTCGCTCAAGCGCGTCGCACCCAGTTCTGCGAGCTTCTCCCTTTGCGTCTCCGTCCCGGAGGTCAAAACCGTCGGAAGCCGATCAAGGGTCGCATCGTGAGGGAAGGTCTTCAACGTCATCAGGAAATCAGCCAGGATGTTGACCTCTTCGTCGGAGAGAAGAAAATTCGGCATCCTGGTCTTTACAAAATACGCCTTTGGGTTTTTCAGCCAGTTGACGAGCCAGGAGCGATTGACCTTTGAGCCGATGCCGTCGAGGCTCGGCGTCCACTGTTTCTCAACGCCTTCCGTTCTGTGGCAGGCTGCACAGTTCGATTCCTGGATGAGCTTTCGACCCGCTGTGAGAATCGGCGCGTGCAGAACCTCTTTTTCCTTGTGGCACTTGCCGCACGACGCCTCCATGAATTTGGTGGGGTGCATCGGTTTGTCCCAGTATTCGACCTTGCCGACAGATCCCTTGTAGGTTGTTGCCGCGCCCTGACCTTCATGGCACACGGTGCATCCGAATTCCTCAAAGTCGTGATCGATCCGCGGGTGTGCGCGAAACGGTTGGCGGGCCTCTTGCAGTGCCGGTTCGCTGAGACCGAGATGACACGTACCGCAACGGTCGATCCGGTCCAATCCCCGGACCCACACCTGCTTGATCCCGATCTCTGCGGGCTTCACCTTCTGAGGAAGTTCCGTGATGAGGTCGTTGTATTCATATTGGTACCATTTCCACTCGCGAAAGAAATCTTTCAACGGAGCAACAGCAAGCACCAGTAAGAAAACGACACCGGAGAGTGCGAACGAGAGCCTGAGTTTAGTCATGAGTCAATGTGCCGTGAACAGTTTCCGGATACCAGTTTGACGAGTCCATCCCGATGTGTCATGCAAGATCCCCCGACTCCTCCTTCAATAGATTCCTTCCCACGGCCAGGTCCAGCTCCATTCCGGGCCGCGGAACAACGTGCCGATCGCAGTCAGAACAACCACGACCATCACGAACCAGGTCATGACCCACCACGAAAGCGGCCGGTGACCAAGCCAGGCGATGAAGCCATGCTCTCGTTTGATAAAATAGGGAGCGAGCATGAATCCCGTAACGATGAGTGTCGGCATGAGCATCGCATAGACCTTGAAAAGAAGGAGGACAAGCGAAACAATCCCAACCGCTCCGACAAGCGTCAGGAACGTCTCCCGTCGATGTTCTTTCCAGAGGCCCTCGCCTTTGATGTTGATCTTAAAATAGGGGATGACGATGAGCGCAACGACAGTTACTGTCGGGAGAATGACGCCGCCCACAACCGGTGGAAAGTAGTGGAGCAGTTCCTGCAGTCCGAGAAAATACCATGGGGCTTTGGCGGGATTGGGCGTATGCTCGGGGTTGGCAATCCACTCCAGCGGTGCGTCGACGATCAGCGAAAGTACGGCGAGAAGAATGACCATGACTTCAAAAGCGATGATTTCCTTGACGACCAGGTTCGGAAAGGTCATCACCATGTTTTCGTCTTCCCTCTTTACACGCGCCGCACTCCGGTTCTTGATGAACGCAAGGCGCTTGGGCGCTTTCTTGATGTCCGCGATTTCCTCAACCTGGAAGTCTTTTTTCATGAAGAGTCTTTCGATTACGTGTTCTGCCCGTCCAGCGACCGTCATCCGGGCCGTCGAGATCAGGTCGCCGCCCGACGACCACCCTTATACTCCTCCATCTTTCCTCACACGCCAGAAATGAATGCCCATCAGCATGGTCGCCGCAACGGGCAGGACAAAGCAATGCAGAACGTAAAATCTCACAAGCGCATTCTCTCCAACAATATTGCCACCGAGCAACAGGAAAGAAATATTGTCTCCCACTCCAAACGGAACCGCCCGCGCCATGTTCGTGCCGACCGAAATTCCCCAGAACGCCAACTGGTCCCACGGGAGTAAGTAGCCCGTGTAGCTGAGCAGGATTGTGAACACAAGCAGCACAACACCGATAACCCAATTGAACTCCTTCGGCGGCCGGTAGGAACCGGTGAAGAACACCCGCAGCATGTGCAGGAACACCACCGCCACCATCGCATGGGCGGCCCAGCGGTGCATATTCCGAAGGAATTGTCCGGACGAGACGACATACTGCAAGTCCTTCATATCCCAGTAGGCCTGAGGTACCGAAGGGCGATAGTACAACATGAGGAGTGCCCCGGTGACGGTCAGGACAATGAACAAGCCGAAGGAAAGTCCACCAAGCCCCCACGTGTAGGTGAATTTGACCGAGCGCTTCCGGACTTTGGTGGGATGGATATGGAGGAAAAAGTTGTAAAAGACCGCTTCCGCCCGTGTCCGGTTGGATTCGGGCAGCCCATGACGAAAGATCGAGCGCCATACTTGTGATGCGAACAATCGCTGCCAGAGGGATTTCATACTCCGTCTCCAAACGCTGGTCCATGCTTTTCAAATCCGACGTGCGCTTCTTCCACAGCGTCGATCACGAGGGGAAAATATCGATCGAGACCGCAATCCAGCCGCGATCGCGTTGAGCATCTTCCGTCCGGCGTTTGATGCCGGCACGGGGCACAAACATTCCGGCGAAGGGAGTCGATATACGGCTCAATCCTGGGATCATGCACGGAAAGAATGGCTTCAACGATTCTCGGGAAATGAGCCCTCAATCCGCACTCTTCTTCCGCGCTCAAGCGACAGTGGCCATGAGGATCGCTATCCACACAGTGGGCACAGACTCTGGATTGAACGGCTTGCCAATATTGTTCGTTGACTTCCATGGTGAGTTCCTCCTTGGCAGACTGTTGAAAAGCAAGAATGAGCCACAAATTTCAGCAGGAAGCTTATGACGACAGTTGCGACGGCAACTGTCAGCGTGATTTCTGTTTCTTATTTATGGTCTGGAAAAATCAGAATGAGAGTTTTTGCGACCGCTCAGAATCATTCGTGTAATTCGTGGCTAACGAAATGCGTTCTTCAACAACCTGTCAGACTTTAAAAATGACTTCCTCCCCAACCATCACCCCTTTGTCCACGACTAACTGTCCGTGTTCGTCGAGCGTCATGGCAAACCGCGGCAGCGGACGCGGCGCGGGACCTTCGAGGACATTTCCCTCTTTGTCAAACTTGCTCCCATGGCAGGGACACGCTATAATCCCTTCTTCCGATTTCCAGTTCGTGATACAACCAAGATGCGTGCAGACGGCGGACACGGCAGAGAAGTATCCTTCCTTGGCGCGAACGATAAAAACCTTCTGCTCCTTGTTGAGCGTGACGCTCTCCGGCGGAAAATTCTCCGTCGGCCCGGCCTTGAATTTTAGCGGCGGCTCGCGCAACACGTTGGGCGAAAGAAATTGCGCCGTCAAGACCGCGCTCCCGACAGCCACGATCCCGATTGCGCCCCCGCCGATCGTCTCGAGAAAATACCGGCGGGTGAGGATTGAGCTCTCCGGTTGTTCTTTCATGGAATCTTCAGCCATATGTCAACCTCTCCTTACTTATACCGGGACTGTTTCAGACACAGCGTATGCTTCCATGGTAATGCATCCGACAGGGCATCGCATCGCACACAGACCGCATCGGATGCACCGATCTTCATCTTTGATCATCACGGAGCCGACCAACTCCCCGGACTGTCCCTTCATGACGATCTGGTATTCGCTTTCAAGTTCGGCGAGATCAGCCCCTTCCGCCTCGATTCGCGTGAGCACGACAAGATCGATGCAATTTTCGGGACAGATATCGACACAACCCCCGCAGAGGATGCATTCCGTTCCGGTTTCTTCACCCGCCGGTTCGAAGATCGTGTTCACCCAACAATGCAGGCAGCGCGAAGCCTCTTCGATCGCCTGCTCCTCCGTATACCCCAACTCAATCTGGGAGACGCCGATGCGCCTGTCGATCGGCAGTACAGGGATGGGAACCCGTTGGGTTTTCTCATATCCCCAACTGCGTTTATACTTCTTCGTGTCGTACACGATAATTTCGGCTTCTCGTTCGCTCAGAACGAGTTCGACCCCTTCAATCTTGTCCCTGGTGCAATAGTGGTGGATGGATCGGGCGGCTTTCTTGCCGTTCGCGATAGCATCGATCGCGTTCCGCGGACCGAACGACACATCCCCTCCCGCGAAGACCCCCGGCGCGGTGGTGGCAAGAGTGGCAGGATCGACTTTGATGGTATTGCGTGGAGTAACCTCAATGCCGTCCCCGGGATGAATCCACGAGAGATCGGATGTTTGACCGATGGCCATGATGACCGTGTCCGCATCCATGATCTTCTCGGTGTGCGGCGCAAATTTCGGGTTAAAGCGCCCATGGTCGTCAAAGACCGATACGCAATCGACAGTCTCCAATCCCGCCACCGCTCCATCTCTTCCGATAATTCTATTCGGACCCCTCCGCGGGTGAATCTCAATCCGTTCCTCTCTCGCCTCGGAAATCTCATCCGTGGACGCAGGCATCTCTTTCCAATCCTCAAGGCACACCAGATGGACTTCCTTGGCGCCGAAGCGTACGGCAGACCGGGCAACATCCAACGCTTCCGCAACTTCCGTGACATGGCCGACCTCCACGCGCTCTTGCCGCGCCGCCGTCCGGGCGACATCCAGAGCCACGTTACCGCCACCGATTACGATGACCTTCTTTCCGAGCTCCACGCGGTACCCGAGATTGACGTTGAGCAGGAAATCCACGGCTCGCAGAACACCGTCAAGTTCCACGCCTTCGATTTGAAGATCGCGGCTTTTGTGTGCGCCAATCGAGATAAAGAAAGCCTGGAATCCCTGCCGCTGGAGATCCGCAAGGGAAAAATCACGACCCACGGCGGCATTGAGTTTGAGTTCCACCCCAAGACTGAGAATGGCATTGACCTCAAGACGTATAAGCTCCCGCGGAAGGCGATACTCCGGAACGCCGAGACGCAACATGCCGCCTGCGACCGATTGGGCTTCGAAGACGGTGACTTCGTAGCCGAGCAGGGCAAGATCATGGGCGCAGGAAAGTCCCGCCGGTCCCGCCCCCAGCACAGCAACTTTTATCCCGTTTTTCCTGACTGACTTGCCGAAAACTTCTTTGAGCTTCTCCAAATCGAGCATGCTTTCCACACCGTACCGCTCGCAGGCGAATCGTTTGAGGGCACGGATGGCAATCGGCTGATCGAGCTTCCCAAGACGGCACGCTTGCTCGCACGGTGCGGCGCAAATGCGTCCGCAGATGGATGCAAACGGATTGGGACGGCGGGCGACGTGATAGGCTTCCCGGTAACGTCCCTCCTCGATCAGCGCAACATAGCGCCCTGCCTCGGTATGCACGGGGCAGGCCGCCATGCAGGGGAAGTTGGAGTCAAGCCACTCAAGGTTTACGAATTTCAGTTGGTCCGGCATCGGTCAACGATTCTGCTTCCAACTATTGTGCCCGCGCATGGAGAGTATCAGAGCGCCACCGACCGCGACGAGCAGGAACGCCGCCCCGGCTATGGACACCGGGGACCACGTAATGGTCACCTGAAAACGTTGGGGCGCTTCACCGGTTGAGTAGACATCACTCAAAAACAGCAGGAGCCCCGCAACAAAACAGAGAGCTGTTGACACCACCGCAGTTTGCCATCGTGACTCGTTCATCGGTTTTCCCTCCCTGATGTTCGACCACACCGGCCGCTTACTTCTTTACCTCAAAATTGACAATCACTTCTCCCTTCTCCGGCACTTCCACCGTGACGGATTCTCCTTTCAGCTTCTCGTGCCAAATCCTCAGCGTGTGTTTCCCCGCCGGGACATTTTTCACGGTGTAGCTCCCATCCTTCTCACTCACAGCATAATAGGGAGTCTCCATCACGAGGATGAAGGCTTCCATTTCGGGATGAACTTTGCACAGCATCACCGACGCACAACCGGGATCCGTGAACGTAAACGACCGCACCTGACCTTTCGGCCAGGTGCCAAGGTTGAATTTCTCGGCGCACTTGTCGGGCGTAAAAACGTTGTGCAGGACGTCGTCGCTGTTCAGATAGTCAACGGTGGATCCGACAACAACCGGAAGAATGTGCGGGATAAAAACGAGATTCTTCTGATCCATCGTTACATGTTCTTTCGGCGGCTGGAAGGTCTTGCCGGGAATCTTATCAATGAAAATCACTGCATCTCCGCTGTGCTTTACCCCTTTTGCCTTTACCTTGCCCTTGATATCGCCCGCCAACAACCCGTCACTCCACGTCCATGTCAGGAGTATTGTCATGACAACAAATAATGCCCTCATAGATCACCCTTTCAGTAATTGTGCTTTTCTAAATAAAGAGGGGAGCCGAGAAAATCATTCGACGGTTATTGTTTCACCGCCTGTGAATTCCTCAGGCTCCGGTCTCCCATCCTTCATGAAATTCCGGCCGCCTTGATGTCCGGGTGGTTGCGCACGACCGTCATATGCCGAAATTGAATTGGAGCGTGAAGGTATCCCGCTTCTTGTTCGCCTCGTCGAGGAATTTTTTAAATTCGAACACCAGCTTGACGTTGGCCCGCGCCATCACGGTAACGCCGGGAATGAGTGCATTCACCGGTTTGACCAGGTCCGCATCGGTATCCCGGTCCTCCCATTCGTACCGCACGAGGCCGATCAGCCACGGGTAGATCACATAGTTTCCCTGGGCATAATACACCATCGAGGACCGGTCCGCCGTTCCTTCGATCGTCGAATTCATGAGCATCAACGCTCCGTTGAGGATGAAACGGTTGTACCAGAAATCGACATCCCCGCCAAGCACCGTAAAGTCCTCATCCAACACGTTCGCCCTCGAGGCGGTGCCCTTATAGAAGAAAGCCCCTATCGTCACCGAATTATCGAGATAGAAATCCGACGCCTGACTCTCGGCCCCCTCCGTACCTCCGATTTCGCCGAGCCCTCCGATTTTATACGTTGCCTTGCCGAAGAAATCTTTCTGCGGATTGATGTCGGTTAATCCCTGGCCGTTCACCATGCCGAGGCGATAGGTGAACCCGCCGCGATCACCCGCACCATTGGCAGCGCCCCACACTTCGACTCCATTATGATCATCGCGGAACCGCCAGCCATTACGACTGCGAAAGCTCGCCATGTTGTAGTGATTCCGTGTGAGCCGGAGATGCGTGGGTGTTGGATCGGCATTCGCCATCCCCACCCGAAGATGAAAACCGGGACTGAAATCATACTGCAGGGCGAACGGGAATCCGATTTCGGTCTCGTTGCCTTCATTCTCAATCTCGAGCTCCCCGAAGAACGAAAAGTTCTCGCCGATGGTCCCTCCATAGAGAAATTCAAGCTCATGCGGTATCTCCAGGCTCCACTTCACGTCAGCGATGGCTGCGTATTCGATCCGACCGATGGCCCAGATGCCGATCGGGGTCGTACCGGGAATGTCCGCAGGCCAGATGGCGTCGGGCCACACTCTCTTGTAGCCTTCGGATCCTATGCTGACTGGCTCTTCTTTTGTCATTTCAGGGTCCGTACCTCCCGGGTAGCGATAGCCGTTGTTCTTGAACGCTTTCCCGAAAGCATTGAGCATGGGAGCGGCATAGTGGCACGTACTGCAGCTCGTCTTGTACTTACGCGAGAACGATGGAATGGCATGGACTTGCTCGGCGGCGATCGCCGTGACCAGAACTATGAGGACTACCGTTGCAGCAATCGTTTTCATAGAGCCTCCTGATGGGTGGTTGAATGACGGTGAGAGCTTAGGATTTACCGTTCATGTGAAGACACGTTCTTACAGCTTCCCGCAGTTTATCAAGTTCTAAGGGCTTCAGGAAGAAATAATTGGCGCCATACATCTTCGCGTCTGTCTCGGTGATAAGATCCGGATATCCGGTGACGACGATAACGGGAAGCTTGGGAAGAATCGCCTTTGCATGAAGAAGAAGGGTGACACCGGATTGAAGCTTCAATCGCACGTCGGTGACAAGGAGATCCACGTGATGGCTTTCAAGCTTATGAAGCGCTTCCTCCGCGCTCGTCACGCCGATCACGCTGCAATTCTCCCTCCGAAAGAAATCCTCAAACGCAGCGAGAATATTATGGTCGTCGTCTGTAATCAGCACGGTTGGTTGATAGTGCATCCCTACCCTCTTGTCAACCCCCCTCTTTCCTCAAGAGGTATACCGCAGCGGCATGATGAGACAAGGCTGCGAGATTGAGCTGAATTGAGCGGAATGGTCAAGCGGAGCCGGGAGAAAAACAAGGAAGTGCCAAGAGGGGCTTGGCAGTCTGCAAAGCGGGGCTTGTCACCGGGAGAAGGGTACAACGAGGCGGGATTAATCCCTGAAGGACTTCGCTTTGATGTCGTGCTTGGACATCAGGCGCTGGAAATTTTGCCGGGTCATGCGGGAACCCTTGGCGGCAGCGGTCACATTACCATGATATTTCCGTAAAAGCTCCGAGACAAACTGGCGCTCGAACATCTGAAGGAGTTTGATTCGGGATTTTGCAAAGTCCTCACTCAGGATGGGGAGCGAAGGAGATCGGACCGACGTGTCAAGAACCGGTTCCCGCAGCGCGTCGGGAAGAATCACGTCACCTTTTGTCAACATCACTGCGCGTTCAATGAGGTTTTCGAGCTCACGAACATTTCCCGGATAAGGGTACGTCCGGAGAAATGCCATCGCTTCGTCTGAAAAGCCTGTGACCGACTTTTTGAGCTGTCTGTTGTATTTCATCAGGAAATAGTTGGCAAGATGCGAACTATCATCGTTCCTCTCCCGCAGGGGGGGCAGATTGACCGTGACGACCTTCAGCCGGAAAAAGAGATCCTCTCTGAAATTCCCGTTTTTCATTTCCAATTCGATATCGTGGTTGGTCGCGCAGACAAATCGCGCCCCGACGCGGATGGCAGTGTTCCCCCCCAGGCGTTCAAACTCACGCTCCTGCAGGACTCGCAAAAGCTTCTGCTGGAGATGGGGCGAGAGGTTCCCAATCTCATCAAGAAAAATCGTCCCCTCCTGGGCGATTTCAAACTTCCCGAGCTTGCGCTCCCCCGCACCTGTGAACGCTCCTTTTTCGTGACCAAACAGCTCCGATTCGAGTAACGGCTCGGGAAGCGCAGTACAGTCAATGGGGACGAACGGTTTGTGGGCGTTGGGGCCCGCATTGTGAATCGCCCGTGCGACGAGTTCCTTCCCGGTCCCACTTTCACCGAGAATCAGAATCGACGTGTGATTCGGGGTTGTCGAGATCGATCCGATGAGCTTATACACCTCTTGCATCGGGGCACTCCTGCCGATCAGTTCGTACCGATCGGCCATGTCCCCATGGTATTGACCATGACGGCCTGCCGTGGGAGATGTTCTCCGGGTGCTGGCCAATGCTTCGCGGGTTACCGCGCGGATCTTGCCGACATCCAGCGGCTTCGTAAGATATTCGAATGCGCCAAGTTGAATTGCCTTAATGGCTGTTTGCATCGTACCATAGCCGGTGATGATCACGACGGGCATACGCTCGTCCTGCGTTTTCATCTGTTTCAACACTTCGAGTCCGTCGACCTTCGGCATCGTGATGTCCATGAACACCAGGCCGGGATGCTCCGCGGAGATTTTCTTCAACGCCTCCTGTCCATCCCGCGCGAGGACGGTCTTGTACCCGTCTTTCCGCAGAACTTCGCGGAAGGCGAAGAGAATTTTCGGATCATCGTCCACTACCAGCACTGTCGGCTTCTTCATATACCCACACCGTTTGCTATCGGCAGGTAGATCTTGAACATCGCACCCCCGGCTTGTGAACGTTTGACGGTCACAATGCCTCCGTGCGCATTCACCGTCTGCTTCACCATCGGTAGACCAAGGCCCGTCCCGTTCGTCTTTGTCGTAAAGAAAGGATCAAAGATGCGACCGATGATCGTTGCGGGGATCCCCGAACCTGTATCGGTCACCTCGACGAGCGCGCATGCCGTGCCCTTCTGAAGAACAATTTCCGCGCCGTCCCGGCCCTCCTTCTTTTGATTGCCATCGTAGAGATGAGTAAACGTGAAATCGTGCAGTGTTTCACGAAGGATAATTTTCTTCGTCGCGATGGACACGATTTCTTCCTTCGTACGCGCCGGCTTGCTTTCAATGGCCTGGGCTGCATTGAACAAGATGTTCACAACGACTTCTTTGAATCGCTGGGTATCGAGCGGCAGGTTGGAGAGGGTTGGGTCCAGTGTCTGCTGCACATGGATTCGTTCCTTCTTCAAGTGCGGTTTCACGAAGTCGAGGCTGTCGTTGATGACCTTATTCAGATTGGCTGTCTGAAACTGAAGCGGCGAGGGTCTGGCAAAACTCAGCAAATCGGCAACAATCTGCTCCATGTGGTAAATCGAGTTGAGAGCGACGCGCAGGGATTTCTTGTCGGAACGGCTGAGCTGTTTCGATTCACTCTGAAGCTGTAAGATCATCTTGATGGAGGTGAGGGAGTTCCGGAATTCATGGGCAATGAGGGCCGACATTTCGCCGGTCGCCATCAGCCGTTCGGTCTGGAGAAGATGCTGTTCGAGCCGCTTTCGCTCCGTCACGTCGGTGATGATCTCGAGAATGGCATGCAGGTCCCCCTCTTTTTTCAGCGGGATTGCTGCATGCTCGATATAACGGTCTCCACGACCCGTATCGGCAACGTGGTCAATGTGGCTCGCGATTCTTCCCGAGGAGACTGCGATCCTTGAGACGCATTGCTCGCAGAACCCGCTATCGCAAAAGATCGAGGCACAATCCTTCCCCCGGACATCGTCGAGGTCCAGGCCCGTTACCGAGCCGAAGGTTGCGCTTGCCGTTTGAATGCGGTAGTCTTTGTCCAGGAGAACGAAGGCGCTTGGCACATTATCGAGAATCGCCTGCAGCTTGGTCTTCTCCTCGGTAAGCTCTTTGGTGCGGACTTGCACCAATTCTTCAAGCCGTGTCCGGTGCTGCTGGATCTCCAGCTCATGGGCCTCAAGGGACGCAGCCATGAAATTAAACTGCTCTCCGAGTTTCTCGATCTCATCATGGGTCTCCACGTTCAGCCGGTGGTGATAATTTCCCCGGGCAATCGTTTCTGCTCCCTGCTGCAACGCAGCGATCGGCTTGGTGAACTGTTGCGTCGCAATCAGGCCCAGTCCGATCGCGACGCCGAGAAAAAGCATGAGAAATGCGGCAAACATCCATGCAAAGGAAGACGCGGGTCCGAGGACGACATTGTTGGGGACACTTTCAAACACGTAGAACGGCACGGAAAACGATGTGACAGATTGATTGGCCGATGTCGCTGCCCCCCCAAAGAGAGGAGCATAGGCGATGATTTCATCGATTCCTTCCGATACAATTCCACTGTTCCCGGAAAGCACGGAATCCACCACCGCCGCAGGATAATCGTGCTGGAGATTATCGTCTTCGCGCGACGCAAGGAGTTTATTCCATTCTTTTTTCTTCTCGCTGTGATAGAGGTAATGGCCATCTCCGCTGACAAGAACTGTTTTCCCGTTGAGGCTGAAATGTCTCGGGGTTTCCATGATGAGGAAGAGATCTTTTGCGAAGACATTGGCTACGAGCAATCCTACTCGTTTTCCCGGCACATCGGGATTCTCACCATGACGAGCGAGCGGCGTCACGAAACTGATAATCGGGATACGCTCATTGCTCTGGCTCACGAGCTCTGCCGCCGTGAAGGCTATGGCATTGGGCTGAAGACCCTCTGCAAGCAGGAAATAGAACGACTCTCGTCCCGTCCGAAGTTCTTGAGCCGGGACAACCCGATAGCGCTGCATGGAGTCGGGTGCGTCCATGCGCTCAGCACGGATCACTTCATCCCCTGTTTCATTGATAATGCGGAGCTGATAATAAATCCCCTTTGTCCCCATCCACGCCAGAAGCTCGTCATTGAGTCGCCCGGACACACGATCACCCTGGCGCAAGCTGGAAGCGCTCAAAGCTTGCACATACGCCTGAAGCGATGGGGAGTTCTTTAACAACCGGAGGTCACTCTCGACGTTGGTAAGAAAATTTGCGGTATTCTCGCGTATGGTACGAACGTCGTGCGCGAGGTTTTCATACGCGATCTCCTTCATCATGCTGACGTTGGAGAAAATCCCGTGAAGGCCAAGCACGACAACGGGGATAATGGAAAGACCGGCAAACGCGATAATGAGCTTGCTGCGGATGGAAAGCCAGGGGAATATGCTGTTGAGGTTGATCAAGGAGTGTACCCTGTGGTAGCCGAGGCCGTCACATAGCACATCGCTTTCTACAAACGGTATGCCCGGCCTCCGAGGCGAAGACTCAAATGAGCAAGTCACAATCTGGCTCGCCCATACGCCATACAACGAACAGGGTGGTTTCACTCCCAGCCAATTTGTTTCTCAATTCTGAGAATAAAAATAAGTGTTATTCTCAGGATTGAACATGGTGCATGTCTCAAGATTTCGCTCTCCTCCAAAGAGCGATCTATGCGTTCACAACGCGTTCACAACATCTGTCGCTCCCTGAGTGAAAGGTTCGGCCGCTTGAAATAGTGGATCGCTGTCGCACGCTTTCGCGTGCGTTAATAAGAAGCTTCCAGCGGCCTCCGGTCCCCAAAGGGGTGAGATAATTGAATGAGGAGCCAGCAAGCGGTTCATCGTTAACCCAAGCGAAGATCGCTTACGCGATCTTCAATAAGAGGCCTCCAGCCCCAAAGCGGTGAAATACATGGAAGGTGCGCTTTCGCGCAAGTCGAACACTCATCCGCCACCTCCGACGATCCCCCGGCCCATTACTTCCAAAACTCGTACCATTTCGCTCCGGAACCGACAGGGCTTTGACTTGTACCAAGTTCGATCTGTTCCCCGGTTGCATTCCGAAACTCCTCCCAATTTTCTCGTGGAAGGTCATGCTTGCCCACGTAGATATCTGCAACCTGATACACGGCGTGGCACCTTGCGCATTCCAAGGTGCCGGTCACGATCGTCTTGCCAGGGACATCATACAACTGTATTCGAAGTTCGAGATTCTCCTTCTTGTAAACCCCCTTACACGGCTTACACAACCAGAATCGGACTCGTGATACTTTCATGGAAACCTCGCTGCCTTGTTTTCGAGCACGGTGGCTCGAATGTATGCGCAAACGTCGCTCTCTATCAGTGAACTGCAAACTCCGTCACCGATGACAAGGGAAAAGCCGGCTTCACGCAAATAAGCCGGCCGTTGAGCATGACTGATCGATCTGTTTGTCGGCTTACCGGCCACCGGGCACCTTGGAACGGAGAATCTCCAATATCTTGTCCATCCGCTCTTCGCCGCTTGTGAACTTGGCCAGTTTGTTGTGAAATTTGAGTCTCATGCTGTTTCCAGCCTTCAGTGAGATGACAATCGAGTCAGACATGGGCTCGGTGATTGATTCGACTTCGCTGTAGTGAATTCTCTGCGTGTTGATTTGTTTGAGGAGATTGCCTGAAACGCGGATAAGGATCACATGGGTCTCTGTGGCCACAAGCAGGTAATTCCTGTAGTTCATCCCGAAGTACACGAAAAAGAATATCATCAACAAACCACCGAGGAAAGCAAAAAGAGGTATCCCGCTCAGGAACCACAGAATTACCAGTATGATTATTCCCGGCGAGAACAAGTACCGTATGGGGGGAGGAAGAGGATCTGTGTGAACCGGGCAAAACTCAAGATATAGGTCCGTTTTTTCAAGTACACCATCCACAATTCCCTGAAGCTGATGGTCGATCTGATCCATAGTTGACTCCGTTCAATGCTTGATATACCGTGTGTTTGAAATCGAACCCCCTCCTTCAGCACACATCAGCGCTTCTTGGGATGCCTTCCAGGTGATAGCCTCCCGTCGGGGTCGAGCTCACGAACTCTGCCCAGCTCGAATGTTGCTGACGCGAGTCTGAAGCTCTCCAGAACTGCAGTCTTCGGCACTGCAAAGACGAAATCCCAGACCATAGCATTGTCACCACCGCCGAAGGTCAGTTCCCAGCTGGTATCCGTCTGATACGTTCTCCCATCCACGCTCCTGAGTTCGCATTCACTCGTCGACAGCTTGAGCGTGCTGTTGCTAGCGGCGCTAAACTCTACTTGCACAACAGCGAGTTCATCGTCTGCTCCCCCCGCGTACGTGCGCTGGCTGCCAGATTGATATTCTATCATTCTCGCAACAGAGAGGAGTCTCATTTCAACCCCCGACTGACTTTTAATACGATCAGGCCCGCAAGCCGTTAGCGCAAAGCTTGTCATAACCATGAACGCCAGATATTTCGTGACTCCTGTCTTTGGCCGGCGCATGCGAGTGAGGACAAGACTGATAATCGATGTGGAAATCATGTTTTTTCTCTCCTTTTCCCGGAAAGGTCCAGTAAATGCCCTCCTGAGTCATTCGCGTCCCCAGGTGTCAAATCGAATATATTCCCCTCCAAATTCCAGCTCCTGTTCACGCAATCACGCCGTGCTCCTTGAGACTCATGATGATTTCTTCAGTCACCCTGGACCAGCACCATGGAACGAACACAACCATCCTCTTGTCCTCAAGGGCATCGCACGAACGTTGGGTTGAATCAAAGGGTGGCACGTTGCTCACCTGTTTTGCCGAACCACCCAGCCCGCTCCGCACTTTGGACAGTACAGTTCAGAACCTCTCGCTGCATCTTCGCCGTCTATCAGTTGACCACATTGACGGCATCGGACCTTGACTCCCAGATTCATCGTCAACATCGCCATCGGATCTCCTGTGCTCGCCTTCGTCACGGCATTAGCCCACTGAGTGCAGAATTCTTTGTAGGCTATTTCGGGTTTCGTTGCGTTCATCATGATGTGTGCTCCTTTCACCGAATGATAGTATGTGGCTTGATTGAACGAGAACACTGGCGTACATCCCGATCCCGCACTCTTCACTCATCGTTTTTCTTTTAACTCAATTCTGATCGCCCCCTTCAAATCGGCTTCAAACTTCGACCAGGTAATGAACAAGCGGGGAGCGTTGTCCATGCCATCGAAAATCGCATTTCCTGTCCCGATGATCCGCACACCGTCCTCTGTGATGGAGAGCGCGGCATACAGCTGGTTGACATTCAGCATCAACTCTGCCCCCCAGGCCGCGATGTCTCGTTGGCGGAGGTTCTGGAAGGATTGCAGGGGATTCGCTTTCGACGTAAACATCCGTATGTCCTTGTCCCACGCGTTGACAACATCGAGCACTCTCTTGTCCACTACAATACTCTGAGTGGATGCACCTGCGCTCTTCGGTGGCGCGATCTTTGTGCCGTCGGCATATTCACTGGCCTTGAACGTAATGGTCTCTCTTTTCTTCCCCGGAGTCACAGAGAGTGTTATGGAGAATTTCGTAAGGTCAAGCGGGGGATCGAAGTTCTCTATCGATGACCGGATTCCGCCGGCCGTCGTCAGGCATACGAAGCCGTTTTCGTTTGAGAGAACCCCTGTCTTCTTCAAGAGATCCGTGGCGGTGGCAATGTCTTTAGGTTGGATCTTGAGATTCTGGAAAATACCGCTCACAGCCTCCGGTTTGAAATCATAGTCGAAATTTCTGCGCTTGGCGACATTCTTAAGAATCTCCTCCAGGGAATTTCCATATTGCATAAATATGGTTGTGAGCGTTATGGGGAAATGCGCAAGCTTCTTGATTGTATATTGTTTGTACAGATCCACCTCTCCTTGATTTCCTACAACCAGGTAACCTCCCCCGGTTTCGCCATCACTGATCTGGTTCTTGTTGAAGAAAGTCTGCCCTGCCGATTTTTGCGATCGAACGACCAGTAGATAGTCCCCCTCGGCTAACTTTTTTGTGAGAGGTGTTGTCCCAACAAACGTCTTCTCATCCATTTCCCAGTTTTTGTATTGATCCGCCTCTTTTATGAGATAGACGCGGCTGTTCGCCGGGATCGATTGGACATAAATGAATTCGTCGGGATTCTGAGCAGAGCCGTTATCGACGGAGAGGATACAGAGGATGGAAGCAATGAATACTCTCCTTAAAGCACTTTGGAAGGGCCTGCATTTGTTCATAGAACCTCCTGGATGTTATTTCAGATTTGGAAAATTGATGAGGCATCACGGCGCACATGCGTCGTTGTGACAGACCCGCTTCTCATCTCAGCAAAACAAGTTTCCTGGTTTCAATAAATGATCCTGCCCGCAACCGGTAGAAATAGACGCCGCTTGGGAGTTGTGTCCCCGACCAGTTCACTTGATGGAATCCCGCATGCTGAAACTCGTCAACAAGCTCGGCGACACACTGCCCCATGCTATTATACACATTCAGTGATACTCTTCCGGCCGTCGGGATTTGATAACGGATCGTGGTTGAAGGATTGAAGGGATTGGGATAGTTTTGGGAAAGAGAGTACCCTTGTGGCACCTCACCACGGTGATCGGGTTCAACCGAGGTCACGCCACTCGTTGTCGTACGAAGAATTGTGCCATACCCACCTACTGCCGTGCCCGTGTTGGCATCGGTAAAAGCGATGGAGGAAAGATTGTTGCTCGTTCCGGATCTCTGGCTTGTCCAACTTGTACCCCCATCAGTCGTCTTCAGTATGGTTCCGCTGCTACCCGCTATCCAGCCGGTATTCAGATCGATGAAGCAGACGGAGTTCAACGTGTGCCAGAGATTGGGTGTCAGACTTATCCACTTCTGCGCGCCATTGGTAATCTTACAGATTTGTTCCAACCACGATCCTCCCGCCTGCAGAGCCCCCACCACCCAGCCATGGTTCGAATCCGTGAAGGAGACATCGTACAGATACAGATTATCGAGTATCGCCGACCCATCCCAATTCGTTCCCCCGTTCGTTGTCTTAAGAATCGTACCACCATGACCCACGACCCAGCCGTTGTTCGAATCAGTGAAACAGACAGAACTGAAACGATATTTCGCTCCACTCACTTGAGTTATCCAGGTCACCCCACCATTGGTAGTCTTGAGAATCATACCCTGCGCCCCAAATGCGTTTCCTCCCACCAGCCAACCGGTATTCAAATCGGTGAAACTGACGGAATAGAGATTATTGCTGGAAGCGATCGATCGATTGATCCAGTTGCTTCCCCCATTGGTTGTCTTCAGGATTGTTCCGCTCCCCCCCATCACCCACCCTGTATTTGAATCGACGAAATAGACTGAGTAGAGGTAGTTACTCGTGCCGCTTGACTGGGTTGTCCAGCCATCTCCCCCGTTTGTGGTCTTGAGTATGGTTCCGCCGCCCCCAACCACCCAGCCGGTACTTGAATTGATGAAATGGACCGATGAGAGATTATTGCTCGAGCCGTGATGTTGACTTTCCCAGGATGCGCCTCCATTGGTCGTCGTGAGGATCATGCCGCCAGCGCCGATCACACAACCGATATCCGAACTGGTGAAAAACACGGAGAAGATATCCGCAGTCGTACCGCTTGCTTGGCTTGTCCAGTTTAACCCTCCGTCCGTCGTCATGAGAATCGTTCCCCCAGTCCCAACAGCCCAACCGGTATTCAAACCCACAAAACAGACTGCGGAGAGAAAGCTGGTACTACCACTCAATTGCTCCGCCCAGGTTCCTCCTCCGTTCGTAGTCTTAAGGATTGTTCCATATCCCACAATCCAGCCGGTATTTGAATCAGTGAAATGGACCGCGGATAGTGTCCTGCCCCCGATTGCCTGACCTGTCCACTTCGTTCCCCCATCAGTGGTCCTGAGAATTGCATTTCCGGTTCCTACCACAAAACCAATATTCGAATCGCGAAAGCACACCGAAGTAAGACCGTAACTTGTGCCCGAAGTCTGTTTGATCCACAGCAGGCCACCATTGGTCGTCCTGAGAATGACTCCCCCATCACCCACCGCCCATCCATTATTGGAGTCGGTGAAGCAAAGCGAAGTCAGCTTGACTGTTGTACCACTTATTTGGCTTGACCAACTTGTTCCACCGCTGGTGGTCTTGAAGAGAACACCTCCGCTCCCAGCCATCCAGCCTGTATTCAAATCTACAAATTCGACTGCAAAGAGATCGGCATTCGTTCCGCTTGTCTGGCCTACCCAATCTGCGCCTCCATTCGTGGTCTTCAAGGTCGTACCAAGATCTCCCACCGACCAACCCGTGTTGCCATCGATGAACATGATTGACCGTAACCGGTTTCCCTGTGGCAGAGGATTTTCCCAGATCCAGCCACTTTGGGCAAAGACACCATGGAAGCCGACCATAAGGAGGAACAATAACATTAGCGTTTTCATAGGAATCTCCGAGGTTCCTTGAGGCTGCAATGGCACTCGACGCGTTTGCATGGTCGGTACCGTGTGGACTCCAACGAACGCGACAGCGTCCGCTGCCAACAAACGCCTTGCGGCGGGCGGCGCAAACGACATCGTGAGCAACAGCATCAATTCCAGGTTTGGTGTGGCTTCGCGGAAGATAGCATGTGTCACTGGTGGGAAAGCATCCTCCGTGAATTCACTGGGCATTTTCCGCGAAGACTATTGTACGAGTAGAAAATGGTTGTGATTTGCCGACTTCACCACCGATACGTCAATCCCACAAGAAACTGAACTAGCATCACTTTTTCCCCGCCGGTACTCGCCAGGAAACGGACCTCCGGGTCGATGGTGAACGACTCTCCTGCCTGAATCGGGAGAAGCAACCGCCCGGAGGCCGCGAGCTGTACGTTCGCGTCCTGGAATTCCTGCGGGAACCCGCCCATCTGGTCATTATACTCGATGCGTGTGGTCGTGAATGCAAAGAAGAGGATCCCGAGGCCGCCGGCCGTGTGGAAACGTACGCCATCGGATAGGTCGGAGACCACATAGTCCCCGACGACAAAGACCGAGTGCATCGCTGCGTCCGGCCCCTGCACACCCACCAGGATTTCACTCTCGGAGCCCTCTTCGATTTGTTGAAACGCATAGTCAACGCCGATGCTGAGGCGCGAGTCCAGCAAGTCCGTTGCAAACATCAGACGAAACGCGGTTGCGAGCCTGGTAAAACTGACCGTGCCGGGACCAGTGCCGGTCACCGAGCCAAACTGATGAGAAGCAATCCCCGTGTAGGAACCGGATCCAAAGCCCAGGCCCCAGGTCAGACTGGATGTGTTCCTGGGGATGGGCTGCGCATGCAGGGGGGCCATGAAAAAGATAGTGAGCCCAAGAATAATGGAAGGATTGATTCTTGAAGAGTTGTGACGGTTCACAATTATCTCCTCTCTGTATGGATGAAGTGATTCATGGGACAAACCCTTGCCGCACTTTTGACTTTAGGAATATGATCCCCTCGGCGTTAATCTCTCCATCAAGGTTCTGCTGGATGATCTTTTTCTTGTCATTGCCTTCCAGGTCCTTCAGCAGTTGCTCATACAAGCTTGGATTCACAGACCGGACAGCACCACCGCCACGGTCGGAATACTCCAGACTCTCCACCGGCAGATGATGCAGATGATTTTTTGTAAAGATATATAGTAGCCCTCGTTCATTGGGGTCCGTGCCACTCTCCAGCCTTTGCTGGACATCTTTATTATTGCCGCGGGCGGCGGATTCCTGGAGTCCGGTCATCCACACGGTTCCCGCGCAACCGGCAAGGGCAACAATCAGGAACAAAAAGAAGGAGGCAACGGCAGGCACACGATACTGATGATGCTTCGACGGGAGAAATCCTGATGCGGAGTTCATGGTGTCTTCCTGTTGCGGCCGCAAGCGCTTATGGGATTTCTCCGGGCTGGGTTGCAGCGGAGCACCCCATGGTCGTTTTGCGGACCGTCGACGAATGCGTGGTGAGACGATTCAAAGGAGACTGGAGACGCCAGCGCCGGACGGCGAGAGAAGGTTGAGGGACGCGTTTCGGCGAAGAGGTGAACGTGAGGTCTAGGTCGTAGGGCCAACATTTCACCTCCTTGCGAGGCGAACGGACAGGTCGGAAATGTGCGGTGAAAAGGAAACGAAGACGGAAGAGGTTTTTTCGGTGCGACGTAAGTGCCGCCAAGGTAAAGATTCGAAGCCTCAGAATCAACGGGGAGTTGTGCGGAGGAGCAGAGGGGTTTGCAAGAAAAAGAAATTACTTTCTCAATTTCAGAAA
>DKJQ01000363.1 GCA_002454845.1 Ignavibacteria bacterium UBA6688
TTGAAGACATCCGGGTGTGCCTTTTCGATCTCATCGAGAAGCACCACGGAGTATGGCTTGCGCCGGACCTTCTCCGTCAATTGGCCCCCTTCTTCATACCCGACGTAGCCCGGGGGGGCGCCGACGAGCCGCGAGACCGAGAACTTTTCCATGTATTCGCTCATATCGATCCTGATGAGGGAATCATCCGAATCGAAGAGGTACCGTGCGAGGGCTTTCGCCATCTCGGTTTTCCCCACTCCGGTCGGTCCCAGGAAAATGAACGACCCGATGGGGCGCCTTGGATCTTTTAATCCTGCCCGCGTGCGCCGGATCGCCCGGGTCAATTTTGAAATCGGCTCATCCTGACCGACGATCACCCCCTTTAACGCCACCTCCATCTTCAACAGCTTCTCCGATTCGCTTTGTGCGACCTTCATCACGGGAATGCCGGTCATCATGGCAACGACCTCGGCGCAGTTCTCTTCCGAGACTTCGTACACCGTATCCTGGGCCTTCAATTCCCACTCACGCTTGGCGATGTCCAGGTCGCTCAGTAGTTTCTTCTCGAGGTCGCGCAGTCGGGCGGCCTCCTCGAAATTCTGGTTCTTCACAACCTGGTTCTTTGCCTGCTTGATCTTCTCGATTTCCTCTTCCAGGATCAGAATTTCTTTCGGGACGATGATATTCGCCAGGTGAACCCTCGAACCCGCTTCGTCCATGACGTCGATGGCCTTGTCCGGGAGATACCGGTCGGTAATATACCGGTCGCTGAGCCGAACCGCCGTGGTCACCGCTTCGTCCGAGAACCGGACTCCATGGTGCTCTTCGTATTTGTGTTTGATGTTCTGAAGGATCTGGATCGTCTCATCGACGGTCGTGGGGTCGACCATGATCTTCTGGAACCTGCGATCCAGGGCCCCGTCTTTTTCAATGTACTGCCGGTATTCGTCCAGCGTGGTCGCCCCGATGCACTGGAGTTCGCCGCGTGCGAGGGCTGGTTTAAACATGTTCGATGCATCGAGGGAGCCGCTCGCTCCGCCGGCACCGACGATGGTATGCAGCTCGTCGATGAAAAGAATGACGTCCTTGGCTTTCTCCAGCTCGTTCATCACGGCCTTCATTCTTTCTTCAAATTGCCCCCGGTACTTCGTTCCTGCCACGAGGGCGGCAAGGTCGAGGGTCACGACCCGTTTGTCATGGAGGACGCGGGAAACCTTTTTCTGGACGATGCGGAGTGCCAGTCCCTCGGCAATGGCGGATTTTCCCACTCCCGGCTCCCCGATGAGGACCGGGTTGTTCTTTTTCCGACGACTGAGAACCTGAGCCACGCGTTCGATCTCTTTTTCCCGGCCCACAATCGGGTCGAGCTTGTCTTCCATCGCAAGTTTGGTAAGATCCCTGCCAAAATTATCCAGGACAGGAGTCTTGGATTTATCCTGTTTTTTCTCGGAAACATGGGCTGCCGGAGGCGTTGAGGGTTTGCCCGAGATAATGTTGTCCAGCTCATTTCGCACAACGTCGTAATGGACGTTGAATTGATGGAGAATTTGGGCCGCAATATTGTCGTCATCCCGGAGCAGGGAGAGGAGGAGGTGCTCCGTTCCAATGACATCGGACTTGTAGAGTTTGGCTTCGAGATAGGTAATCTTGAGAACTTTTTCAGCCTGCTTCGTCAAGGGGATATTACCGATGGTGAGGGTCCCACCCGAGGTGCGCACCGTATCTTCGATTGCTTTCTTCAATTTGTAGAGATCCACACCGAGATTTCGAAGGATTTTGACGGCAATCCCTTCCCCCTCGCGAATGATACCCAGGAGTAAATGCTCGGTTCCGATGTAATCGTGACCCAAACGAAGAGCTTCTTCGCGGCTCAACCGTATCACGTCCTGAACCCGGTTTGAAAAGTTGCCTTCCATCGAATGTCTCGTGCCGTATAATTAAGAGTGAGAGAAATGAACTTCGCCCCTCCTCTAACGTCTAAAGGGTTAGCAAAGTTTCCGCGAGGAATATAACCAAAATTGAAAGTGCTGTCAAGGTAGACGATGAAAGGCCCGGTTTATTGTTTCGCTTTAAACAGAGTGGCAAACTTCCTGTCAGCCCACAGGCAAACTTTTCTTTGACTTTCTGTTCAAAAAGGGTTAAATTCTTCATCACTTTACGAAGAAATGGCATAAAACAGGAACGGCTTTGGCTCTCGAAAAGGCTACAGGGCACGATAAGAAGCTTCAGGACCGGTTGCTCGAGTCGGGAGAAATTCCCCGGCACGTCGCCATCATTATGGATGGGAATGGACGTTGGGCTCAGCGCCGGGGGCTGCCCCGTATTGCCGGGCACCATGAAGGGGTAAATTCTGTTCGGGATATCGTGGAAGCGTGTGGGCAGCTTGGAATCAGGTATCTCACGCTCTACGCATTTTCAACCGAAAACTGGAAACGGCCGGAAGATGAAGTGTCCCTGTTAATGCGTTTGTTGCTGAAAGCGTTGAGGGATGAGAAGGACCGTTTGCACCAGAACGAAGTGCAGCTCAAGGCCATTGGCGAGATCCACAAGCTTCCCCTCGACGTGCAGGATGAACTCCTGGACGGGATTGAAGTGATGAAGACCAACAAGGGCCTCACACTGATCCTGGCTCTGAGTTACAGCGGACGGTGGGACATCACCCACGCGGTTCGGAAGATGTATGATGATATCCGGTCCGGTGTCCTCAAGAAAGATGATATCACGGAATCGCTGTTTGCGACCTATCTTGCGACCAAAGACTACCCCGACCCGGACCTGCTGGTCAGGACCAGCGGCGAGGTGAGGATCAGTAACTTTCTCCTCTGGCAGTTGGCGTACAGCGAGTTGTATATTTCAGATGAGTTTTGGCCCGCCTTTCGCAGAAAGGAACTGTACGCCGCAGTTGCGGAGTACCAACGTCGCGAGCGACGCTTCGGCATGGTGAGTGACCAGGTGAAAAAGCAAGAAGGAACTCGGGTGATTCCGCTCAGTGGGATGGAAAGGTTTCTGAAAAGTGTCTCGAAGCTCTAAAGTCGTTCTTCTCCTTTGTTTCGTTTCCTTCTCTGCGCTGGTGGCACAACAGCGCCCGGAGGTGTTTCGGATCCTCGGTATTACGGTCGAGGGGCAGACCTCGGCGGAGCCCTCCGCTATTATTGCCAACACCGGACTGAAGGTCGGTGACGAGCTTGTCCTGCCCGGGGACCAGGCCCGCACTGCGATCGAACGCCTCTATAATCTCCGTCTCTTCGACGATATCCAGATCTTCATTGAAAACCGCACCCCCGAAGGAGTCTATCTTCTCATCCGGGTCCGGGAAAACCCCCGTCTTGACCGGATCGAGATTACGGGGAACGATGAACTCAGCGAGAGCGATATCACGAAGGAGGTCAACCTCGTCAAGGGGCAGATCGTCAACCGCCAGGACCTCTCCACGATTGTCCGTTCCATAAAGCGCAAGTATGATGAGGATGGTTATCTGAGTGCCGTCGTCGAGCCCAGGTTGATCCCCGTAGATTCCACCTCCCGAAGGGTTGCTTTACTGATCAAAATCGATGAGGGAGTGAAGGTGAAGGTGGAAGAGATCAGGTTCATCGGTAACAAGCAGTTCAGCGACGACGACCTGAAGGGGGAGATGAAAGAGACCAGTGAGCGCCGGTGGTGGAAATTCTGGTCGAGTGCCAAGTTTGACAAAAAGAAGTACGAGGAAGATAAACAGCTGATTCTCGGCTTTTACCGGAAGAATGGCTACCGGGACGCCGAGATCCTTGCCGATTCCCTCTCGTACGACCCCACGAAAAAATATCTCACGTTGGATTTGTACGTGTATGAGGGTCCCCAGTATAAGGTGCGAAACGTGGTGTGGGAGGGGAACACCGTGTACCCCTCTGAGATTCTCAATATTCGTCTCGGATTTCTCCGGGGGGATATTTTCGACCGGGAGAAATTCGAAAAGAACCTCTATCGAAGTGAAGAAGAAACGGATGTCAGTTCGCTGTACCTGGATAACGGATATCTGACGTTCCAGGTGGAGCCTGAAGAGATCCGGGTGGGGGAGGATAGTCTTGATCTCGTCCTGCATATCCGGGAACGGAACCAGTTCCGGATCGGCCGTGTGCTCATCACCGGCAACACGAAAACGTACGAGAAAGTCATCCGGCGCGAGCTCTACACGCGGCCCGGCGATTATTTCAGCAGGGGCGGGATCATCCGGAGCGCCCGGCAGCTCTCCCAACTCAACTATTTCAACCCCGAGAAGATTAAGCCGGATTACCGGATCGTCGACGAAAAGACCGTCGATCTCGAGTATTCCGTGGAGGAAAAATCGAGCGACACGTTCAACATGTCGGTGGGATACAGCGGCGTCTTCGGTTTCAACGGGGCGCTCGGACTAACGTTCAACAACTTCTCACTGTCGGAGCCATTCAAGGGGGGCGCGGGGCAGGTGATGTCCTTCGATTGGCAATTCGGCGAGGGAAACCGGTACCGCACGTTCAGCATCGGATTCCAGGAACCATGGATGTTCGACACGCCGTTGTTGTTTGGCGTAAACCTGTTCGACACGCGGCAGATTTTTTACTACGACCTGCGCCTGACGGGCGCGTCCGCCCGGGTCGGCCGGAGATTCAAGTGGCCCGACATGCTCTTCCGCGGGGACTGGACGCTCCGCTACCAGCGCAACGATGTGAAGTACGGGGGGGATTACTACACGCCCGGAATTACCACGCAGGTCGGGATCAACCAGGTGATTTCAAGGAACAGCACCGACAGCCCGATCTTCCCGAGCCGCGGCTCGAACTTCTCCCTTGCCACGGAGATTTCCGGCGGTCCATTTCTTCCGGGCAACTCCAAATTCCACAAACATATTTTCAGCGCCGATTGGTACGTTCCGGTCCTCGGAAGTTCCCGGATCGCTCTTACAGCTTCCACGTTAGTCGGATTTATTTTCGGGTTCGAGAAAAACCCCCTGATCCCACCCCAGGAATATTTTTATATGGGAGGAACGGGTCTCGGACAATTTTCGACAACGCCGCTCCGTGGTTACGATGATCGGACGGTCGGCCCGACGTTAGCAAACGGGCAGGTCATCGGCGGCCGGACGATCCTCAAGTATTCCGCGGAACTACGCTTCGCCCTTGCCCTCAACCCGATCCCCATTTATACTCTTTTCTTCGCGGAGGCGGGAAATGTCTGGCTTGAAAACAGGGTGCAGGACCCGCTCGACCTCCGCCGGTCTCTCGGCGTCGGCGTCCGGCTCCTGATCAATCCCATCGGGTTGATCGGCTTTGATTACGGGTATGGATTTGACGCACCGACTCCCGGCGGCGCGCCCTCCGGGTGGAAGTTCCATTTCCAGTTCGGGCGTGGATTCTGAGTTCATCAAATCATTGTCAATTCTACTCTCCTTTCACTTACAGAATGAGGTTACCGTGAAGAAATTACTTTTCCTCCCAGCACTCCTTGCCGTGGTTTTCACCGTGGGGGCTGTTGCGCAAACCACGAAACTGGCGTTCGTCGATTCGGAGATCATCCTGCGCGATCTCCCGGAAGCCCAACAGGCATCGAAGGACCTCGAGACCATGGTCAAGCCGTGGCAGGACGAATTTGAGAAAATGAGGCTGGACCTTCAGAAGCAGATCGAAGATTACCAGAAGCAGCGGTCCCTGATGCCGGTGGATCGCCGCGAGGCCGAGGAACAGCGGCTGGGACAGTTGCAGCAGAAGGCGACGGATTTTTTCGGGCAGAAGCTCGACCCGCGCACCGGTGAAGTTGTCGCTGAGCGGGAAAAGAAGCTCGCTCCGATACGCGAGAAGATCCTGAAGACCATCGAAGTGGTCGCCAAGGAGGAGGGTTTCGCCTTTGTCGTCGACCGCACGAATATTCTCTACGGTGATGCAAAATCCGATCTGACCTACAAGGTGTTGGATCGCCTGAAACGTGGAACCACAGCAACACCTGCGCGTCCGCGCAACTAAGAGTCGTTCCAGAATGAACGTGGGGGATGATCGCATGAAACACACGGCAACGTACCTTTTCGCCTTGATCCTGGGAGGTCTCTCAGTAGGTCTGGCGCAGGTCAAAGTAGGACATGTGAGCACCGATGCTATCATGAAACAACTTCCCGATGCCCAGGATGCGCAGAAGCAGATTGACGCGCTCGTGGTGGAATGGCAGACGGAAGTGAACAAGATGCAGCAGGACTGGCAGCGGAAGTTCGATGACTACGAGAAACGAAAACTGATCCTGACGGACCAGCGCCGTGGGGAGTTCGAACGGGAACTGCGGGAGTTGGACCAGAAGATCGTCGAGTTCCGGACGCGGAAGTTCGGACAGAACGGCGAGCTGTTTGCAAAACAGAGCGAACTGATGAAGCCTGTACAGGACCGCGTCTTCAAAGCCATTCAGGATGTCGCCCTGGAAGAGAGCTACGACTACGTATTCGATAAGAGCGGGGAAATTCTTTTGATGTACTCAAACCCCAAATACGACCTCACACCGAAGGTCCTGACGAAGCTCAATATCGTGCCGGGCGGCTCCCGGTAACCGACAGGAGATTCATGACCATCCACGAAATTGCCGAATTCCTTCAGGGAGAACTCGTGGGGAATGGCAATGTGGAGATTCTCCGGGTTGCCAAAATCGAGGAGGCGGGTCCGGGCGATCTGACCTTTCTCGCCAACCCCAAGTACCAGAAGTACCTCGGCACAACGCGCGCCTCCGCTGTTCTCGTTCCCACCGCGCACGATATCGGCGGACGCGGGGACGAAGCAGCTCCTGCGTTGATAAGGGTCAGGGATCCGTATCTCGCTTTTCTCCGGGTTCTGAAAACGATCATGCCGGTGGTCGATCCCTTTCCTACCTCCATCCATCCAACGGCGGTGATCGCCGCTTCAGCGGGGCTGGGAGTGAACGTCGGTCTCGGCGCCCACGTTGTGGTGGGTGAAGATGTGGTCGTCGGAGACAATACGAAAATAGCTCCCGGCTGCGTACTGGCTCAAGGGGTGCACATCGGGAGCGATTGTCTCCTGTATGCCAATGTGACGGTTGGTCATAACTGCCGGATCGGCAGCAGGGTGATCATCCATTCCGGAGTTGTGATCGGCAGTGACGGGTTTGGGTTTGCGCCTAAGCCGGACGGGTCCTACGAAAAGATCCCTCAATTGGGCATTGTGGTGGTGGAAGATGATGTGGAGATCGGGGCAAACTGCACGATCGACCGTGCCACGCTTGGGGAGACGGTGCTGAAAAAAGGGGTCAAGCTGGATAATCTGATCCAGATCGCCCACAACGTCGTGGTCGGGGAACATACCGTGATGGCGTCGCAAAGCGGGATCAGTGGAAGTGCAAAGGTCGGAAAACACGTCGTGATCGCAGGTCAGGTCGGGATCGCCGGTCATCTTGAAATTGCCGACAGAAGTATTATCTTAGGGCAATCGGGAGTCTCCAAGTCGTTGAAGGAACCCGGGAAGACCTATTTTGGCACACCGGTGAAGGAACATCGCAAGGCGCAGAGGATGGAGGTTGCGTTCAGGGGGCTCCCGGAGTTGGTGGAGACCGTGAAGGAACTCCAGCGGAAAGTGGAGACGTTAACCAAAGCCATCGAAAAAAAGTCATAACATGCTCGTTCAACAACATACCATCAAGCGCCCCGTCGCCATGGCCGGAGTCGGTCTCCACACCGGCGTTCAGACGACGATGACCTTCAAGCCCGCCCCCGAAAACTACGGTATTCGCTTTCGCCGTGTGGATATAGGCGGTGCACCCGAGATCCCCGCGGATGTCGATCACGTGATCGACGTTGCGAGGGGAACAACCATCGGAATCGGGGACGCCAAGGTACACACGGTGGAGCACGTGCTCGCCGCGATCGTCGGTCTGCAAATCGACAACATTATCATCGAGCTGGACAACATGGAGCCGCCAATCGCGGACGGGAGCGCCAAGCCGTTTGTCGATATGCTGCTGGATGCCGGGGTACTGGAGCAGGAGTCTCCCAAGGACTATCTCATCATCGACCAGACGATCCAGTACCAGAATGAAGAGAGCGGCGTCCATATCGTTGCACTCCCGACCGACGATTTCCGGGTGACGGTGATGATTGACTACAACAACCCCGCCCTGGGGAGCCAGCACACCGGTCTCTTTAACCTCGAAAAGGAGTTCGTCAACGAGTTTTCCTCCGCGAGGACGTTTTGCTTCCTCCACGAAGTGGAGATGCTGCACGATCAAGGCCTGATCAAGGGGGGTAACCTCGACAATGCAATCGTGATCGTCGACCGGGAGCTTCCCCAGGATCAGTTGAAGAAATTGACGAAGAAGCTGGGGATCAGTGACTCGTGCATCCTTGGCAATACGGGGGTTTTGAATAATAAGAAGCTGCATTGGCGGAATGAGCCGGCGCGCCACAAACTGATCGATCTGATTGGAGACCTCGCGTTGATCGGAGCCCCGCTCAAAGCCCAGATCCTCGCCGCCAGGCCCGGACACGCAAGCAACGTGGAGTTCGCCCGCCGAGTCCGGAAATTGTACCAGCAGAAGAAACTTGTCCGCAAATACCAGCACGAACGTAAAGAAGGAGTCATCTTCGATATCAATGCGATTCAGAGGATCCTCCCGCACCGGTATCCGTTCCTGCTTGTGGACAAGATCATCGATTTCGAAGTCGACCGGCGGGTGGTCGGTGTGAAGAACGTGACGTCGAATGAGCCTTTTTTCCAGGGGCATTTTCCCGGTCACCCGGTGATGCCGGGTGTCCTGATCGTCGAGGCATTGGCCCAGGCGGGCGGCATCCTGATGCTGAACGGCATTGAGAATCCGGGAAACAAGGTGGTCTATTTTATGTCGATCAACAATGTGAAGTTCCGGAAACCAGTCGTTCCCGGGGACCAGTTGATTCTCGATATCGAAATGGTCAGCAAGCGTTCCAAGATCATTCAGATCCGCGGCAAAGCCTACGTGGACGGGAAACTCGTCGCGGAGGGAGACTTTGCGGCTGCGGTTGTCGACCGTGTCAACGGTCAGGAAGAACCCAAACCAATCTCCGCTGAATCACCCTCTCTTCCGTAATCCTCCGATGCCTGTCCATATCGATTCCCATGCGTTCGTCAGCCCCAAAGCGAGGTTAGGCGAGAATATTCATATTGGCCCGTTTTCCGTTGTCGAGGATGATGTCATAATAGGCGACAATAGTTGGATCGGTCCGCACGTCGTCGTCTACAACGGCACCAGGCTCGGGAAGGATTGCAAGGTCCACCAGGGCGCATCCGTCGGGAATGCTCCCCAGGATTTGAAATACCAGGGGGAGCCGACGCTCCTGGAGGTGGGGGAGCGGACGGTCATCCGCGAAGGAGCGACGTTGAACCGCGGGACCGTTGAAAACGGAAGGACCGTGATCGGAAGCAATTGTCTCTTCATGGCGTATTCCCACGTTGCTCATGATTGTCTCGTAGGCAACAATGTCATCCTTGCAAACTGTGTGGCCCTCGGCGGCCATGTGAAGCTGGGAAATTTCGTCATCGTGGGTGGACTCACACCGATTCACCAGTTTTGCATGGTGGGCGATCATGCGATGATCGGCGGCGGGTTCCGTGTGGTCAAGGACGTTCCCCCTTTTGTCCTGGCAGGACAGGAACCGTTGGTCTTTGAGGGGCTCAATGTACTTGGACTTCGTCGGAGGGGTTTGTCCGCGAAAGCTCTCGAGACGCTCGACCTCGCCTTCCGTTTGCTCTATCGTTCGAACCTCAACGTCTCACAGGCTGTTGCCCGCATCAGGGAAGAGGTGGAACTGGTTCCTGAAGTTCAGACGCTTCTCGAGTTCATCCAGAAAAGCAAGCGCGGCATCATCTCCGGCCGGGGGCGCCCGCGATGACCTGGTATTTTGTCGACTCAGGATTGCGCGGGGGGGAATATAACATGAGGTGCGACGAGCGCCTTGCGCGTACCCTGCCACCGGAAACCGGGATTGTTCGCGTCTACGGATGGAACCCTCCTGCAATCTCGCTGGGGTGGAACCAACGAAGCGAAGAGATTGATGAACGGGAGTGCCGCGCGGATGGATTCGATGTCGTCCGCAGGCCGACCGGCGGGCGGGCCATCCTCCATGCGGAAGAAGTAACCTACTGTGTCGTGATGCCGGCAGAAGGCGCGGGAGTACTTTCGACGTACCATGAAATCAGCCGCAGCCTCCTTGCCGGTCTCCACCGGCTCGGCGTAGCTGCCTCGTTTGAAAAATCGCAACCGCATTTCCCCACCCTGTATCGATCGGCCTCATCCAGCGTCTGTTTTACCAGTTCGGCGCGCTATGAGGTGCAATATCGCGGGAAGAAGCTTATCGGAAGCGCCCAGCGCAGGTTCATCGGGGAGGGCGGAAAGGAAGTTGTACTCCAGCATGGTTCTCTTCTTGTCGGGCCCGCGCATCGGGGGATCGCCCGGTTTCTGAGAGTGGAAGATGAGCAGCAGAGGGAATGGATTTCCCGGGAACTGAACGATCGTACCACCGACCTCACAGCCATTCTTGGCGAGGCTCCGATGCGTGAACACCTCGTTGGATGTTTGAAAGAAGGGTTTGAGGAAGCATGGGATATCCGGTTTCTTCCCTCTGAACCCGCGGTATGGATGAAGTCCGAACAGCATTCATGACATGAACCAATCGGCTGCGGGCTCGGGCCCGAAGAAAATTACGACGAAAGTCATCGCTTCGATGAAGCAGGAGGGGAAGAAGATCGCCTGCCTGACGGCGTATGATTTCTTGACGGCACGGTTTCTCGATCAGGCCGGGGTGGACCTGATTCTCGTCGGCGATTCTCTCGCCATGGTTTTTCAGGGGCATGAGACAACGATCCCGGTGACGCTGGAAGAGATCATGTATCACGCCAAAACCGTTGTCCGCGGGGTTGACCGGTCGATGATTATTGTCGATATGCCGTTTATGAGTTACCAGACGAACCCCGAGGAAGGATTCCGGAATGCGGGGCGTGTTATGAAGGAGACCGGAGCCGGGGGGGTGAAGTTCGAGGGTGGAAAACGGGTCGCGGACCTTGTCTTCAAGGCCACTCAGGCCGGTATACCGGTCATGGGACACCTGGGCCTGACCCCTCAGTCGATCCATCAGTTTGGCGGTTATACGCCGCGGGGAGCCACCCCTGCAGAGGCAAAGAGCATTCTGGACGATGCGCTGGCGCTGCAAAAGTCCGGGGCGTTCGCGATCGTTCTGGAAAAAATCCCGGCCGCTCTTGCCGCGAAGGTCTCCAGGAGTCTGAAGATTCCGACAATTGGCATTGGTGCGGGGAGCGGTTGTGATGGGCAGGTCATGGTTGCGGCCGACATGCTGGGGCTGTATGAAGAATTTCAGCCCCGGTTCGTAAGGCGCTATGCGAACCTCGCCGATACCGTCCGTGAGGCCGTCGGTAGGTACGTACGCGATGTCAAAGACAAGAATTTTCCCTCGAGAGACGAGAGCTACTGACGAGCCAACACCTTCTGTCCGATGACTGATTCATCCCGGGCCCTGATGGTTCATCAGGGCTCCGTTGTGTACAACCGGATTTTTCAATATCTTGGCAACCGATGAAACAAACACCCCGTGGCAGGAAACTGAATATCCTCGTCTCGAATGACGATGGGATCGACGCACCCGGTATCGAAGCGCTCGTGCTGGAATTGAGGAAGATCGGGACGGTAACCGTCGTCGCGCCCGAGCAACAGCAAAGCGCGGTCGGCCACGCCATCACGATGAATTTTCCAATCAGGGTGAAGGAATATCGCAAGAACGGTGAATTCTTCGGATACGCGGTCGCCGGAACGCCGGCCGACTGCGTCAAGCTTGCCGTGAAGGCGTTGTTGAAGAAGAAACCTGATATCCTCGTATCGGGAGTGAATCATGGATCGAATACCGCCATCAGCATTATCTATTCCGGGACGGTTTCGGCGGCAGCGGAGGGGACGTTTCTCGGCGTTCCGTCCATTGCCGTCTCGCTGACCACGTTCCGGCCGGCGGATTTCGGGTATGCAGCAAAATTTGCCCGCAAGCTGGTTACCCTGGTGGTCCGGAAAGGGCTCCCTGAGGGGATCCTGCTCAATGTCAACGTCCCCGCCATCCCTGAACATCAAATTAAGGGAGTACTCCTGACGCGCCAGGGGAAGGCAATTTGGAACGACCAATTTGATGCCCGGCGCGATCCGGCGAACAAAGAATACTATTGGTTATCCGGTGCACTGGAAGAGGCGGAGAAGGAATTGTTGTTCGACCAGCCGGCTGTGCGCAACAAGTATGTTTCGGTCACTCCCATCCACTATGACCTGACCGACTACAAGATGCTCGAGGCGATGGACGGATGGGGCATCGCACAACTGAAGTAAACTACCGAATGCAAAGGACTCAGAGACCATGAGAATCGGAATCCTCACAGGGGGCGGCGACGTTCCCGGATTGAACCCATGTATCAAAGCCGTCGTCTATCGCGCCGCCGAACAGGGGGCACAGGTTGTGGGCCTCCGGAAAGGGTGGGGCGGGATATTGAACTTCGAGCTGGATGCGGATGACAACGAAGGGATCAACTATCTTCCGCTGAACACGATGAACACCAGGACGATCGACCGCTCGGGGGGGACGTTTCTTCACACCTCCCGCACCAACCCGGGCAAGGTGCGGAAAGGCGACATCCCGAAATTCTTGTGGCGGCCGGAGTATGAGAAGATGGAGAAGGATGCGAGAGTCGATTGCACGCCGCATATTCTGAAGGTGATCGAGCGACTCGGGATCGATGTGCTGATAACCATCGGAGGGGACGACACGCAGAGCTATGCCGTGCGTATGCACAAGGAGGGAATCCCCGTGATCGCCATTCCGAAAACGATGGATAACGATGTGTTTGGAACCGACTACTGTATCGGGTTTTCGACGGCGGTCACGCGCAGCGTGGATTTCATCACAGCGCTCCGGACGGTTGCCGGATCGCATGAGCGGATCGCGGTGGTGGAATTGTTCGGCAGGAATTCCGGGGAAACGTCGCTGATCTCCGCATACCTGGCGGGGGTCGACCGGGCGATCATCTCCGAGGTTCCATTCGACGTCGAGAAGCTTGCGCAGTTTCTGATGGAGGACAAAGCAAAGAACCCGAGCAACTATGCACTTATGACCATCTCCGAGGGAGCCCACCTGATGGGGGGGCAGATTGTAGAGTACGGCGAAGAGGATGCCTATGGACACAAGAAGCTGGGAGGGATCGGAGCCGTTACGGAGCAAGCTTTGAAAAAACTGACAGGAGTCCACACCGTCTACCAGCAGGTCGCTTACCTGATGCGGAGCGGCGAGCCGGATGCACTGGATAGGATGGTGGCGATCAGTTTCGCCAACCTGGCAACCGACCTTGCACTGCATAAACAGTATGGCAAGATGGTGGCGTTGCGTGAGGGGAAGTACACGACCGTCCCGATCGATACCTTGACGCAAGGTGTAAAACGGGTGGATGTAAATGAACTGTATGATGTCGCGAATTACCGTCCCAAGGTGGCACACCTCCTGGAGAAGCCGATGTTCTTGTATTGACCGGCATTCGGACAGGTCCATGAATGAAGAAGGCGACAAGTGTCATTGTCGCCTTCTCTTTTTCTATCCTGCCGTCACACCGCAGGGAGATTCGATCAATCTCCGAACGGGCTTGTAATCTTTCCTTCATCCCACCGCTTCAGATAATCCTCGGTCACGCTCTTCACCACACTTCCGAGCAGGAACAACCCGATCAGGTTTGGTATGGCCATCAGGGCATTCCCGATATCCCCCAGGTTCCAAACGATCTGCAGATGTCGTCCCTGCAACACGGCGCCGAAGAAGACAAAGACGCAGAACATGTAGCGGTAGGGCATGACACTTTTGATCCCCCACAGATACTTGGCCCCCTGCTCACCGTAGTACGACCACCCGATAAGTGTCGTATAGCCGAACAGGAAACTGCTCAGGCTCACGATCCACCCTCCGAGGTCCGATCCCAATCCCACGGCAAAGGCCGATTTGGTCAAGGCCGTGCTGGTAAGTCCGGTGGTATGCGGGTGCAGGTTGGAGGCGAGGATGACGAAGGTGGTCATGCTGCAGACGATGATCGTGTCGATGAACGTTCCCATCATGGCAACCATTCCCTGGGCGGCTGCTTCGTTTCCCTTTGCTGCTGCGGCCGGGATGGAACATGAGCCGATGCCCGACTCGTTCGAGAGCGTCCCTCTGGCGACTCCAAAGCGAATCGCTTCCTTCACCGTATGGCCGAGAAACCCTCCGACCATCGCCTCGTTCGTGAGGGCCGAGCGCAGAACGATCATAATCACCTCGGGGATGATTCCCAGGTTCGTGAAAATGACATACAGAGATGCACCCATGTAGAGGACGATCATGCTGGGCACGAGCCGCTCAGCGACCGCGGCAATGCGCTTGACGCCACCAATGATGACAAGTCCTACAAGGACCGCCAGGCCCAGTCCGGTTCCGATGAAGGGAATGCCGAAATCGGAGTTCAGCGACAGGGCAATCGAGTTCGATTGCGCCATGTTGCCGCTCCCCATGGTCGCCATGAGAATGACGGCGATAGCGAACCAGAGGGCAAGCCACTTTCCGAGAGTCTTTTGCTTCAGTCCATCGCGCAGGTAATACATCGCTCCGCCGCTGTACGTGCCGTCGGCGGTTTTGATCCTGTATTTAAGCCCGAGCATGCCTTCAGCATACTTTGTCGCCATGCCGAAGAGCGCGGTCATCCACATCCAGAACGGTGCGCCCGGACCGCCGCTCGCGATGGCTGTCGCTACGCCGGCGATGTTTCCGTTCCCGACTGTTGCTGCAAGGGCCGTCATGAGTGCCTGGAAGGGAGTGATATCCCCCGTCCGACCCGCCATGTCCTTTTTATCGCGTCCCATCATCATGAACCGGATCGCCAGGCCGAGGCGCCGGAACTGGATGAAGCCGGTCTGGAACGTGAGGTACACCCCCACGCCTGCCAGCATCAGGATGACAACGGGCCACCAGATGTTATCGGCGATCTCCGTGGTGATGTGCAGCAGCATGTCAAGGAATTGATCCATAGCAAACTTCTCCCAGCGTTAAGGTGGAGAAAGAAAGACCGTAGACTTTCTGTACCGAGTCTCTTAACTGAACAGCTTGGCAATCAGAACGAGCAGAATCATCGCCGGGCAGACGAATCGCAGGAGAAATCCCCATCCGACCATCAGGCGTGCGATGGTGGGAGGGGCTCCCAGCAGGACTTCCTCCGAAGCATTCCTGACCCCCCAAACCCATCCAACGAAGACGGCAATAAAGAATCCGCCGATCGGGAGGGAAAGATCGCTGAAGATGAAGCTCATGATGTCGAGAAATCCGGTTTGGCCGAAGAGGGAGAGCGTGGAGAAGAACTCACTTGTTCCCTGTGCCAACGCGGAGGGGAGACCCAGAAGGAAGGTTGCTCCGGAAATGATCCACACTGCTTTTTTCCGTGACCACTTCTTCTGATCGACGAGGAATGCAACAGGTACCTCCAGCAGGGAAACGGTCGAGGTCAGTGCTGCGATCGCAAGCAGGACAAAAAAAGCAATCCCAAGGAGTTGCCCCCCGGGCATCGTGGCAAAAACACTTGGAAGAACGTTGAAGACAAGTGCGGGGCCCTGGGAAGGTTCAAGTCCCACGGAAAAAAGGGCGGGGAAGATCATCAGCCCCGCGAGGAAGGCGATCGCCGTATCGGAAAGAGCCACAGCCACGGCGCTGACAGGAATATTCTCCTTCTTGGGAAGATAGCTCCCGTACGTGATCATGGTTCCCATACCAAGGCTCAGTGAAAAAAATGCCTGACCCATGGCCGCGAGAAAGGTCGAGCCGGTGATTTTGCTGAAGTCGGGGTTGAGGTAAAACTCGATGCCTTTCGAAGCTCCTTCGAGGGTGACATTGTACGCGATAAGGCCAAGGAGCAGGACGAGGAGAGCAGGCATCAGGAACTTTGACCACCGCTCGATGCCTTTTTCAACGCCTCCCAATACCACGAACAGCGTGAGTCCGAGGAACGCCGCAAAATATCCGATCTCGCTGAGCGGGTCCTGGACGAAAGATCCAAAGGTCCCGATGTTGCCCGTTACCTCCTTGACGATGTATCCGAGCGTCCAGCCGGCGACCACGAGGTAGAACGAGAGGATTCCGACGCCGGTGACGACACCGAGGTAACCGACGAGGGGCCAGTATTTTGAGGCCGACAAAGCCTGGAACGCACCGACCGGGTTCTTGGTCGTTCTGCGTCCGAGGGC
>DKJQ01000213.1 GCA_002454845.1 Ignavibacteria bacterium UBA6688
GCCAACCTGAAGGAACGCCGCGCAGCATGGGAAGCCTCGAAGGAGGTGGGGACGGCTCTGAAGGACGGTCTCGCCAATCTCGCCCGGTTGAGGAACGAAACGGTGAAACCTCTCGGCTATTCCTCCTACTTCGCCTACCAGGTCTCCGACTATGGTATGACGGTTCAGGAGATGATGGAGTTGATGGACAAGCTGAACCGCGAGCTGCGCCCCCTGTACCGTGAGCTGCACACCTATGCGCGGTACGAGCTGGCAAAAAAATACCGCCAGCCCGTTCCCGACCTGCTTCCCGCCGACTGGCTCCCCAACCGATGGGGACAGGATTGGAGCGCCATGGTTTCGGTGGAAGGGATGAACATCGACGAGGCCTTGAAGGAAAAAACGCCGGAATGGATCGTGAAACAGGCGGAGGGATTCTACATCAGCCTCGGATGGCCCGCGTTGCCGCAGAGCTTCTGGGATCGTTCATCACTCTACCCGCTCCCGGAGGGAGCTTCATTCAAAAAGAACAACCATGCGAGCGCCTGGCATCTCGACCTGCAGAACGACCTTCGCTCCCTGATGAGCGTCGAACCTAACGCCGAATGGTATGAGACGACCCATCACGAACTGGGACATGTTTATTATTTCATCAGTTACACAAACCCTGATGTCCCGCCGCTCATGCGCGAGGGAGCCAACCGCGCCTACCATGAAGCGATCGGAAGTATGATCGGCCTTGCGTCCATGCAGCGGCCGTTCCTCGAAGGCCGGGGCCTCGCCCCGAAAGAGGCGACCGTCGACCCTGTGCAGGCTCTTCTGAAGGAGGCGTTGAATTACGCCGTCTTCATCCCGTTTTCCACGGGAACAATGTCCCGTTTCGAGCATGATTTGTACGAGAAAAATCTTTCGAAGGATCAGTATAACGCGCGGTGGTGGGAGATCGTGAAGGAATACCAGGGAATCGTCCCCCCCGCACCCCGCGGTGAACAGTATTGTGATGCATCCACCAAGACCCATATCAACGACGACGCGGCACAGTATTATGATTACGCACTGTCATACGTGCTCCTGTTCCAGCTTCATGACCATATTGCGAACAACATCCTGAAACAAGACCCGCGGGCAACCGACTATTACGGGAGCAAGGAGGTTGGAGAATTTCTCAAAAAGATCATGACCCCCGGCGCGTCCCGTGACTGGCGGATCGTCCTGAAGGAGACTACCGGCGAGGATTTGAACGCCAATGCGATGCTTCGTTATTTTGAGCCGCTGATGAAATATCTCCAGGATGTCAATAAGGGACGGAAACATACTATTTGATGATCGCACTTTGTTCATTTGCCACGAGACACCAGGACACAAAGGGTTTGATAAAGAACCGGAAAAGCAAGTGGCTTCCAATTTTGAGCGTTGCCGTACGCGTCCGGCTGTTCTTTGTGTCTTTGTGCCTTGGTAGCTGATTTTGTCTTCGTCATACTTTTCCAAAGGACCCTCTTATGAAAAAGCTGGTTTCACTCTTGCTCATTGTAATACCATCGGTTCTCTTTTCCCAAAGCTTCGCCACATATTTTACCGACAAGGCGATGCGGGTCGATTACCATCACACGGGAACGAAGGGACAGGAGACATTCGCGCTCGACAAGGTGTACGAGGAAGGCCCGTGGCCGGGGAGCCGCACCCGGTTGGTGGACAATCTCAACCTCGGAGAATATATGATGCGCGTGTACGATGTTGCCTCGGCCTCGCTGATCTATTCCCGAGGCTTCTCCAGCATCTTTAACGAGTGGCAATCGACAGAGGAATCTCTGGCCGGCATCTTCAGAACGTTCCACGAAACGGTCCGGTTTCCTTACCCCAAACATCCCGTGCAGGTGACAATCTCACGGAGGGATAGGCAGATGATCTTCCATCAGGTGTTCTCCACGGTCATCGACCCGAATTCCCCGACACAGGTCAACAAAGGGAAACGAACTGCACGGTTCGCATCGAAAAAGCTCCTGGACAGCGGGGAGCCGCAGAACAAAGTCGATCTCCTGATCATGGGTGACGGATACGCCATAGCGGACATCGCCAAGTTCAATAAGGATGCGCAACACTTCATGGATGCACTTTTCAGCACCAGCCCGTTCAAGGAACGGAAGCAGGACTTCAATGTCTGGATCATCGAAGTGGAGTCGAACGAATCCGGCATCGACAAACCTGATAAAGGCGAGTGGAAGGAGAATGCCCTCGGAACAATGTACAACACCTTTGGGAGCGCCCGGTACGTTTTGACGGAAGAAAACCGCATCCTGCGGGATATCGCCGGGAGCGTGCCGTACGACGCCCTCACCATTCTCTGTAACGACAACCGGTACGGAGGGGGAGGTATCTACAACCTCTACACCACCTGTTACACGCAGGTCGATACGAAGGGACAGGAGTGGCAGATGGATTATGTGTTTGTCCATGAACTCGGGCATTCTTTTGCCGGGTTGGGGGATGAGTACTATTCGTCGCAGATTTCGTACGTCGATTTTTACCAGAAGGGGGTCGAGCCGTGGGAGCCGAACATCACGGCACTCAACGATCCCGCCACCATCAAATGGAAGTCGTTCATCGCATCAGGGACACCCCTCCCCACGCCGTGGCAGAAGGTGAGTTACGATAGCCTTGAAGCGCTGAGGGGAAAACTTGACCGCCTTGCCCGTGATTATTATGAGAAACGGGAACCGCTTTACCAGCACGCGATGAAGCTTCTCAGGGATCCGGCACACACGGGAAAAGTCGGCGCCTATGAAGGAGCCGGGTATGTCTCCAAAGGACTCTACCGACCGTCGCTGGATTGCCGTATGTTCTCGTTAAGCCTTGTCGGGTTCGATCCTGTTTGCAGTGCGGCCATCAACCAGGTTATTGATTCATACACAAAGTAGGACGCAGCCTGTAGGGCGGAGAGCCTCTCCGCCCTACTCCTTTTCCCAACACCCTCATGAAGTTCAAGTTACCGAACCCATGGAAGGGCCTCGGGGCTCTTCCGCGGGATATGTGGTTCCTTTTCTTTGCCACCCTGATCAATCGCGCCGGGACCATGGCATTGCCGTTCCTCGTCCTGTATCTGACGAGGTCGATCCAACTGTCTGCCGCTCAGGCCGGCCTCGCGATCTCCGTCTATGGTATCGGCGCACTGGTGACCGCCCCGATTTCAGGATGGCTGTGCGACAGGTTCAACCCGTTACGCATCATGGAGATCTCACTCCTCACCACGGGAGGATTTCTTTTTTTCTTCCCATTCCTGTCCACCTACGAATCGATCCTCGCAGTCACGTTCCTCTGGGCCATGGCGAGCGAAGCCTTCCGGCCGGCCAACCTCACCTATGTCACCAATGCCGTCCCTGCGGAACAGAGAAAACTCGCGTTCGCTTTCTTTCGCCTCTCCATCAACCTCGGCATGAGTATCGGCCCTGCGATCGGTGGATTTCTCGCCGTCCTCTCCTACTCCGCACTCTTCTACGTCAATGCAACGACAACGCTTGCCGCAGGGCTTCTTTTGGTTTTTTCCCCAATCCGCACGCATCACCGGGACCATGCTGCCCTGACCGGTGAAAAGGAAACGGGATCGTCCCTCCGCGCATATCCTGCTACCAACCTGCGACTTTTCTGGTTCCTCGCGGCTCTCCTGCCGACCTTCGCCATTTTTTTTCAGCACGAAGCGGCTCTCCCGATCTTCATGGTGCGCGATCTTCATCTCAATGAGGCGATCTACGGCCTGATGTTCACCATCAACACTGGGCTGATCATCTTCCTCGAGATCCCGCTCAACCTTGCCATGGAGGATTGGCCGTACAAGCGGACATTGCCGCTGGGCGCGCTACTGTTCGGACTGGGGTTCGGGCTTCTCGTCTTCGCCCAGGATGCGTGGTTCATCGCGATGACGGTGGTGGTGTGGACCTTCGGGGAGATGATCCTGTTCCCCAGCACGGCATCGTTCCTCAGTGAGATCGCCCCATCACAACTCCGGGGGCGTTACATGGGGTTCTATCAAATGATGGTGAGCCTGGCGTTTACCATTGGTCCTTGGTTGGGGGCGTTTGTGTTGGACCTCTATGGCGCAGTTTCTTTGTGGGCTGGCTGTCTTATCGCTGGACTTCTTTCAGCCGGGTTGCTGATTCGGACGACTGATGTACAAAAAATGCCTGTAGACGCTTGATACGTGCGGAGT
>DKJQ01000001.1 GCA_002454845.1 Ignavibacteria bacterium UBA6688
CTTCCAGCGGCCTCCGGCTGTGTCTTGGTGACTTGGGGCAAATGAGCGGGTTTTTCGTCACCCTGCTACTGAGGTTTCACCGGGAGCATAATCTCGATGACCGTCCCCTCTCCTACCGTGCTTCGAAGAGTAATGGCACCATCAAGGTCTTCAATGACTTTCCGCGTAATCGCCAACCCGATTCCCATCCCGTCCGTTTTCGTGGAAAAATTTGGCTGGAAGACCTTCGCCTGAATTTCTTCGGGAATACCGGGCCCGTTGTCCCGAATGCGAATCCGGCACGTGCCGCCATGAACCGACGACTCGATGGCCACGATCCCCTCCTGGTCCATGGCTTGAACACTGTTGCGAATAATATTGATCAGGGCGCGCCGCAACTCATCTTTGTCGGCAATGAGCGGCAGCGGAACTTCGGAATAGTTTGTCCGAAACTCAACTCCCCGAACCCCGGCAAAGAGAACCACTGTTTCACGAAGAAGGTCGTTGACATCGACTCTCTCGAATTTCCGGACCGGCATCCTGGCGAAATTGGAGAACTCCGAGGCGATACGGGAAAGAGCTTCCACCTGGTCGACCATGGTTTGGGCCACGCGATCGAGAACCTCCCCGAAATTGGAGACACCGTCCCGGTAAGCCTGCACAAGATGCTGCATGGAGAGCTTCATGGGTGTGAGCGGGTTCTTGATCTCATGAGCGACCTGCTTCGCCATTTCCTTCCATGCCAGTTCCCGTTCGGCGCGTACAAGGTGTTCCCTGTTCGACTTTAATTCGTCAGTCATCTCATTGAACGAGTCCACCAGCTCACCGACTTCATCGGAGGAACGTCTGGGGATCCGGACATCCAGCTCTCCCCGTCCCACCCGTTGCGCGGCGGCCGACAACTCCCGTAGCGGTTTTGAGAGCCTGTTTGCAAGGGCTACCGCGATGACGATAATAATCAGGACCACAACAGCATAGGCCCCCAGCAAGAATGCATTCCGCTGCGCAAGCTCTTCGTCGATTTCCTGCAGCCGATAGAGCGCCGGAACCGCGATCACGCCGAGAAAACGCTCCCCGAGATACAACGGACGATAGCCAACGATGTATCGCACGGTCCCAATCTGCTCCGAAGCCTGATAGAACTTCTTTCCGAGCAACACGGCATTGGCAAATGCGGGGCCATGGAGCCGTTCGTCAAGGATGGAGGCTTTATACAGTTCCGGGCGGCTGCTCGCCTGGAGCGACATCCTTCCGTACACCGTGAAATCGATCCCTAGATCCGTCGCTACCACTTCACAGAAATCATCGTTGATGCCCGACAGGAAATCCTCTTCGTCCAGCACGGCCGTGGTGATGCGTTGCTCCACAAGATCAAGCTCCTGGGAGAGCCGTCGACCGATCGTTTCATTCAACCGGTCCACGGCCAGCTCGCGGTTATAATACGCAAGGACCAGCAACGGCAGGACGGAGAGAATGGCGAAGGAGGTGACGAGCTTTTCTCTGAATCCGAATGCCCGCATCGGCCATTTCTCGCGGGCCCGCGCGACCAGCATCAGCACCCCCAGTACTGACATCAAGGCGTAGACCGGCATCATTTTCACGAGGTTGAAGACGTGCCACCGGATATCCAGAGAACCGACGTGCAACGTGACGATCCGCTCCGGTTGTGACGGATCCCGCGCGTAGAGGATTTCTGTGTCTTCGTTCCCAACCCGTTCCTCGGTCCACAGGAAGCGGTCGCCGGAGCGATCCCACTCCGTCAGGATTTCGTCCCGCACCCGCATCTCCTTTGCAAGTTCCGTGTTCGTCGTGGAAGCGAGAACTCCATAAAGATACTCCGTCACCGAGACAGGTCTGAATCGATGGTCGAACTGATTCTGTCCTGTCGACCGAAGCAGTTCGGGGGTTTCCCCGCGGAAAAGGAATCGCTGGCTGGCGGAAAGTCCCATCGCGACTGTGCCGATGGGCATGCCCTGGAAATCGAGAAGAGTCCCCCAAACACCATAGTATTTGATCCGGTCCTGGGGAAGGTTTCTTTCGAACACGAGCAAAGCCTCTTCTTCCGCATCGAAGACGCGGCTCAGCAACTCGTACTCTTCATAGGAAGTCAGGCCCACGGAAAAATTGCTGATCTCCTTTCCCTCACGATCATAGACATAGACCCCGGAGTTGTATCCCTCTTTACTCATGAGGGTCTGCGCCCAGAGGTTGAATGCCAGGTCGCTTCTCCGCGAAGAATCCTGCACCGGCCCGCTGAACTGCACCGGGAATTTTTCACCGGCGGTGTTCAATCCTTCCGTCACGACAAATGAAAGCCATCCATCGACAGGTCGCAGGAGCTCACTGGCAAACGTCTCCACCCGCTGGCGGTCCTTGTCGTGTAGTTTGGAATCCAACACCACAACGGAGAGGAGGAACACCGTGAACAGGAGAACACCGTAATCCTTGCCAGAGAGAAGGGAAAAACCGTCTTCAGTCCGGGACGAGGCCGCCCGGAAGTTGACAAAACCGAGACTCACGGCAAACAACGCCGGCGGAACCCACAAAGGTACCTGAGGGACACGATCCAGCGAGGCAAAGAGCCCGAATCCCGCCAGGAAGAGGACCAGACTCAAAGAAGAAACGACCGGCACGGACGCACGTGGGAGCAGGCGGGAAAGAGCGCTTGTGCCGGCAGAAAACGCTGCCATGACAATCAGCAGCAGGGCAAGCGAAAGCATGAAGATATTGACATACATGATTGCGGCAGAAAGTGACGGAACGACACTTCCCGGATCCTGATACGGGATCGTTGAATCAAACACCAAACTTCGCATGGCGGCTCCGTAACCTCTGATAATCCAAGGTAGTCCAACAGACCACCCCACAGGAATCGCCACGAGGAAAACTTTCCCGAGTGAACGGAACGACTCGTTCGGCTCGCCGACCGCGGGGAATTGCAGTTGCCTGCGTCCAAGGATCTGTACGGTGAGCAAAACCGCAAGACAGGAAAGGAACAACTCCCCCAGGGAAGAAGTTAGGTTCAGGTAGAACGGCGACGCATAGACCGCCGGATCGAACAACATTCCTCCCACCAGGGCGGAGGGGGCTTCCGCAGCTCTCCATCCCACGCGAATCCCCCATACTGTCAAAATTCCCACCAGTGATCGCATGGCGAACGATGGTACGGATGTCACCCGACGCCAGCCAAGCACTATCAGAAAACCGGTCGCAAGCATGAACCCCGCCGCGGTCACGCCCCTCCACGTTGCCTCCAGTTGTTGCGTTTCCTCTTCAAGGACGTGAGGTCTGACGATTGCCCGTACCAAGGTTTGTCCCGCAAAATCCCTTAACGGCAGCACAAACTCGCCTTCAGCCGCAGGGGGACCTTCTCCGTTGAACGAGAGCCGAACAGAGACTTGGAGGCTATTCGACAATTCTTCGCTGAAACTATAGCGGGAGACAAATCGATTCGAAAGCGGGAAATTCAACTCCAGTGGCTGGCTTGCGACGACACAAAATCGGTGGTCGGCGGTCATCTTCCCCACCGAAAGAAATCGATGAAGGTTCGCGCTGGAAATAACAAGAAAGGAATCGACCGCCGGCTGCTGTTGAAGGATGTTCTTGTACTGGGGTACCACGCTTCGCCCCGCCCAAAGAAGAACCGAGCCCTGGGCATCGGTGATCTCGAGTGTGACGGTATTATCGAAGCGCAGAGACTCGATTCGGCTGAAGAGTTCCGCCACCCGTGCCGGCGTTCCTTCGCGAATCCGCTGGAAAAGATCCAGGTCTTCGAGCACGCGGGAGACCTGGGCGCTGAGAACCCCGGATCGCCGTTGGAACTGGTCGTCAATCTCACCTCCAATGCTTTGGAGATGTCGTTCCTGCTTCTCCGGCCAATTGCCTTCGAGGTAAACAGGGTACCACCACCGGACAAGCAGGGAGAGAACAAGGAGCGCGAGAGAAATGAAAAAGCCCCACAGAGCGGGGCGGGCCGGAAACTCAGCGACGGTTCGAAGGCCTGGCATGAGGACGGTCAATAGATGTTCAACTGGCTGATCACCCACTTCGAATCCTGCTCCACAAGCGAGACGTAGACCTGGGCAGACTCCCGGTTCCCTCTTGTGTTGTACGTGAGCCTCCCGGTGGCGTACGGGGCCGGACCGAGGTCATGGAATCGGGAAAACTCGAACCCTGCAGGTTTGCGCTTCAGAAAATAATTTTGCAGGAGTGAAAGCACCTGGTTGGAAGAATAGTATCCACTCTCCCCCCCGCTCATGTTCACGGAGACCTGGTTGGCAAAGAAGGATGGAGAGGAGGCCAGTGATGCGGAAAGAATACCATGTTGGATCTTACCGAAGAACGAACGAACAGCCACCTGTTGTGGCGAAAACCGGACTGCCTCCTCGCCCACGATAGAGTCTTTCTTCTGCTTCCGTTGCTGGAGTGGCCGCACCTGCGCCGAAGCTTCAGCAACAATACAGAGCGATAGTATGACCATCCAGAACTTCATTGCCAGCCTCAAAGTATCGTAAAAGCTTAACAAAATCAACCGCCGGAATGAGCCGGGAAAAAGCGGGAGAGCGACACTGCCCTTCCCACTCTTCCACTCCATCCTTCCCCGGCAGTGTCGCCCTCGATTCCCCACCAGCCATCATCCCCACTTATTTCATCAGCGCAACCGGATCGCTTCGATCCAGATTTCGTTTCCCGTCGCTGGGAGGGTTCTTCTTCAGGTCCGGGTTCCCGGGCGCAACCTGGTACGCCCAGTCAAACTTCACGGTATAACCGTCCTGCTCGCGCACCCGAATCTTGGCATAATGGTCGTCCCACGTCCAGACAACATAGGTGTGGCCGGGTATCACTTCCACGGAACGGGATGAAGCCCATCCGCCTTCCGGGGCCTCGTAAATATCATACAACGAGGAGGTGTATCCCATATCCTGGATGTCGGTATCATCCCACACATTGAGATAAAGACGGCCTTCAAAATTCTCAAAGAAGAGATCGGTATAATCGTCATTGAACTTGCCGACCGAATACGTTGAAAAATCATACCCCGCGGTGTTGGGGGAGGTGCGGAAGTCGTTCAACCGGATTCCGTAGCCCTCGGGGCGGGGTGTGGCATAGACAACATCGCGGCTGAGGTCGCTTTCATTCCCTTCAAAATCGTACGCCGTGACCGCGTAGAAGATTCTCACTCCGTTCTGAACTCCAGCATCGACAAAACTCAGACGACTTGTTGAGGCGATGAGCGTGTACTTCCCGTCATAGCCATCACTGGCCCAGACGCTGTACCCGGCAACATCGGGCTCCGGATTCGCCTCCCAGGTCAGTTCAATGGCGTTGTCCAGACCCGTCGCAAAGATGTCCCTCGGTGGCATCGGAGGGGTCGTGTCAACCAAAAACGCTTCGCTGCAACCCGCCGCGAGTACGCTTGCCATAAGAATGATTATCGACGTTTTCATAGAACCTCCTGCTGTCATAGTTCTCTTTCACGAGTGATTGCTCAAGGTTCGTGCCAGCAGGGCAAGGGGAAAAATCATTGGAAAAACAGGCGGAATCCGTACCGTCGGTGTATGGTCTTGCGCGAAAGGCGTT
>DKJQ01000114.1 GCA_002454845.1 Ignavibacteria bacterium UBA6688
CCCTTCGGGACACTCCCCCTCGATGAGGGGGAGAAAAGAACGGGCTCAGAATTCTCGAAGCCTTTGCTCTTAACCCACGCCCTCTTTTTTCCTCCCCCCCGGCCTCCATCAGGAACGCCTTGAAACTCCATCGAATATGTGCTACCTTTTAAACCTTATGAAGAGAAGTATGCTATTGATAGCAGTGCTGTTGGTGTTCTCCCCGGTCGCTGTCCGGGCTCAGGATACGAGGGAAAACGCCGATTTTAAGCTGGCAGTCAACCTTTACAACGACAAGCTGTACGATCTTGCCCTGGAGCAATTTCGCCAGTTCGTGACATCCTACCCCAATACTGCTCAAGGCATCGAAGCGCGGTTCTACCTTGGCCTGGCCCAGTCCAAACTGGGAAAGCATGACGATGCCCGGTTGAACTTCCAGAATTTTGCCCTTGCATTCCCCCAGAACCCAAAGGCCCCTGAGGCCTGGTGGAATGTTGCTGAAGCGTACGTTGCCATGAAAAATTTCCGGGAAGCGGGATTGGCGTTCGAACGGGTCAAGACGTTCCATCCGAGAAGCAGGATTGCCCCCGATGCGCTTTCCAAGGCGGGGGAATACTTTGAACAAGCCGGCGACCCGGAGAATGCACGGAAGGTTCTTCGAACGCTGGTGCAGGAGTACACTTCTGCCGATGTTGTTGTGCCGGCCCGACTGAAGTTGGCGGAGCTCTATCTTTCCGAGAACCAGTTCGAACTCTCCCGCACGGAATCGAAACGCGTCGTCGATCTCACGAAAGATGACAACCTGAAGGCGCAGGGGCTCGTGATCATGGCCCGGGCATTGGCAGGACTCTCAAAACATGAGGAAGCTCAACAGGCATTAGATGATGTAGTCCGAAACTACCGCTCGACACCCGGTTATGCTCAAGCGCTTTTTCTGACCGGTTCCTTGCACAAGGAAACGGGGACTATCGCAGAAGCCAGGGAAGCCTGGACGCGTCTGGTTGCCGACTCCCTTCAAACTCCTCCCGGGATGCGGGAGAGCGCGTTCCTGGAACTGGGGGATATCTACCTCATCGGGGGAGATGCGTCCCAGGCGCTTGCGATGTACGAACGGGCAATGCCTCTTGCCGGAAAACAAATCCATCAGGTGTTGCTACGGGCCTCGCTCGCCGCTGAACGTGCCGGGGCTCCGGGAAAGGCCGCTGCTTCGTTGAAACGATTGATGCAGGATAGTTCCGCCTCTGCGATCCAACCCCAGGTCGTGCTTGCAACGATAAGGATTGCGGTGGCAGGCGGGAATGCTCTGGAGGCTATCCGGTTGACCAACGCTTTCGTGGACCGATATCCGGATGACGCCGAGGTTTCACGGCTCCTGGTCGGCGCCGCGCAGCTCGCGCAAGTTCAACTGAAAGACTACCGCCAGGCATTGACATTCTATGAAGCCGTGCTGGCGGACCATGGCTCCAGCCCCTTTGTTGACGATGCCCTGTACAGTGCGGCGACGGCACTCCATCAATCCGGCGCCCTCGATGAGGCAATGGAGCAGTATGAAAGCCTGACGGTCCGGTTCCCTGCCAGCGAGTATGTGGCGGACGCGCGTAAAGCGATGGAGGCGATCAGGCTCTTCGAAGCAAAGAACAAAGAGGCCGGACTGGAGAACCTTGCGTTGTTGATTGGGGATGTGATCGCGCAGCAGTCCAAAGCCCATCTCGCCTTTCGCCTTGGTCGAATTTATTATGACGACTTGAAGGATTACGACCGGGCAGCCTCACAGTTTGGGTTGGCCTTGCAGCTAGGCCTGGATCCCTCGCAACGCCCCGCGGCATTATATTATCAGGCGAAGGCATATGAAAACGAATCGCTCCGACTCTCGAAGAACAAGGAGGGTAATACCGCGCATTTCGAGGAACGGGCAGAGGGGTTATTCGACCAGCTCTTAACGGAGTTTCCAGCAAGCGAATTCTCCGAAGACGCGGCGTTCAGCGCTCTGAAACTCCGTTTGCGCCCGGCAACCAATGCTGCCGGTGTTGCCACGATCGAAGCTGATTTCTCCCGCCGAATGCAGAACTTCAAGCGGATGGGCGCGGCTCTCTTTGAAATGGCCCGCCGCTACCAGTCCCTCAAAGCGTTCCCCGAGGCGGCTCAAATGTACCAAACGATCCTTCGCCAATATAGGCAAAGCGTCCTTGCTCCGGACGCTTTGTTCCATTTGGGGGAGTCCTATGCCTCAATGGCGGAGAGCGACAGTGCGATTGCCGTTTGGCAGGAGTTTGTTTCGCAGTACCCTTCACACGCTTCGGCAGCAGAGGCAGCGTGGAATCTGGCCGGGCTCTTTGCAGGGAAGGGAAACACGGCCGACGCATTGCGGATGTACCAGACGATAGCAGACCGGTACAGTTATGCGACGACCGAACGCGCAGTAAGCCTTGCGCGGGCGCGCCTCCTGTTCGCGGCAGGCGACGATGCACAGGCCATTCAGAATTTCCAGGCCTACCTCGGCTCCTTTCCCGATGCGCTCACCCCGCTGCTCGACGCGCCGGCAGAAGTCTGGTTCGAGATGGCAGTGTGTTATGACCGGTCCGGTGATAAGAAAGAAGCGAAGCGCCGGTATGCTCTCTTCCTGATGCGGGATTCGCAGAGCGATCGCTCGGGCAGGGCCTATTATGCCCTTGCCGCGATCGCGAGGGACGAAAACAACATTAGCCTGGCAACTCGGTACTTGCAGGATGCAAGCCGGTTCTCGGTCGGTGCAGCAGGGGAATTCAATCCCGCTGCATTCGAAGCGGGGGATCTGTATTTTAAGAACGAGCAGTATACGCAGGCGATTGCCCGGTACAACGAGGCCCTGCCGCAGGTGAAGAACGACACCCTGATTCAGTATATCCAGGCCCGCGTGGTCGTGAGCTACTTCCGGCTGAACAATACCCGTGAGGCGGATGCGCACTCAGCGAATTTCATCCGGCAGTTTCCCGGCGTGTCGCGCTATGCCGCGGAATTCGAGTACGAACGCGGCATGGTCTTCCTCCGCAACGGCGATCTGAACAATGCAAAGCGCTATTTTGATAACGTGGTGCAGCGCTACGCCTCCACGGCGATGGTCCCGCAGGCGATTTACGGCAACGCACGGGTGGCCGAGCTGGGCGAAAAAATCGAGGAGGCGAAGAAGCTGTACGAATCCATCCTTCAAACCTACCCTCAAGATCCCGTTGCTCCGCGTGCGCGCCTTGCCCTCGGTAACGTGTTCTACAACATGGAACAATGGGATGAAGCAGGGAGACACTTTAAGGCGATCCTTGATGAAGAACAACGGTCCCCCGACCTTGTCCGGTTTGCCATGAACAATCTCATTCTCACCTATAAGGAACTCACCCTCTACGACGGGGCGTTGGAATTAACCCGGAGGTACATCGAACGTTTTCCCGACGATCCTGAGTTGATCAACAAGCGGATCGATATCGGCGTGTTGTACCAGCGCCTGGGATACTACGATCAGTCCGCGCTGCACCTTCAGACACTCCTGGAGAACGCCGAAGCGGACACCGAGGCGGAGGTCCGCTACTATATCGCAGAGGCCTATTTCTACAAGGGGGATTACCAGCAGGCCATCCTGGAGTTCCTCAAGGTCCCGTACCTTGTGACCAGGCGGACGAAAGTAGATTGGATCGCGACATCATACTATATGGCCGGTCAGGCGTATGAGAAAATGTCGAAATTTGACCAGGCCATCACCATGTACCGGCAGATCATCGCACGCTCAGGCATCGATGCGACCTTCAAGACAGCGGCCCAGAAAGAGATTGACCGTGTGAACGCGCTTGTGAAAGCAGGAAAGTAAGAACCATCATTTGCTGTATCCACTTTAACCACTCCAGTCATGGGATATATCTTCGAAGCGGAAATCGATATTATCCGGAACACCGTCCGGGCGCGCACCATTGGTGAGGAAGAGACGATCCGGTTGAGAGACATTCTGTTGGCGGATATCCATCCGGCCATCAAGGCCTATTTCAAGGCGGATGTGGAACACTTGCTGAAGGAAGAGCGCCAGTTGGAGGTGCGATCCAATAAATTTCCCTACTCGCTCCCGGAAGTCGTGAGGCTCCATCGCCAGCTCGACCTGTTGCTCGTGTACCACTACCAGTTCGGGCAGCATGACTTCGATCTCATGCTCGACCATGCGGTCCACTTTCAGTTCAACTTCCTCTGCCGCCCGCAATGGACCCTGCTGAGCTTCATGTTCGAAAATCAGCGAAAGCGAGGAGCGTCGGAGATCAGCAGGAAACTCCGGTACTGTCTCGACTATCCCTACTATACCGAGATCATCGGGCGGTATATGGAAGAGCGGGGCGTGGCGGAGATGACGTACGAAGAGTTCAGCACCTTGCTCGAGAAGATCGACCGCGAAATCGTTGCAGAACATTCCAGCATCGAGCTGGCGCTGATGGCCCGACCGATGGTCAAATTCATGCAAGCCGGTCAACCCCCCCCCGTCGACGGATCCGCCGAGCCCCGGATCCCGATCAACGCCGCGATCGCGTTCTTTGAAGACAAGAAATTGAATGCCATCAAGGAGCGGCTTGAGACGGAGCGGGACCTGAACGATCTGGGGGAGATCACCCTCCATCTGCTGGCCGACTTCATCGAAAAGGTCCGTACCGGGAACGACGAAGCGACCGTCGAGTTTCCCCGTGAACGAACTCAGCCCAAAGTCGTCGCCGGGGGTGGCGATGTTCAGCAATCCTCCGCGGGGGGACAGCCTGCGGCCACGCAACCCCCGGCAAAAAATTCTCCCGCGAAGCTGTACTCCGATTTTTACGATGAAGAACCGATACGTCCTTTCGTCGAACCGGAGCCCCTGGCTCAGGGCGGCAGCCACGTTCAAAGTCCATACCAAGGCGATGAGCTTCCGGATATTCACATGTTGTTTTCCCCTCCGGAACAAAAGGCGTTTGTCCGGACGATCTTCCGTAAGGATGAGGTGGAGTTCCGGGACGCCGTCGATCGTCTGAATGCCCTCAGGGACTGGAATGAGGCCTCGATGTATCTCAAGGACCTATTTATTGCCAACGATGTCGACCCTTTTTCCGAAGAAGCTATCCTCTTTACCGATAAGATTCATGGTCGGTTCACGCAGTCGGGTGGGAACGAGCTGTAACCCCCCTCCTCCATTATCCCCAACGGGTCCCCATGCAGTTTATCGATCAAGCGCTTGTCAGTGTGAAGGCCGGAAACGGCGGCAACGGCGTCATCAGCTTCCGGAGGGAGAAATTCGTTCCCAAAGGAGGACCCGACGGCGGCAACGGCGGCAACGGAGGCCATGTGCTGATCAGGGCCGACAAACAGCTCAACACGCTTCTGGATTTCCGCTACAAACGACATTACCAGGCCGAGAACGGTGAACATGGCCGCGGGAAAAATCAAACAGGAAAGACCGGGGTCGACACCGTCTTGAAAGTCCCATGTGGGACCCTGGTGCGCGATGCACAAACCAATGAACTTCTCGCGGACCTCGTCGGCCCGGGAGATGAAGTCGTCGTGGCGAAAGGAGGGAGGGGAGGAAAGGGAAATCAAGAGTTTGCAACCCCCACCAACCAGGCGCCACGCATTGCCGAACCGGGAACGCCCGGCACGGAGCGCGAATTGCAGTTCGAGCTGAAACTCCTCGCGGATGTCGGATTAGTGGGCTTCCCGAATGCCGGCAAATCGACCCTCATTTCGGTTATTTCCGCTGCCAAGCCGAAAATCGCAGACTATCCCTTCACCACCCTTGCGCCGAACCTCGGCATCGTCCGGTATGCGCTTTCAAAAAGCTTCACCGTTGCGGATATCCCCGGATTGATCGAGGGGGCTCATGAAGGGAAGGGGCTCGGGACGCAATTCCTGCGGCATATCGAACGGACAAGAGTCCTCGTCTTCCTGATCGAGGCGATCAGCAAGGACCCCAAGAAGGACTATACGGTGCTGCTCAACGAACTGGCCGGGCACAATCCTGCCCTGACGAAGAAACCCAAAATCGTTGCTCTGACCAAGATGGATCTGTTCGACGAGGGCATGATCAAATCCATGAAGAAAATCTCCTTCGGCAGAGGTGTTCCGGTCTTCCGGATTTCCGCCGTCTCCCGCGACGGAGTGGGGGATTTACTGGATGCCATGTGGGAATCGCTCGACTCCTTCTCCAAGGAATAACTTCCGGAATAGTCAACCCCATGCCGCGTCCGCTGCTGACACTTCGTACCACAATCGTGACTCTCGGTTTGTTATTGGGCGGACTGGTTCTCGTCGCGTTCCTTTCACTTGTGGCCGGCACCACGCGCACTTCCGTCAGTGAAGTCGCGGCCGTTCTGTTCCAGGGTCCCGATCACTCCAGTGAAGCGATACGGACCATTATCCTTCAGATCCGACTGCCGCGTGTCCTGCTGGCGATGATCGTCGGCGCGGGCCTTTCGGTTGCGGGAGCAACCTTTCAGGCACTGTTGCGGAATCCTCTCGCGGAGCCGTACATCCTCGGCATTTCGAGCGGCGGGACAGTCGGGGCGCTGGTGGCGATGTCGCTCGGGCTTGGTGTTTCACAGTTCCTCCCACCGTTATTTTCTTTTGTCGGTTCCTTATCTGTCATGCTCCTCGTGTTCGCGCTCGGGTATCGCCGCGGGTCCCTTGATACCAACGCGCTGCTTCTCTCCGGAGTGATGGTCGGGGCATTTTTCAGCGCGATGGTGCTGCTCTTCACGGCCGTGATGAACCAGGATATCCGAACCACCTATCTCTGGCTCATCGGGAATCTTGGGGCGGCCGAGATGCGCTCCGTTATCGTACTCCTTCCGATGATGCTCCTTGCAGGCGGAGTGCTCATCGCGCAAGCCCGTTTCTTCAATCTCATAGCGACAGGAGACGAGACGGCGATGCACCTGGGGGTGGAAGTTGAGCGGGTGAAGAGGATTTCCTACTTGATGGCCTCGCTTGTCACCGGCCTGTCCGTATCGGTGAGCGGTGTTATAGGCTTTGTAGGGCTGGTCGTACCGCATGCCTGCCGGCTCCTTTTCGGCCCCGATCACAGGTTGCTGCTCCCGGCCTCGTTCCTCGCCGGGGCGATTTATCTCCTTTTGTGCGATCTTCTCTCGCGCGTCCTCCTCTCCCCCTCCGAAATCCCGGTTGGCGTGGTGACGGCCGTTATCGGAGCCCCTGTTTTTATCTATCTTCTAAAGCGGCGTTAGAAAAGGTATCCCTGGCACGCCTGGTGGCGGGAATTATTTGCATGGTGCAGGTGTTGAAGGGAAACAATATTTTCAGACCCGAGTCGTCTTTAAGGTTCACACGCTTATAGTTCGGAATCCATGTCAACCCGAAGAAAATTTCTCGCTGCACTCGGATTGGGGGTTGTTGCACCCCGGATCCTTATAGGGCAGGAATCACAACCCGAGCTGAAGCGGTCCCGGTGGGATATGCTGTTCGGAAGCAATGAAACCACCGAGCCGGAGTTCCGTCCCGATCCTTCCACCTGGAGCAATGAGACGCTGACCGCCGCGTGGATCGGCCATGCCACGGTGTTGATCAATTTTTACGGGACGTGGATCATTACCGACCCGGTGTTCTCCGGGCGGATCGGTCTCAATGTCCTCGGGCTTTTCACCCTCGGTCCCAAACGGCTTATCAATCCGGCCCTAAATTTCGAAGAGCTTCCCCCCATCGACCTGATTCTCCTTTCCCATGCACACATGGATCACCTCGATATACCGTCGCTTTCAAAGTTCAAGCGGACGATCCCCATGGTCATGGCAAAGAATACGGTGGATGTGGTCGAAAACATGGCCTGGAAGGAAGTGCATGAACTGGATTGGGGAGAGAGCGCGAAGGTTGGAGATCTGGAGATCGAGGCGCTGGAGGTGAAGCATTTCGGCTGGCGCTATCCATGGGAGGAGGATCGCTCGCGCGGAAACTGGAACGGACGGAGCTACAACGCGTACCTGCTCACGAAGAACGGCCGACACATGATCTTTGGTGGCGACACCTCCAACCAGGAGTATTTTCGCAGCATCGGCGGACGCGGGCTTGAGGTGGACCTTGCCATCATGCCAATCGGCGCGTATGATCCGTGGATCTTCAATCACTGCAACCCGGAACAAGCTGTCGCCATGGCCAACCACATGAACGCCAGGCATATTATGCCGATCCACTGGCGCACGTTCATTCAAAGCGATGAACGGACCATGGAGCCGATCGAACGCTTCAAAGCCGCCCTGGCGGATCAACCCGAACGGATCGCCCTCGAATCGGTTGGCCAGACGTGGGCGATGGATCAGGAGCGCGTTTAGGTGTTCAATGGTACCCTCCTCACTATAGCCCCTCTGGTGCTTTGGCCGCCATCATAAAAGGATTCTCACCTTCCGTTTAAAAGAATATAGAAGGGGGAGACAACTCCCTGTGCGTTTCGCTTTGGATTTTTCTTGATCCCTTTCTATCTTCCGTGGCCCCAAACCGGCCACCGGAAGGGTGAGTACTACTCCCACCACGGGTGAACCCCGGCTTGGCCGAGTTCCCCTCCTTTTTTTCATTTTTAGTTTTTAATTTTTAATTGAAAGGAGTTTGTATGGACTTTTCAACAATCAATCACCTTGCGGTCTTCGCTGCAACGATTTCCGCGTTCGTCCTCGGCGGCATCTGGTATGGGCCGCTCTTTGGAAAAGCCTGGATGAAAGAGAACGGATTTTCCGAGGAGACCCTGAAGGGAGCGAACCAGGGGAAGATTTACGGATTGGCGTTTCTCTGGACACTGATCATGGCGTATAACCTCGCCATGTTCCTGAACGACCCCTCCGTAACGATGGAACAGGCCGTGATGTATTCCTTCTTCACCGGCTTCGGCTGGATCGCCATGGCGATCTTCGTCATCGGCCTCTTCGAGAGGAAATCGATGAAGCTCATGGTGATCAATGGGGGATATATGACGGTCGCCCTGGTGGTGATGGGGGTGATTCTGGGAGCATGGAGGTGATCATCGCTTTTCTTCTCCAACAGAGGAGTCATCACATGAGGCGTGTCTTCGTTCTTGCATTCATTTTCCTTCTTGCGCTCGTTCATGCCCCGGCCCAGTCCTGGTCCCCGTTGAAGTCGGACTTGCTCTTCATGTCCAATAAGGAGGGGAACGCTGAAATCTATATCCAAAAGGGAGAAACGCGAGAATGGGTCAATCTGACCAACCATCCCGATCCCGATAACTGGCCTGCCTGGTCCCCGGACGGCAAGCGTGTTGTTTTTCAGAGGCGGACTTCGGGGTCCTTCGATCTTTGGGTGGTAAACGTGCATGGCTCGAACCAAACTCAATTGACGAACAACCCCGATCACGAATATATCCCCTCATGGTCTCCCGATGGCAGGTTCATCACGTTCACCTCATGGCGCAAGGAGCCGGCGGATACCGGACGGGCGCCCCACATTTATGTCATGAATTCCGATGGAACGGGCCAACGGCGGCTTGTTGCGCAGACGGTCAATACGTCTGCCGGTGCGGAGTGGTCGCCTGATGGCAAGTATATCGTATACAGCCGGAGGCTTCAGGGGGAAGGAGCCGATATCTTTATTGCGAAGAGTGATGGGACGGACGAGCGAAGGGTGACTGAAACTGATTCGTACAACGGGTCACCGGTTTTTTCACCGGATGGATCAAAGATTACTTTCTACTTCGATACCGGAAAAGGCGCACAGATTGTTGTGATGAATCTCGACGGAAGCGGAAGAAGAGTTCTTGTTGCCGAAGGGTATAATTGGCACCCGCGGTGGTCTCGCGACGGCCAATGGATTACCTACACAGCCTACGCTTCCGATGACCCGAAGAACCTGGAAATCTTTGCAGTTTCTGTGTCCGGGTCGGAAGGAGCCTTGCGTATCGCAGGAAGTCCGGCACGCGAATCGGAGAGCAGTTGGAACCCGGCACAAATCTCACCGTATAAATAATAATGGACCAACGATGAAGCATGGGACTGTTTTGATCCTCGCGCTCTGCCTGAGTCTAGCCTCTGCGGACGCCCAGCCATTTTTGTTTGTGTTTCTGAACCCCAATCCGAACAAACCTGAGTTGCCGAAAGAGCAGGTGGATAGCCTCATGGCCGGACATATGGCAAATATCGGGCGCCTGGCGAAGGAAGGCAAACTTCTCATCGCCGGCCCCTTTTACGATGGTGGGGGAATCTTTGTGATGGCGACAGCGTCGAAGGACACTGCGTGGGAGTGGCTCAGGACCGATCCAGCGGTGCGGGCGAACAGGTGGAATATTGAACTGCTTCCCTACCAACCGCGTCAGGGATCGGTATGTGCGGTGGGGGAGAACTATAAAATGACGACGTACCAATTTGTCCGGTACACCGCGGCACCGGGAATCTCCGGAGAGCAATCCCGGACCGCCTGGGATGCTCACCGACGGCACTTAGGCACGTTTTCCCCAGCCGACAGCGTTGTCGCGGAAGGGGTGTTGGGGAAGGACGAGAGCGCAATTTTCATTTATCAGGGTGAACCCGCGGAAGCATTCGTCAAAGCGGATCCTGGCGTACGGGACAGCCTCCTTCATGCAACGATGAGAAGAATCTATATCGCGAAGGGATCGTTCTGCGAGGAGTAAGTCTGCCGCCACGCTCAGACGTGGCACCCCGTTCGTCTCAATAATGAGAATCATCTCTTCCCTCCTTCGCCCGACCCTCCGGTCGGGCTTTTTTTTCACAAAACTGAAACGTCACCCTGAAGAATACTGCGTGTCGGTGGAAAAATTGTTACCTTAAAACCATTGTTGAATCGGCGGAGGGGATTGAGGAGGAGAGTGTCCCACTATCAACGCACTGAAGTTTGCCCATGCTCAATATAGCGCTGTTCGCTCCTCCGGGGGCCGGTAAAGGTACGCAGTCGGAATTTCTGGTCTCGCGTTACAATCTGTTCTACCTCTCCACGGGAGAGTTGCTCCGGAAGGAGATCGCCAACAAAACAACTCTTGGTTTAGAGGCGCAAAGTATCATAGCTTCCGGGGGATTGGCTTCGGATGAGATCATCGTCCAGATCATCGAGAGAACGATTACCGACATCCCGGAGTCCAATGGTTTTCTCTTCGATGGTTTTCCCCGGACGCCGATCCAGGCATACATCCTCGAAGGGTTGATGCAGAAGCTTGGCACTTCGTTGACGTGCCTGATCAGTCTCGAAGTTCCCCAGGAGGAATCGGTTGCACGACTCCTGAAACGCGGCGCGACCTCAGGCCGGTCGGATGACAATGAGAAGGTGATTCGCAACAGGCTGAAGGAATATCATGAGAAGACCCTTCCCGTTCTGGAATTCTACAAGGGCCGGGGCATTATCCATGAAGTGGACGGGACCGCCAGCATCGAGGAGGTTACGAAGGCCATCAGCGGTATCGTCAAAGCCGAGTTGAGCAAGAACCTGTTGAACATCGTTCTCTTCGGCTACCCCGGATCAGGCCGCGGGTCCCAGGGGAAGGCTCTTGCCAAGCGGTTCGACCTGGAGTACGTGGCCACGGGAAGCATGCTGGACCAGGAGATCAAATCGGAGTCCGAGATCGGCCGGAAGATCATGGACTTGTACGAGAACGGCCAGCTTGTGCCGGACGAAATCGTCGTTCAGCTCATCGAGAAGAAGCTGGCCAACTCCAACGGCGTGAAAGGATATATCTTCAAAGGGTTTCCGAGGACCCTGGTTCAGTCCTACATCCTCGATGGACTCCTGAAGAAGCATGGCTCCTCCATTACGAAGATCATCGAAATCGAAGTCCCCACTCTGGATCTCATCAACCGCCTGGACGCCCGAAGCAAAACGGAGCGATGTATGCCGTACGACACCAGCGCGGCAAGGATTGTGAAACGCCTGCAAGAACACGAGACGAAAACTGTCCCTGTGATCCAGAAGTACAACCAACTGCACGGCGTGACCAAGGTCGACGGGCGCGGGTCCTTCGAGGAAGTGTTTGAACGGATCTCCGCCGAAGTGGAGCGTGGACTGAAATACCTGAGGTGATGGAACCCGGTAGGCGCTCTTGAAGAAGGTATCTGCACTGAACAAAAACACCGGCCTTTTGGTCGGTGTTTTTTTTAATTTTTCATTTTTAATTTTTAATTGTTAAGCCATTTCCAAAACCCTCCCAAACACCACCTCAAACC
>DKJQ01000335.1 GCA_002454845.1 Ignavibacteria bacterium UBA6688
CAAAGTCTCTCTGGATCCGGTCGCGGCCGGTTCGAGCCTGAAAATAGCTGTCCTCGTTGAGATCCAGGAGGGGTGGCACATCAACTCCAATACCCCCACCCACGATTACCTCATCGGCACCGCGTTGGAACTGCAGCCGAAAGAGGGGGTGATCCTTGCCGAGCTGAGTTACCCGCGCGGCGAGGATGTGAAGTTTGCCTTCTCTGATGAAGCTTTGAATGTGTACGAGGGAACGACCCCTATTTTCCTGACGGTCAGGATCTCCGACAAGCTTCCTGAGGGATCTGATACTCTCCGTGCAAGGCTTCGCGTCCAGGCTTGCGATGACCAGGTGTGTCTCGCCCCATCAACGATCGATGTTGCCATTCCCGTACAAATTGTCCGTGCGGGTGATCCATCCTCCCCCATCAACGATGAGATCTTTTCACAGTATAGAGACCAGGCCGGTGCAACACCTGCAGCGGGCTCGAATGAGATTTCAAAGCTCTTTGACGAAGGGGGAAGTTTCGGGGCGTTCCTCGCGATTTTTCTCGTCGGCCTCGCGCTCAACCTGACGCCATGTGTTTATCCGATGATGTCGGTGACCGTTTCGCTTTTCGGTGCGCAAACGGAGACCAACACTCTGAAGGTGTTTTTCAAAGCGCTCACCTATGTTCTCGGCATCGCTGCGATGTACACGATACTCGGAGTCAGCGCAGCTCTGAGTGGCGGACTGTTCGGAAGCTGGCTGCAGAGTCCGTGGGTCCTCGGCGGCATCGGCCTGTTGCTGATCGGCCTTGCGCTGAGCAGCTTCGGGCTGTATCAGATCCAGATGCCGTACTGGCTGACGAGCAAGCTCGGGGGCCAAACAGGGACCGGCCTGATCAGCCTTTTCGTCTCGGGACTCGTTGTCGGCATATTCGCCGCCCCCTGCATCGGACCGCCGGTGATCGCCCTGCTCACGCTCGTCAGTTCGAAAGCCGATCCGGTCTTCGGTTTCTGGGTCTTCTTCACGCTATCGATCGGACTTGGGTTTCCATATCTCATCCTCGGGACATTTTCGGGGATGATCAAGAAGATTCCGCGATCGGGGGGATGGCTGATCTGGGTCGAGCGGCTCTTCGGCGTGATCCTGTCGGGGGCCGGGCTTTTCTACCTTTCGCTCGCATTCTTCCCCAAGTATTCGGCATACATCATTCCGCTCGTTCTGATCGCCGGTGGAATCTATTTGGGATTTCTCGAAGGCTCCGGAAAAGACAAAAAGGGATTTCTTCGTCTCAAGTGGGTCTTCGGCGTACTCGCCATAGGCTTCGGCATCATGACGGCAAACGCATTGCGTGAACCTGGAATCGAATGGGAGCCTTATTCCGAGGCACGATTGGCTGAAGCCCGGCAATCCAGGAAACCGGTGATGATGGATTTCTACGCTGATTGGTGCATCCCGTGCCTGGAGCTTGACCGGAAGACGTTCGTCGATGCCGGAGTCATGGAGGGGACGAAGGAGTTCAGCCGGCTGAAAGTCGATCTGACGCATTTCGATTCACCCGAATCGGAAGCCCTTCGGAAGCGGTTCATGATCGCCGGCGTGCCTACCATCGTCTTCCTCGACCAGAATGGTGAGGAGGTCCTTCCCTCCCGCGTGATCGGGTATCTCCCGCCAAAGGAGTTCCTGGAGAGAGTTCAGGCGGTCGTCCAATAAACTCTTTTCCAAAGAGTTAAACCGCGAAGGACGCAAAGAAGATTTCTCAAAGTTTTCCTTTGCGTCCTCCGCGTTTGTCCTTTTTATCCTTTGAAAAGAGTTGAACCGCAGAGAGCGCCAAGGGGGGGGGCAAGGCTCTTTTCCCAAGGCGCTTCTCCCACCCACCAAAATATTCTGTGCGCCCCAGCGGTGGTATCGTACCTTTGATTTTCCCGCTTCCATGAGAGTCCTCTCTTCTTTATATTGATTCATATTCCATGCCATAAAGGTTGTCCTGAATTTCTTATCTTCCCCCATGAGCCTTCTCCGGAGCTATGTTAGATTCGTCACGTGTCTTCTCTTGCTGTTCTGCATGAGCATGTCTCTTCTGTGGTGTTCCGACGAAACCTGTCAGGATGGTGACGAGAGTAAGTGTATCTGCCTCCTCTGTGCGATGAGCGAGGAGACCGACCCCGGCTCCTCCACGGCCGATTCGCATCACGGCAACTCATGCAGTTGTGTTTGTCAACTGTGCTTCATCTCCGGTTCCAGGCTCGACCGGTTCTTTTCCCTTCACCCCCGACCCCTTGCGTCCGGCCCACCGTTTGAACCCCTGGCAGGCACGACGCAAAGCATCCTCAGACCTCCGATTCTCCGGGTTTCAGCTACTCTGTTCAGCAGACATAGTTCTCAAGAATTGACCCCGGAGAAGATTTCATGCCCAGAATATTCCTTGTTGTACCATCCATCCTCCTGATGGTGATGGCATCTTCATCGCTTGCTCAGAAGGGACAGATTTCCGGTGTTGTGCTTGATTCCCTTTCCCTGGAGCCGCTGGTCGGGACGAATATCCTTCTTGTCGGTACGAAAATCGGCACGACCACAAACCGGACTGGTGAGTTTCGTCTGAACGAGCTTGATCCCACCAGATACGTGATGAGAGTGAGCTTTGTCGGTTATGGCCGGGCGGAGCGAACCGTCATCGTATCCCCTTATGACTCCATCAGAGTACAAATTCTTTTGAATCCCGAACATATCGAGTCCCCCGTTGTGGTGGTGACGGGGACAAGGACGTTACGCTCGATCGACGATGTCCCGGTACGGGTGGAAGCAATCCCTGAGGAGGAAATTGAAGAGAAACTCCTGATGACCCCCTCGAGCGTTGCAATGTTGCTCAACGAGTCGACCGGGATGCGGGTTCAGACGACCAGTGCTGCCGCCAGCACCGCGAATCTCCGGATTCATGGAATGAGCGGGCGCTACACCCAGATCCTGGCCGATGGCATCCCAAGTCTCGGCGGATTATCCGCCGGGCTCAGTCTCACTCAATTGGTTCCATTGGATTTGCGACAGGTGGAGGTCCTGAAAGGGGCAACGTCTTCCCTGTATGGTGCAGACGCCATTGCGGGAGTTGTCAACTTTCTGCCGAAACTTCCCGGTGAAATTTCCGAGACGAGCCTATTGCTGAATGGAACAACACAGAAAGGGTTTGACGCCGCGGGATACTATTCAGAACGATTTGGTGAAACGGGTCTCAGCATTCTTGCAAGCTACAACCGCCAGGCCCGGTACGACGTAGACGGTGACGGGTTTGCGGATGTGGCCCAGTTCGAGCGCACCACTTTAACACCGAGGCTTCTCCATCAGGTTTCCGACAAGGTCACAATCCGGACGGCTCTGGGCCTGATGCATGAAAACCGGATAGGCGGCGCGATGAACGAGGAGATGATTCCCGGGGCTTCATCCCATCCGTACACCGAGAGGATTTCCACCAACCGGGTGGATGCGTCGTCCCACATAGCCTGGAGCCCTTCCGAGGATCGGACGCTTTCGGTCAAACTCGCATTGCTCCATTCGGAACGCGATGCGTCGTTCGGCATTACCCCATTCCATGCGACCCAGGACGTGTTCTTCAGCGACGCACAATTCTCTCTGGACCTGTCTGCTCACCAGCTCCTGTTCGGCTCGAGCCTCCGCGTAGACAACTTTGATGACAGGACTCCCGGCATCTCTCCGCTCCGGTCGTCTCGCTCTTCGGTTTCTTCGATCTTCTTCCAGGACGAGTTTCCGTTGCTCCCGGCGCTGACGTTCCTGGTGAGCGGAAGGCTCGACTTTCACGACCCGCTCGGGACGTTTTTCGTTCCCCGGTTTTCGCTGATGTACCGGCCACTCTCGTCGCTCACGTTTCGTCTCGGTGCGGGAACGGGATACAAGGAACCGACGATCTTCGTGGAAGAGGCGGAGGAGATCGGATTTCGCAATGTCCGGCCTCTCCGGAATGTAAGAGCGGAAAAAGCCCGAAGCACGTCCTTCGACCTCAACTGGCGAAGCATTGTTGGATCGTTGACTATGGATTGGAATTCTGCCCTGTTTTTCACCCACCTGGACCACGCTCTTCTTGCCGATGAAGATTCCCTCCAAACGGACGTCCTGTACCTTCGGAACGCGACCGGCCCCACCAGGTCCGTCGGAGGCGAGGTTTCCGCGCGACTCAGCTACGACGATTTCAAGGTTTCTCTCGGCTATACGTACGTTTATGCGACGGAGGGGGACAAGGCTCAAACATCCGAGATTGAACTGAATCCCCGGCACTCATTTGGGGTGGTTGTTGTTTGGGAGAAACATAAGGAACAACTCAAAATAGGGCTGGAAAACTACTGGACGGGGCGTCAGCGCGTACCACGTAATCCTTTCCGGACAACAACACCGTCATCATGGATTACGGGATTGATTGCAGAGAAGGGGTTCGGCAACTTCAGAGTGTTCATCAATCTTGAGAATATTTTCGATACCCGGCAAACGAAGTACGAACCCATCTTCGTTGGCGACCTATCCGCCGGGAATATCAGGACGCTGCCAGTCTATGGTCCCCTCGAGGGCCGTGTCATCAACGCGGGCATTCGATTCGTCATGAAGCCCGCTGATTAGCGTCGTCACCTTGAACAGGGGACGATTGATCACTGTCTTCACACCACACACTACGATCGCAGATTTCATGTCAGAGAAGACCCAACAACCTGGCCACACTGCCAACCGGCTCATTCACGAGAAAAGCCCGTATCTCCTGCAACACGCGCACAATCCCGTTGACTGGCATCCGTGGGGCCTCGAGGCGATCGAGAAGGCGCATAAGGAAGATAAGCCGATCTTTCTCTCCATTGGATACTCGACATGCTACTGGTGCCATGTCATGGAGCGGGAGGTATTCGAAAATGAAGAGCTTGCCTCCCTGATGAACAAGGACTTGATCTGCATCAAAGTGGATCGTGAGGAGCGTCCGGACATCGACCGGGTTTACATGATGGCGTTGCAGGGTATGAGCGGGAGCGGCGGCTGGCCGATGTCCATGTTCCTCGGCCACGACCTCAAGCCGTTTTTTGGGGCAACCTACATTCCCCCCCGGTCGCAGTACGGGCGCGCGGGATTTGGGGAGGTCCTGGAACGGATCAACGACACCTGGAGAAACAACCGCGGTCAGATTGTTCAGATATCCGAGCGAATGGGGGAATTCCTTTCGGATCTCGCGAAGTCCGAGGGACAGAATGTCAACGCTGACGGCCGCGTGTTTGAGATCGCTTATGAATTGTTCCTGAAGAGTTATGACGAACAAAATGCGGGATTCGGGGGCGCTCCCAAGTTTCCCCGTGCGGTGGCGTACAACTTCCTCCTCCGTCATTACAAACGGACCGGCAAAGAAAACGCTCTGAGCATGGTGCTGCAGACACTCCAGCGCATGGCCGGAAGCGGGATGTATGACCACATCGGGGGCGGGTTTCACCGCTATGCAACGGATGAGCGATGGCATGTCCCGCACTTTGAGAAAATGTTGTATGACCAGGCACAGCTTGTCGTATCCTACCTCGAAGCATATCAAATCACCCAGGAAGAATCGTACGCAGATGTTGCGCGTGACGTGCTCCTCTACGTCCAAAGATTCATGACCCATCCGCAGGGAGGATTCTACTCCGCGGAGGATGCCGAAAGCGCGACGGACGCGCAGCAACCCGGGAAGAAAGAAGAGGGCGCGTTTTATGTCTGGACAGCGGATGAATTAAAGGCCATCCTCTCCCCGGGCGAACGGGAGGTCTTTTTCCGCACGTACGGAGTCGAGGAATCGGGCAACGTCATCGCCGACCCGCATGGAGTGTTCCGAGGCAAGAACATTCTCCACCTCATGCGTTCGGAAAATGAGATTGCGCAACAAACCGGACTCTCCCCCGAAGAAGTGGGAGGCCTCCTTGCGTCAGCGCGCACCAACGTTTTTGCGGCAAGGGAGAAACGGCCGAAGCCGCACCTCGATGATAAGATCCTTGTTTCATGGAATGGATTGATGATTTCCGCGTACGCACGGGCGTTTCAGGTGTTGGGGGATGAACAGTATCTCGCGGCAGCAACACAATCGGCGAGGTTTATCCTGGAAAAACTCGCCGACAGCTCCACCGGACTTCTTCTCCGCCGCTACCGCGACGGTGAGGCGCGTTTTGAGGCCAACCTGGAGGATTACGCGTTCTTCGTGCAGGGGCTCATAGACCTGTACGAGGCATCGTTCGAGAGCGGTTTCCTTCAATCCGCGATCGCGTTGACCGACCGGCAAGTGCAACGCTTTTTCGACCGGGACGACGGTGGATTCTTCGACACGTCGGGGAACGACAAAACGGTCATCATCAAAACAAAAGAGTGGTATGACGGCGCGGAACCGAGCGGGAATTCGGTGGCCTTGCTGAACCTGCTCCGACTTGCACACATCACCGGCAGGCCGGAGTATGACGCCCTGGCGCGCAAATCGCTTACCTTCTTCGGCCGACGCATGATCGAAGCGCCGCAGACAACGCCGCAATTTCTCGTTGCTCTCGACTTCAGCCTCTCCAGGCCGAAGGAGATCGTCGTTGCCGGCAGGACGATCGATCCGGAGACCCGTGCCATCGTGCAGGAAATCCACAAACATTTCATCCCGAACAAGATCCTTCTTCTTGCTGACGGGAGCGAGGAGCAGACCGCCTTGGAGACCCTCATCCCGTTTCTGAGCGGCAAAGTGATGATAGAGGGAAAGCCGACTGCGTATGTGTGTGAGAATTACGCATGCCGGCTTCCAACATCGGATTTGTCCGTCCTGCGGCAACTTTTGGTTCAACAAAAAGGCCCGGATACCGCTTAAAAAACCTTCATCCCCCTGGGAACGTTTCCACCCCGGAAAAACGTTCATAGGGGTGTGAAATTGGGTGGTGTCCTGGTCCGAGTTTACCAACACTCACCCAACGCACGTCGTGACGAGCCCTCTGACGGAGTTCACCGGCAGCGTAAAGGAAGGGCCCGGCGCAGGCTGAGCGAAGTCGAAGCCTGCCGGTTCTCTCCGACGTCAGGACACTGCGTGAAACTTCCGTGACGCACTATCATACAGGATATCTCGAAGGCTCACCAAACACCACTACATCACAACACCACACAAAGGAGTCAATATGAGAAAAAGTACATCCGTCGCAGCGGTGATCGTTGCGATTCTGTTCGCTTCCACCTCCCTCTTTGCCCAGGCGAAGAAGGATGGGATGATGGAGAAGAAGGAGATGGGGGACAAAATGATGTCGATGACGTGGAAGGGATTCCTCGTCGATAAGATGTGCGCGACCGGCATGGCGAAGAAGGAAAAAGCCGACGCGATGGCGAGAGCGACGAAACACACCGTGAAATGCGCGCTCGAGGAGGGCTGTAAGGAAAGCGGCTACGGATTGCTTATCGACGGCAAGTATCATAAGTTTGATGAGGCAGGCGACAAGTTGGCGGTCGACTACCTGACGAAGGCTACCTTCAAGGATAACATCTTTGTTGAAGTCTCCGGCTCACATGAAGGGGAGCTCGTCAAGGTAACATCCATAGCGGCAGGGAAGATGGAAAAGA
>DKJQ01000140.1 GCA_002454845.1 Ignavibacteria bacterium UBA6688
AGTCCTCGGTATACGGTCGGTCCGGGTTGATACTGGATCATTCCATCTACCCGTTCACGGACCTGGTACATGTTCCGCACACTGGCGTCGACGAGGTATTGGATGTCAGATTCCGCCACCGTGATTGTCGCACGGGGGATCAGGGACGTCGTCCGCCAGTAGTGCAACGCTTCCCGGCGGGCCGCAGCAAGATCCGGAACCACAAGGAGACCCTCCCGGTTTTTTGCACCGTGAATGACAACAAGTTCGGCGCGCATTGTTCCCTGGGGGAGGAAAAACTTCCATCCGTCGGTCGTCCTCTCGGCGGCAGCGATTCTGGGGTTGACGACGATGTAGGGAAGCCCGTCCGCCAAAACTGTTCCTGTCGTTGCATCAAGGACCAGGTCCCTTCCAGTCCGGACGGAAACAAAGGCACGGGCAGAGGGAGCGGCGATGTCGGCAATCAGTGCATCCAGCCGCGGCCCTGGAGAAGCAAGCTCCAGATCGCGTCCGCAATCATAGTACACCTCCGCCGAAGAAGAATATTCGCCGCGGAGGATTTCCTCCGGTTTCAACTTGCTCCCCTCCGGAAAAACCCAGAACGCATTGAGGAAGACATTCGGATCGGGACTCTTCGCTGTTGGATGGACCTCGATCTCCAATGCGCCGTCCGCATTGGCATCCACACCATCAAAGATCCTGACGAGGGGTTTGTTCCGAAGACTGTCCTGCAACGGATCCACCGTCAGCGGCTCCGCTCCCTCGACCCGTAACTCCAGCAAGCGCGTCCCGGGACGCGGTTTGTACGGTTCACAGAGACCGAGAGCGACCACTTTCCTGCTTCCCTTCGGAACACTTACACGATACAGGATAGCCCGATTGTTTCCCCAGGCAACGTTGCGAAAGGCAGGGTCGGTAACTCCCAGGGGATTCGCCCAACCGTAGGCGCCATTCCATCCGCCAACCCTGGAAACACGGTCGGTCAGACGGGAAGGAAGAATCGGGGAGTTCTGACGGCCCGGAATTGCAAAGGACTCCAGCTTTAGGGAAGCTCTCTTTCCTGCAAGTCCCGTTGAGATGATTGGCACGAGCGGATCTTCCAATGACTGCCGGGTCACACGCAAGGTATCTCCTTCAACTCCAACCGTTATTTCCGTCAGCGGTCGGGCATAAGGTCCCGGGCCAAAATCAAAGGCCAATGCTCCCGTTTCCGTAACAAGGGTCTTTTGCCAATCGTCCGGGAAGCCAATGGTGGAGAGGTAGTGGGATGGAGCAAACTCAAACGTGACTTTTCGGGGCTGCGCGTCTGTCACATGCAACGAAGCGAATATCCCTGCAATCAGGGAGAGGGATCGGAGCATAGATGTCTTTCAGTGTTGAGGATGAAGTTGATGCTGCAACGACCTTCAAATGGTTTGTCGTATCGCGGGAGGTTCACCCGCCTTCAGAACAAAGGCAGCTCTCACAATCGACACCGAGAGGAAAAGCGCGCCGAACGTGACGAAGCCCAGCGCGATGAAGCACTCGGAAAGAAACTCTCCCCAGATGAGCGGTGAAGTCAGTTGAGTCAGAAGGAAGAAGGCAGCGACGGATCCTCGAAACCACCAATCGCGCAACGCATGTTCCATGAGCAGGTGTATAACATAAATGCAGGAGGGGAGAAGCAGAACGAAATGATGTTCCTGCGCGATGGGGGATGAGAGGGGCATCAGGCTGAAGGCAAAGGCGATGCTCCCCCAGATGGAGAGAAGAGCCGGCAGGTTTCTGAACTTGAAAGCAAACACTGTCACGGCCACCGGAACAAGGAGGAGCGCAAGCCAGTTCAACGCAGTCACGAACTCCACCGGCGCTTTCCAGATTGTGAAGAAATATCTGGAAGTTCCATGGTGGAAGGACGGGATATCAGCAAAGAAACGGAAGAACTGAGCCTGGAGCGAAAGGTTATAGGTGTTGATCCACTTGTCCGATGCGGGCCCCCGCTGCAAGATCACCTTTTCCACCCAATCCTGATGCATGAGCAGATTTCGATCGAACCCGAGCACAAACGAGGGGATGAGGACAGCCACGGCAAGTCCGACGACCGACCAGGCAATCACTTGCCGGTTCTTCCTCGCGAGGAAATGGACACCGAGGGGGTACACAAAGAGCTTGATCATTCCCGCAATCCCCAGGAGTATTCCGGCCGGGAGCTCCTGCTTGCGGGACGATAGGAAGACCACTGCAATGGATGCAGCGAGGATCAACACGTTTGCCTGCGAAAGCATGAGATGCGTATGGATAAAACGGACGACAAGAAGCAGCGATCCCCCGGCAATGATCCAGCGGGTTCTTGGGGGGAGCGAAAACAGCGACCGCCCCGTCATCGCCTTGTAAAACATCAGGATCGACCAGCCGATCAGCGCGACCGTGGAAATCCCCCACAGAACAATGGCGAGATCGATGGGAATGAATGTCAAAGGAATGCACAGGAACGCAAACAGAGGGGGGTAGAGGTAAAAGATTCCAAGCCTGTTGGGGATGTCGTAGAAATTTCCTCCCTCCAGCATAACTCGGGCGGCGTGGACGAAGACATCGAGATCCCCTTTGGTACCGCGGGTTGCCGTCAGGAGCGTATCGACAAGGACGAAGGCAACGAGGATAAAACCGATCAGGCGGTAAAGGGGGAGCCAGCGTGAAAAGGAATCGGTCGGTGGAGGGGGCACGGTGTTTCTATCGAATCTCGCGTCTGATTTTATTCCAGGTTCGTCAGCCGGCGATGGCCGGTCGTCCAACGCACAAGATCGGATTTCCTTGGTTCGAACGCAAGGATTACAGTCCGAACTTTTCTCCCTGATGGCCAACGCGGGAGCCGGCGTTTTCGATCTGCCGGGTCGCGTTGCTTCCTTCTCTCAGTGCAGGATTGGTATGGTTGAGGTGGATAAAAATCACCTTGTTGCGCGTGCCAGGAGGGAGTGGGGCAATCCGATGCAGTGTTTCGGTGATAAATGGGTGGGGGATTTCGCTCATGCTTCTTCCGGGGACTTCCCCATCTTCGAAAAATGTCCCATCCAGCAAAGCGTAATCGACCCGGGAGACTGCATCATCTAAACGTGTATCCCACTTCTCCCACTTGTCAATATCCGGGATGAACAGGAGGGATGCGTTGGGTCCATGAATGATCAGGCCTATGGTCTCGGAGTATTCATCCCGATGCGGTACGAGGAGGGGAGTGATCGATATTCTCTTGTTGAGGAGGACACGAACACCATGTTCCAATGGACGCAGTGCGATGTTGTTCAGCGACACGAGTTGGCTCCACGGTCCATTCGTTCCAAGGAACTCCCGCATGCGCGGCATCGCATACACCGGCACGCTCGCTGCACCGACTCCTTCCTTTCCGAGAAACATCAATCCTGTGTAATGGCCGATGTGGGCGTGAGTCAAAATGACTCCGGTGATCCCCAATGTTGAGGCAATGGATGTTGTTCCGGTCTGTTTCGCGGGGGAGGGGTGAATTTCTTCCAGCAGTCTGAGTTGGCCGGTAAAGTCGGGAGTGGCGTCGATGATCCAACGTTCATCCGTGATCGGATCCACGATTGCAAGGGAGGAGACCATGCGTCGTCGACCTGGGTTGTCCCAGGCTTCGAGGCAACATTCCTTCCTGCACCCTGCATGAGGATAGCCGGCATCCTGCGCTGTTCCAAGAATTGCCGCGAACGGCGCCTGTCTCGGATAGGCAGTCTGACAAATTCCCGAAGTCAGGACAAGGAACACACCGAGGGTGATGTGTCGTGTCATGGTTCGCATCCATTGAAGTGAGGATCAACGATGGGCTGGGTGATGCTCCTACATTCGCCAGAGATACGACATCTTAAAAAAGAACCCGCGCGTCGTCTCGAGGAATGTGTCGTCATCAACGTAGCGGGTATTCTCCCATTTCGTGCGCTGGTAGAGCGCACCGTACCCGGCGTGCAGCACTGTGCCAGGAATATAGGTAAAAGAGATGAGGTAATCGTTCAACAACGTCCGGCGGAACTTATTGTACTCCAGCACACCGCGGAAGAAGAGGTAATGGTTCATCTGGTAGGTGAGACGGAGTCGTGCAATGGGATACTCGTAGATCTTCATGTCGTCCGCATCCCGATAAAAATCAACATAGGTCAGACTTCCCGTAGCCTCAATCTGGTTCCATGGCTGGTAGTTGAAGGTCGCCGTGAGCCGGCTGCTCCGTCCCTGGTAGGGATCGGCGGAGAAGAAGATTGCATGCTCGTTGCGGTATGTAAGGCTCAGGTTAAACTGCCTGGCAAGTTGCCCTCCTCCGGAGACCAGAAAACCGTCCGTCCTGAAACGCTGTCCCAGAAAGACCTCCGTGGCATAAAGATATTGAACCCGGGCGCTGAGAGCGCCCACGAAAACGTTGTTGATGGAAAGTGCATTGTACGTTTCCCATAGTTTGCTGAA
>DKJQ01000056.1 GCA_002454845.1 Ignavibacteria bacterium UBA6688
ATTTTCAAGGAATCGCTGGGAAAAAAGAAGCGATCTCCCGAACCACTGGCGGAGCACAAGGAGTAACGTTTCCTTCGGCGTGTCTTACGTTCACCATTATCTTTTCCCGACTTCCAGCAGGAGTTCCATTCATGTCCGTTCTCTTCGGCCAGCAACTCTCTCGATCGAACCTCGACAAGAGCGTAGGTGATCTCGTACAGGTTGCCGGCGTGCGATTGATGGAATTGTCGGAAGGCCAGGAACGGGAAGTCCGGATTGCCGACGTACGAACGGGTTCCGGATTACGGTTCCAGGTTTCCCTCGATCGGGGTATGGACCTCTCCGTTGCGGAATACAAGGGGATTCCCCTCGCATGGAGATCTCCTCAAGGGGATGTCCACCCCGGATTCTACGATGCCCGTGGATCCGGTTGGGCGCGATCGTTTCCCGGAGGACTGATGACCGGTTGCGGCATGACCCATGCCGGAGCTGCCTGTGTCGATGAGGGGGAGGAACTCGGCGCCCATGGCCGGCTGTCGAATACTCCGGCGACGCACGTTTCCCATGCTGCGGAATGGGAGGGAGACCGTTGTTTCTTCCGTCTCAAGGGGGAGGTGCAGGAAACTTCCCTCTTCAAGGATCACCTTCTGCTCCAGAGGACGATTGAGACCGAGCTCGGTGTTTCAACGATCACGTTGCATGATACGGTGATCAACAAAGGAACAAAACGTTCGCCGCTGATGATGATCTATCATATCAACACCGGGTGGCCTTTGCTGGACGAAGGGGCGGAATTGTTGCTCAACGCTACGTTGACCAAGCCCCGGGATGCCGAAGCAGAAAAAGGGACCGACACCGCGCGAAGACTATCCGGCCCGATTCCCGGATTCAAAGAGCAAGTCTTCTTTCACGATCTCTCGCCGGATACCGCGGGGAATGGGAACGTCCTTCTTGCGAACCGGAAGTTGCAGATCGGGTTGTTTGTCCGGTTCCGGATGCGCGAGTTGCCGCGTTTCATTCAATGGAAGATGACAGGAGAGGGAACGTATGTCCTCGGCCTTGAGCCGGCCAATTGCTGGACGCAGGGGCGGATCAAGGAGCGGGAACGCGGGACGCTCCAGTTCCTCGACCCGGGGGAACGTCGCGAGTTCTTTCTCCAGATCGGTATCCTTGAAGGGGAAGCTTCCATGAATCAGTTTATTCAACAGAATCGATTGACATGAACGAACAGGCAGTACGCATCGCGCAAGCAGGTATAGCCAATCACGGCAGGACGATTGTGAACGCAATCGGTGATTCGGGCAATCTCACACTTGTCGCTTGCTACGATATTGATACGGCGGCAAACGCGACGGTGGCAAAGGAATTCAACGCCCGCCCCGCTGCAAGTTTCGACGAATTGGTCCACAATCCCAATGTCGAGGCTATTGCCCTTGTGACGCCAAATCACCTGCATGCCGGTCAGCTCCGTGCCGCTGTTGCTGCCGGTAAACATGTCTTTGTCGAAAAGCCGATCGCCAACACCATTACCGACGCCAGGGATATGATCGAACTGATGCGTTCTGCCGGATTGGTTCTTATGACAGGGCATAACACGCGTCGAAGGAGAGTCTTTCGACGGGCGAAGCAGGTGTTGGGCGAGGGATTGCTCGGCACGATCGTTGCTGTGGAAGCGAATCTTTCGAGACCGGCCGGTCTGCAACCCGGATTGCCCGCGTGGAAAGCCGATCCGACGAAATGCGCGCTGCTGCCGATGATGCAACTGGGCATCCATTTTATCGACACCATCAGCTATTTGCTCCAACCGGTTCAGCGTGTGAGCTGTTTCGCGGCGAACACGGTGATGCCGGGATCGGTGTTTGATTCGACTGCAGCAATTCTTCAACTGGAGTCGGGAATCCCCGTCTCCCTGACATCGTACTATGTTTCCGCGGACGCGTATTTTCTCCGCATCTACGGGACCAAAGGAACGCTCCATTGCTTTCCGACGCATATGAAGCTGGAACTTCTCAGGAACGGAGAGTTGGCCGAGACCCGCGAAGAGGACTTTAGCGCAGAAGGCGCGGAGAGTTATATCCTGCAGATGCGGGAATTCGGAGAGTGCGTCCGGAGCGGTAAGAGCCCCGAAACGGGGGGTGATGAGGGCCTTCGGGCTCTCGCGGTGATTGAGGCCATGGTTGCGTCGGTCACCCGGCGCGCCGTGATTGAAGTCGGTGATATCCTGAAAGCATAGCCGGTCTACGCTTTTTCCTGCGTCGACCTCGACCATCATCCATCCACTATTCCTTAAGAAGGCACCATGAAACCTTCCCGCCGTGAATTTTTGAATGTCGCCGCACTGGGCGCTGCCGGTCTTGCAGTCAACCCCTGGCACCTTCTTGCGCGCCCCCGGCAACCCGCCGCACCATCTTCCACTTCGGGTTTGTTGTTCGACCGGAGCGAACTTGCCCGCATCCGGGAGACAACAAAGCATCCGCGCTTCAGCCCCTACTGGAATTCTCTCGTCGGTGCAAATCTCGAAGCGGACATGCGGTTTCTGGAAAAAGAACTCCGGTTGAACAACCATGTGGCCGATATGATTAAGGCCAGGGTGATATTGGAACGGAGCTCCTTCGTCTATGCGGTCTCAGGAGATGCCAAACACCGGGATGTTGCACAATTGGCCATCGACCGGATTCTCGAATACAAACGGTGGGACTATTTTCTTGAGGCAGGTGAGCACACCATCGGTCTCCAGCGTGCACCGGAAGCGACTATCGCCATGAGTTTCGCGCTCGAATGGATGGACGATGCTTTAAGTGCCGATACGAAGAAGGAGATGGAGAAGCAGATCGCGGAGAAAGGGGCCCCCGCATGTTACCGTACACTGTTCGGCATGCGCCATCCGGACCGCGTGCGAGGCTGGGGCTTCGACCCCGAGGATGATTACCCCTACCGCTTCAATTTAAGCCGATGGCCCTTTATCCTAAACTCAACGAACCTGAAAACCATCCCGATTTGCGGACTCGGTATTGCGGGTTGTTTACTCTATGGCAAGCACCCGCAGGCGCAACGCTGGCTCGACATGGCGCTTCAAAGTGCCCGCGCGTTCGCTCCCATGTTCGGGTCGGACGGAAGTTACGATGAAGGGGTCAGTTATTGGGGCTATACCGCTCTTCACCTGACGATGTTTCTTGAAGCCTACTACCGGAAATTCGGGATCGATGAACGCTCCATGATTAATTACCCGGGGACGGTCCGGTACGGTCTCCAGATGTCGATGCCGACGGTCGGGAAGCCCGCGGATTGCGTCAACTTCGGCGATGCAAGTATCGTCGGGGATGTTTCGGTGGCTGCATGGGTAGCCCGCCAGCACCGTGATCCAATTGCCCAGTACGTTGCAACGGAAATTGGTGAGATCAGAAGCCACTTTGCGCTTATTTGGTTCGACCCAACCGTCAAGGCTGCGACGCCGGGACCGGAGTTGTACGATGTCCGGTTCTCGAACGACATCGTCGTCTCGAGGACCGGGTGGGATGTTGCAAGCTCCGTCGTTGGACTGAGAAGCGGCGGACCGGCCAACCATGAGCATTCGGATCGGAACGCTGTTGTCTTCAAAGCCTACGGTGAGCGGTTATTGCACGATCCGTTCAAGGCCGCGTATTCCCACACTCTGCCGCACTGGGTGTTGCGCCAGACGGAAGCCCACACTGCGGTCCTGATCGACGGGAAAGGACACCAGTACCACGACGGCAGCGAGGGGACAAACTCCTCATGGTCCGAGGCACAGGTCGTTGAATTCAAACCCTCCCGCGATGCGTTGATCGTCACGAGCGATGCCACGGAAGCATATCGTTTGGTAAACCCCGATGTCGATCTGGTCCGACGGACGCTGGTGTTCCTGAAGCCGGAAGTCCTTTTGATGATCGACCGCGTTCGGCTGAAATCGACAAAATCGAAAGTGCAGCTTCGGTACCAAGTATATAATGAAGACAAAAAAGGGATGATAGACCTGCAGGATTCTGCTTTCACGATCCGCCGTCCGCAGGCTTCACTGAAGGGATCCATCGTGGGCTCGTCACCGGTAACGATCACCTCCGGAAAACATCCCGTTTCCGAAGAAATTGGTGTGTACCCCTACATTCAGGCGGAATCGAACGAGGCGCTGGATCACCGCTTCCTGACCGTTTGCACCGCGCAGGAGGCGAAGAAGAGCCACGGCACCGTCGGCACGAAGAAAGAAGGAACCACCTGGGTGGTGACTGTTGATCACAATACAAGAAAACAGACGGTTCGCGTTGATCTTGCGGCGGACCTTCCCGTTATCACCATCAGTTGACTCTCCAATCGAGAGCGGAATCGATCCGTTTCTTGCGAGAGGTTAAGAGAAATCCATGAAGCCATCCGACAAGCATTTTGAAGAAGCCTTAAAACTCATCCCGTGGGGAACGCAAACGAACGCCAAGCGCCCCTTCCCGCAATTCGATGAAACCATGCCGAAGTTCATCGTGCGCGGCAAGGGATGCCATATCTGGGATATGGAGGGAAAGGAGTACATCGACTATCGTCTTGCGCTCGGTCCGATCACCCTCGGATATTGTTATGAAGAGGTCGATCAGGCCGTGCGGGAGCAGATGAAGAACGGCGTCCTCT
>DKJQ01000313.1 GCA_002454845.1 Ignavibacteria bacterium UBA6688
GGCATCAAGCAGGTGTTCTACGGCGTCGTGCTGCTGGTGGTGGTGATGTTCCTGCCGCACGGCATCTGGCCGACGCTTGCCAGGAAACTGGGCGTATCCAGGTCATGAGCCTGCCATGAGCCTCCTCGACGTCCGCTCGATCTCGAAATCCTTCCGCGGCCTCAAGGCCGTGGCCGATGCGAGCCTCGAAGTGCCGCAGGGCGGCATCGTCGCGCTGATCGGTCCCAATGGGGCGGGCAAGACGACTACCCTCGAGATGATCGAAACGCTCCGTTCCATCGACTCAGGAAGTGTGATCCTGGATGGTATTGACGTCAGCAGGGAGCCGCAAAAGGTCAAACGGTTGATCGGCGTCCAGCTTCAGTCCTCCTCCTTCTTCGACAAGCTAACCCTCACGGAACTGTTGTTGCTCTTCGGCGAACTCTACAGCCGGCAGGTCGATCCGATAAAACTTCTCCAGGAAGTCGAGCTCAAGGAAAAAGCAAAATCGTACGTCGCGGAGCTCTCCGGGGGACAGAAACAACGCTTCTCCATCGCCGCCGCTCTCGTGAACGATCCGGTCCTGCTCTTCCTTGACGAACCCACGACGGGTCTCGACCCGCAAGCACGCCGCCATTTGTGGGGAGTCATCAAACGGATCCGGTCCGAAGGGAAAACCATCGTTCTCACCACCCATTACATGGAGGAGGCCGAGGAGTTGTGCGATCGCGTTGCCATCATGGACCGCGGCACCATCATCGCGAACGCGCCCCCACAGCAACTGGTCAACACCCTCGTCTCCAACGGCTTCACAAAGGATCGTATTGAGCGCCTCGCCAACCTCGAAGACGTGTTCCTGAGCCTGACCGGCCATTCGTTGAGGGAGGAATAATGCGCCTCACCTGGAAATTGAGCATTGCCTCCATGAAGATGTTCTTTCGCCAGAAAGAGGCGATCATCTGGACGATCCTCCTCCCACTCTTCATGGTCTTTCTTTTCAGCTTCGTCAGCTTCGACGGCTTCAACGCAATTTCCCTCGGCGTTGTCAACCAGTCCAACGATACAGCTTTCGTCTCTGCATTGAAGTCGGTGAAAGCTCTGAAAGTCTATGAAGGGACTCACGAAACAGAGCTTCAAGCCCTGAGAGATGGAGACCGCGTGTTGGTGGTGGTGCTTCCCTTCACATTCCATCCCGGGTCATCCGATACCGTGGAGACCTTGCTGAATGCAGAGAAACCACAGGAAGGGAATGTCGCCACTTTGCTCGTTCGCCGGGTCCTTGATGAACTGACGTTTCAGCAAAACGTCCAGCTCACGCGCCCGGAGGTCACCGTAGAAACGGTGAACAGCAGGAACCTGAACTACATCGACTTCCTCCTCCCCGGGATTCTTGCCATGTCCATTATGCAGAGCGGCGTCTTCGGCGTTGCGTTCGGGTTTGTCCTGCTGAAGAAACGGGGAATCCTCCGGAGACTCCTGGCAACTCCGATGAAGCCGGCCGATTTCATCGTTGCCCAGGTCGCAACACGCCTGGTCGTCCTCATGGCACAAGTGCTCATTATGATTGGAGTGGGGATCCTCTTCTTCGATCTTCATTTTCAAGGTAACATCCTGAATCTCCTGGTTGTCGGCGTGCTCGGGGGAGTCGTGTTTCTTGGAATCGGGTTCGCCCTTTCCGGACTCTCGAAGTCCGAAGACCAGGTCGCCCCGCTCGCCAATATCATCACGCTTCCGATGATGCTCCTCTCCGGAGTCTTCTTCAGCCGATCCAACCTTCCCGGTTTCGCCCACGTCATCACCGATTTCTTTCCTCTGACGTACCTCGCAGACGGAATGCGCAGCATCACGATCGACGGCGCGTCGCTCGGGGATATCGGCGGAGACTTGCTGGGACTCACGGTCTGGGCCATCGTTTCGGTATTTCTCGCCGTCAAGGCATTCCGCTGGGAATAAATCGTCCAATTTTTTGAAGGAGTCCCCATGCAGAGATTGTGTTCCCTTCTGATTCTCCTCCTCCTGATCCTTTCGAGTCTTTCCTTCTCGCAACAAAAACCGCGTGCCCGTGACCTGGGAATTCCCTTCGAGGGAACACCCGGTCCGAATAACGCCATCACCGATGTGAAAGGGGTCGAGGTCGGGCACGTTACCTTGATTTCCGGAGAGGGGAAGCTCGTCCGGGGAAAAGGACCGGTGCGAACCGGCGTGACCGCCGTTTTTCCGCAGGGGAAGAATTTCCGTGACCGGCTGTTCGGCGCATGGTTTACGCTCAACGGCAACGGGGAAATGACCGGGACGACCTGGCTCGAAGAATCAGGGATGCTCGGTTCACCTGTCGTTATTACCAACACGCATAGTGTGGGCGTTGCCCGGGACGCCATCGTGGAATGGAACGCCAGGCGGGCAATCGGTGAGGACTACTCCGGCGATTTCAGTCTCCCCGTCGTCGCCGAGACATGGGACGGCTTTCTGAACGACATCAACGGTTTCCACGTTACCAGGGAGCATGTCTTTGAAGCCCTCGATAAAGCCGCTCCCGGTGCAGTAGCTGAAGGAAATGTCGGCGGCGGTACGGGCATGATCGTTCATGGATTCAAGGGAGGGATTGGAACGTCGTCGCGCGTCCTCGAGGAACGGCAAGGAGGATACACGGTCGGCGTCCTGGTGCAGGCGAACTACGGTTCGCGGCAATTGCTCCGCATCGCCGGAGTGCCGGTCGGGAAGGAAATCACCGATTTAACTCCGACGAGGGGGACCGTCAGCGAGGACCAGGGCTCGATTATCGTCGTCGTGGCCACCGATGCACCTCTTCTCCCTCACCAGTTGAAGCGTGTCATCAAGAGAGCTTCACTCGGCATCGGCAAAATGGGCGGGACGGGGGGAGACTCATCCGGGGATATTTTTATCGCCTTCTCCACCGTAAACCTGGACGCGAAAAAGAAAAGAGCGATAGCAACAGTCTCGATGCTCCCGAATGAAGTGATCAACCCGATCTTCAACGCCACGGTCGATGCGACGGAGGAGGCGATCGTCAACGCGATGGTCGCCGCCGAGACGATGACGGGGGCGAACGGGAACAAGGTTTACGCCCTCCCGCATGACAGACTAAGGGAAATCCTGAAGAAGTATAACCGGCTGCGGAACTGATCACCGGAGGCTGAATTTTCCCAGGACAAAATTTCCCACTGATCTACGCGAATCCACATCGATCTGTTTCAGAACTCCTCGCTTCGACTTGGAGACCCGAACAGCCGTTCGCTGGGAAGTGGTTCGATCATTCTTAGTGAGGATTCGTGGAGATTCGTGGGTAGAATTCTTTAGTTGTTTTCTGAAATTGCAATTCCAGGAGCGACTTCCCCATGAGCGCAAGAACAATCGGCTTCGTGCTGGGGCTTCTGAGCTTTCTGCTCTTCCTCCTCCTCCCGACATTCGACACATTCCTTGCCGCCGCGGTACAACTAACCGGTGAGGCTTCCTCCGGCATCAACCCGGAAGAGCTTGCACGCTCGATGCAGATCGTCCTAGCCCTTCTGAGCCTTATGGTGGTCTGGTGGATTACGGAAGCCGTTCCCCTTCCCGCAACAGCCCTGCTTCCCGCCGCTCTCCTCCCCTTTCTCCACCTTACGGGCATCCAGGGAAAATCCGTCGTCGAGTTTACCACGCGGAATGTTCTCCTGAACTACGCGAGTCCCGTGATCTATCTTTTCCTCGGCGGATTTCTGCTCGCCGCGGCGATGCAGAAATGGAAACTCGATCGGCGTCTGACCCTCTGGCTCCTCACCCGCGGCTCGATCGCCAACAATGCCGGATCGGTTTTGTTGGGGATGATGGGGGTCAGCGCTTTCCTCTCGATGTGGATCTCCAATACGGCGACCACCGCTATGATGCTGCCGCTGGGACTCGGCATCCTTTCACTCGTCGATCTGAAACCGGGACAATCGCGATACGGAACCGCCCTGATGCTCGGGATCGCATGGGCGGCTTCCATTGGCGGAGTCGGCACCATCATCGGCACGCCGCCGAACGGCATCGCGCTCGGGATCCTCAACACCACTTTTGCGAATGACCCGACATATACCCGGATTACTTTCCTCGACTGGATGAAGTTCGGCGTCCCCTACGTTCTTGTTTTCATTCCCTTAGCCTGGTATGTCGTCCTGAAAATGAACCCACCGGAGATCAGTGCAATCCCCGGCGGCAAGGAACGCCTGCTGCGCGAGCAAGGCGAGCTGGGCCCTCTTGAGAGAGGAGAGAAAAGCACCATCGCCGTATTCCTGCTCGCCGTTCTTTTGTGGGTCACCAATCCATTCTGGGAATCACTCTTCCCCGCTCCCCTCGCGGGGCAACTGGCGTGGATCGATGAATATTCCATCGGATTGGGAGTGGGGGCGCTCCTGTTCTTTATCCCAGTGAATTTCCGGAAAGGAGTGTTTCTGCTTGATTGGCGCGACACGAAGATGGTCGACTGGGGAACGCTGCTGCTCTTCGGCGGGGGTATTGCACTCTCCGATGCGATGTTCAAGACCGGACTCGCATCATGGATCGCGACGTCGTTCGTCGGTTGGCTCGGCTCTCCCTCCACCATCGTGATGATGATCGCCGTTGTTCTTCTTGTCAATTTCCTGACAGAGATTACCTCGAACACCGCGGTCACATCGATGATCGTCCCCATTGTCATCTCCATCGCCATCCGGACGGGGGAGAACCCGGTGACCCTGGCTGTCGCGGCTGCACTTGCGGCCTCCATGGCATTCATGCTCCCGGTTGCAACGCCACCAAATGCGCTGGTGTACGCCACCGGCTACGTGAGCATCAAAGAAATGATCCGGTCGGGGTTTATCCTGGACCTGGTGGGATGGGTGCTGACGGTGGTTATTATGATAACCGTGGCGGGGTGGCT
>DKJQ01000018.1:0-2079 GCA_002454845.1 Ignavibacteria bacterium UBA6688
GAAGTGGGAATTGATCAACCACTTCTGGAGGAGCTGGATCTGGGTGGATTTTCCCGATCCGTCGATCCCTTCCACGATGATCAGCTTTCCGGGTAATCCATGAGGCGTATCGAACTTATTTGCCGTCCGTGTCTCTTCCAATCTCTGGTGGAGGTTCACATTCGTTTTCAGTTCCTGCCGATCATGCGCAGGTGTTTGGGGGAGAGATGCCAGATAAGAGTTCCCGGATTCACGGGGGGAAGAGTTGCCACGTCAATTCGACAGAGCGCCCCTTTCTTAAAATCGAACAGCGCCCGGTCAAAACCCAAAAGCGCCGAAGCGATCCCGCTCATGCCCGGTTCGTGTCCCACCAGCAAGAGCCGTTCCAGGTCTTTGTACTTTGCAAGGTACAGCAACAGGTTTTCAACCGATTTCCCCGGCCTGAGTTGTTCACACGGTTCTATCGTGCTTTCCGTTCCAAAGGCCCGCGCAGCTATCCGCGCGGTCTCCAAGGCTCTCTTCATGGGGCTCGTCAGGATCAGGTCAGGGTTCGGGGCGACGGCGATGATTCCCTTCGCTGCCCGTTCCATCTTCTTGACGCCTTCGTCGGTCAAGGGCCGGTCATCGTGAGGATAGCCGGCTGTTCCCCGGGCGACTGCAATAGCGTGGCGCAGAATGTACACTTCCATCGCTGGTACTTTCGTTCAACTCCGCATGTCAGGAGGGGACGGAAGGCTGCATGCTGCCGACCAGTTGAGCCCGCATATCCTGATCTTCCCAGGAACGGATTATGGTCACAACTTCTTTGTACAGGGTGGACCGTTGTCCCTTCCGTCCGGTGATGATCCTGGCGAGGCCTTTCGTGGAAAGTTTCCCTGATCTCTGGGAGACCTTTTGATTGTACGTCCGGACGTAGCCAAGATGATCCTGCAGGACGGGAAGTCCTACATCAATATCATGGATTATGCCGAATCGCTCGAGGAGGGCCTTGATCTGTTCACGAAGGGCCTCAAATTCCTCCCCGAACATATCATTGCAGAGTTCCATGGCATACCGCAACTTCTTGCCGGCGATGCGCATGGCATGGAGTTCCTCCTTAAACCGCGAGCTCATCAGGACCCGATGATTGTATCCCATCATCTCATCGTACAGCGCCGGAATAAACGCCCTGGCGTTTTCGCGGAAACTCTTGTTCGGCTTGATTTTGATAGTCCGTTCCATGGTCTACAGTTCCAGTGACCGTGTGAGAAACTTGAGCCAGGCTTCCTCGTAGTGTTCCCTCTTCCGATGCCGTATCTCTTTGCGGAGTTTCAGGAACGCTTTCCCCCGATCATGGCTCAGGCGCGCTGTCAGCAGGCGAACAGCCTCTCCCTCGACCTGAGAGACTTCCCCTGTGAACGGAGGGAGGGATGCAAGAAGTACGTCGTAATGCCGTACTTCACCGAGAAGGTCGACGAGTTCCTTGAGCTCACGGGACCTGGTCCGAAATTTCTTTTTTTGAAAAAACCCCTGGAACAGCTTCAGGGCAGCCTGGAAGCGCCGCGCCGAAACGCGCATGTCGTGAATTGCTTCGGTTTCATTGCCGCCCAGCACCGGTTTCTCGTAGGAACACATCTCCAGCAGTTTCGTCCGGAGGATCTTTGCCGCGGAAGCCCGCGGGCTTTCGTCAGGGTCGAATTCGGGAACGCTCCAGGGTCTTGCCATGACCTGTCACACCCGCTTTCCGAATTGTGACACTCTTGAAATACGCAAAATTTTCTCTGGGAATCCAGTCTGATGGGAAAGGCTGTACACGCAAGGGGCACAAGCCCTCTCCGTCGAGAGAAGCTCGTGCCCCGGGCGTTGCCGGAAATGCGGATGCAAGGTTTTACTTCATCAAGAGCATTTTTCGGACTTCGTTGAAGTTTTCCGTCGTCAGGCGGTAGAGGTACATTCCGCTTGGCAGACCATTCGCATCAAACGAAGTCTTGTACGTACCCGCATCCCTGAACCCTTCGACCAGAGTACTGATCTCCCTTCCGAGCATGTCGTAGATTCGCAAGGTTACAGTGGATCCTTTCGGAAGCGTGTAGGAGATAATCGTGCTCGGGTTGAACGGGT
>DKJQ01000018.1:2119-3603 GCA_002454845.1 Ignavibacteria bacterium UBA6688
TGAACGGGTTCGGGAAATTCTGTTCCAATGAGAATGAGGCAGGAACATCGCCGATACCGTCTTCAACGCCCGTCAGGATGTTGTAGCGGGAAATTGCCGCCCAGCCGTCGATCCATGCCGGGCCTGTCGGGCTGAATGCCCCGTAGTAGGAGACAGTTGTAAAGAATGGATCGGACGGGGCGGCGGCCCCGGTTGCCGCTGGACCGGTTGAACCTGGCCGCGGGTCGAGGGCATTGGTTGTCGTCCTGGAAATACTGCGCAACTGCGGGTCAATAATCTGGTTGTTGTTTGCGAGGAAGTGTGTCCGGACGAAATCCTGGGGAACCATGGAGTTGACATCATTACCCGCACCAAAGTTCCACCAGATGTTGTTGCTTAACACCAGATCGCCCGTCTCCAACCGCTGGCGGCTGTCGGCGCCGCTGGTCAGGTCCTCGACGGTGATCGCCGCACCGCCGCCGGAAGCGTTGTATTCCGTGATAATGCTGTTGTAATACTTCCCACCTGCATTGTCCCGGAAAATTAATGCCTGCGCTCCGTCACCCTGCGGCGCTGCCGCCGTGCCGGCTCCGATATAGGTCGCATTGTAGATGAGGGGAATCGCAAAGGGGAGACCATCTTCCGGTGTTGTCCCGCCGTCCTGCTCGGCGAGGCGTCCGCCAAAATCCGTTCCCTGCAATGCAAACCAGAATTGGTTCTTGCCTGTCCAGCCTTCGTCAAAATCGAACGCATCGTCGGCACAGAACGCCGATACCAGATACTTTGTGTTCACCGTTCCGCCAAACCACTCATACCCGTCATCCAGGTTGCTCAGAACTTCGACATACTCGATGAGTGTGTTGCGGCCGACTGCACCCATCGTCAACCCGTTGATCTCGTTGCCGGCTCCAATCTCACTGCCGCCGTGACGGATCGAGACATAGCGGAACACGCCTGAGTTGTCATCATCGTTCGTCCCGCCGTAGGCCCCACGTGGTTCAGTCGTCGCTATACCTTCGATCTGCCCCACGCCGGAGGTCGTGTTGATCTTTGCATTGCCCAATAGGATCACGCCGCCCCAGAGCCCGCGGTCGTCAACCCCCAGATCATTCGGGTTGTTCACATCATCGCTCTCGGCGGTGAAGATAATCGGGTTGGCGGCGGTGCCCGTCGCATTGATTTTGCCATATCGGGCCACGACCAACGCACTGGTGTTGTCTCCCGTTGTCGGGGTAAGCTTGCCTTTAATCACCGTACCGGCTTCAATATTCAATACGCTGGAGGAATCAACATACACCAAACCATCCATGATATAGGTGTTGTTGGAGGTCCAGTTGACGGTTGCTCCTTTCGGGATATCCGCATCTGTGACAACAATGTCATTCAATGTCGCGGTGAAACCATACCGGGAGAGGGCAGTCCATCCGTTCGTCCATAGTGGCGCCCCGGGCGCAAACGCTCCATAATGCGATGTTGGAGTAAAAAATGCATCACTGGGACTGGTG
>DKJQ01000194.1 GCA_002454845.1 Ignavibacteria bacterium UBA6688
GAAGTCATTGAGGATGGCCGAAGATCAGGTCGATCGTTCATGGTCACCCGCAAAGATAACGCTCAAAGTCCTCTTAATCTACCCTAAACCCACAAAGGCCCAACCGGTCAAGACCGGTTGGGCCCTGGGAATGCGACCTTAACGCAAATCCCCCCTTATTTGACCAGCATCATTTTCTTCGCTTGGACAGCAGTCCCTCCAGCCGTAAGCCGATACAAGTAGACCCCACTCGGCAGGGAGCCAGCCTCGAAGGTTATATTCTGTACCCCTGCCTCCTGCACGCCATCTACGAGCGTTGCAACTAACTGTCCAAGCGTATTGTACACTGCAAGCGTCACTGCGCCCCTTCGCTCAAGCCGGTAGGAAATTGTCGTCGCCGGATTGAACGGATTGGGATAATTCTGATCCAGGATGAATTCTTCCGGGATCCCATCGTGCTCCACCCGCTCCACGCTGGTGGCAATTCCGGTCGAGCCGGAAACCTGACCGCGGATTTCTCCGCCCGAATTCGCGGAGGTGTGCACGTTCATGTAGAGCCTTCCTTTAATCAACTCGCGCAACAAGAGATCGGTCAGCGGTTGGGTCGCGTCACTACTGGTCCACATGCCGGAGGAGGAGTTGTCCACCAGTGTAATGTTCTTCACCACGCCCGCGTTTGTTCCGACCGGTGCATTGTGAAAATGTGACGCGGTCGGCGTCAGTCCCGTCACCGTCACTTCGTACCCGACGGTCCCGTTCGTGTTGAGCACAACCGACCCGGTACCGCTGGCCGTGGTGGTGATGGCCGGATTCTCCTGGCTCCCACTGATCATCGCCATAAAACCCACACCGGATGTCATGAGCACCTGGCCCCGGATTTCTCCCCCGGGATTCGCGGAGGTGTGAACGTTGACGTAGAGCCTGCCGTTCAGCAACTCGCTGAGCAGTGCATCCGTCAGCGGTTGATTGGCATCCGAACTGCTCCACACCCCTGTTGCAGTATTGTTGGTGAAGGAGAGATCCTTCACGACGCCGGCATTCGTCCCGGCAGCCGCGTTATGGAAATGTGCCGCCGTGTGCGTGAGGCCGTCGAAAACGATATGATAGTGCAACTGGGTCCCGGCCGCGTTCAGCACGAAGGAGCCCGTCCCACGGGCCGAGGTGGAAACCGATGGATTCTCCTGGGCGCCGTCAAGCTTCGCCGTGAAGCTCGCCCCGGTGTTGCGGAGGACTTGCCCCCGGATTTCTCCCCCCGGATTTGCGCTCGTGTGCGCGTTCAAATAGAGCCGACCCTTGACAAGCTCGCGAAGAAACTGGTTCGTCAACGGCTGGGTGGCATCGCTGCCTGACCATGTTCCGCCGGCCGCATTGTTGCTCAACGTGATGTTCTTGACGACCCCTGCATTCGTCCCGACCGGAGCATTGTGAAAGTGCGCCGCCGTCGGCGTCAGGCCGGTGACGGTGACATCGTACGAGGCCGTTCCATCCGTGTTGAGAGTCACAGAACCCGACCCCCGCGCATTGGTTGTGACGGCCGCGTTCTCCTGACTCCCGTCCATCTTTGCGGAAAACCCGACGGGACCGGAGAGCAATACCTGTCCCCGTATTTCCCCTCCTGAGTTTGCCGAGGTGTGAACGTTTACATATAACCGCCCGCGCAGCAACTCGCTCAGCAAGGAATCGGTGAGCGGCTGGCTCGCATCGGTGCTTCGCCACACGCCTGTGGCGGTATTGTTGATAAAGGAAAGATTCCTGACCACTCCCGCATTCGTTCCGGCGGGAGCATTGTGAAAGTGTGCTGCGGTCATGGTCAACCCGTTGACCGTGATGGAGTAGGAAAGCTCTGTTCCATCGGCGTTCAGCACGAACGCGCCGGTCCCCCTGGCATTCGTCGTGACCGGAGGATTTTCCTGCGCCCCGTCGATTTTGGCCGTGAAGAAAATTTGGGCTGAACCCGTCGTGGCCATCGCGACGAGAAGACCCGCAACCATAAAAGATTTTTTCATGCAACCCCCTTCTGACAGAAGAACTTTGAACCTGAGTGTCACCGGTCGGAGCCGGAATATCCGGAAGGGACCTGCAAACCCCCTGCCAGACCCTCCCGTTGCTGCGATGGTGGGTTTCCTGGGAATTACGGAGTTTTGAGTATCTCGGATGCGGGGGAGAGTGAAAAAGTGTGGCGGGAATGGCTGAGAACCGAGTTCCGTGGGGAACCTATGCCTCACGAAGATTCCATCGATTGGCGATATTTTGTGACATCGATACCGAACTCTTCGATTTTGCGGTAAATCGTCTTGCGATCCACGTCCATTAATTCGGCAATGACTTTGATATTTCCCTGATGGCGCTCGAGCATATCGACAAGGTATTTCGATTCAGCATCGTAGGTGATTTTCTTGATGTATTCTTTAAAGGGGATCTCCCCCGATTCGGCAGACCGTGGAACATACGGTCGCACATCACCGGGGGCCGTCGCCGGGAGATCGACCGCCTGGATAATCTCCCCTTCCGTCTGAATGATGGCTCGTCTGATCACGTTCTCCAGCTCCCGGATGTTTCCCCTCCAGTCATGCCCCATCATCATGGCCGTCGCCGCAGGACTGAGACGCCGTGCCGTCCCATTCGAAAGGGTTGCGTGTTTCTGCAGGAAATGTTCGATCAGGATCGGCATGTCGTCCATCCGATCCCGAAGAGGGGGAAGTTGCAGGGGGAACACGTTCAGGCGGTAGTACAGGTCTTCCCGAAACGCCCCGGTTTTCATCATCTCGGAAAGGTTCCGGTTCGTGGCGGCGATGACCCGGACATCAACGGGGATCGGGCGGTTTCCTCCCACACGCTCGATCTCCTTTTCCTGCAGGACCCGCAGAAGCTTGGTCTGCAGATGGAGAGGGACATCCCCCACCTCATCGAGAAACACGGTCCCACCCTGCGCGTCCTCGAACTTGCCGATCCGCAGTTTCTGCGCCCCGGTGAACGCCCCCTTCTCGTGGCCGAACAGCT
>DKJQ01000016.1:0-2431 GCA_002454845.1 Ignavibacteria bacterium UBA6688
GTACATCCCGTCTTTTTTCTATTTTTTTTGTTTGCATTTTCGTTTGCTTTGTATTAAACTAATTTCCAATGATAAACGAAGACTATAGTTGCCTGTTAAAAGCAAAGTGAAGCGAAGCGAAGTTGGAGTTCTCCCTATCTCGTCGGAGTGTTCAAGGCCTCAGTCGGTGGTATTCTCAATGCGGCTGTAGCGGTGCTTTTTTTTGAAGTTTAAAGTTATCGGTTACTCTCAGAAGGGTCTGATCTCTCATTGCCGATCACATGCATGATGATATTGAACTACCAACACGAGTTGGAACTCCCATCAGCACACCTCTCCACAAAATTCTTGGAATCACCTGCATCGGAAAATAGACGGGTCTTTGTTCACAGCAACAGATGCTTGTCGTCAAGTGACAAGGAGCTCAAATGACAAAAGGCTTAACCGTGCTCTTCAGAAGTGGCGTCATAGTTCTCATGGTCACAACCGCTGCATTTGCTCAGAACACCGGCAAGATCTCAGGAGTGATCACCGACTCTGAAACAGGCGAACCACTCATCGGGGTCAATGTCGTGATAGTTGGTACGACCCTTGGTGCATCGACCGACGAGGAGGGCAACTACTTCATCCTGAACATCCCTGTAGGCAGATATGATCTTCAGGGATCGATGGTCGGGTACGAGCGGGTCATTCTTCGTGGGGTCCTTGTCAACGCCGGTCGTACCACGGACGCTGATTTTCGTCTGAGACCCACGATATTGGAACTGGAGGCAGCGGTCGTCGAAGCAATCCGCCCGGATGTGGAACCGGAGAAAACATCGACGAGTGTCATCATTCGCACGGATGAAGTACAGCAAATTGCGGGCATGCGCAATGTGGGGGATGTGATCGGTCTCGCGGCGGACGTTATGGATGGACATTTCCGGGGTGGTCGTTCCAATGAGGAGCTCTACGTCCTCCATGGCATGGGACTCACAAACCCTCTCGACAATTCCCGGGCGATCGTCCCAATCCTGAGTGCCGTGGAAGAGGTGGAAGTGATTACGAGCGGCTTCGGCGCACAATATGGAAATGCACAATCCGGCGTCGTGAATATCACCATGAAGGAAGGCAGATCAGATAAATGGAGAAGTTATTCCGACATCAGGTTCCGGGCACCTCAGCGGAAGCATTTTGGACCCAGCGTCTATGATATCAACGCAAATCGCTATCTGCAAACCTATTCAAACATTTCCGAATGGGCCACCTTCTACAACCAGGTCATACAGTCTCAACTCGGACAGGATTCGACGTTGAAGATTGCCGTTGCCAGGCTAAGCTGGCAACAGGCACGTCGTGGGATAAACCAAACGTATGGCAATCAAGTCGATTACTCAGGCGAGGTGTCCGCTGGAGGCCCCTTAAACGAAACCATGCGCATGTTCATCGCTCTCAGCAACAATACCGTGAATCCAACTTTTCCCGCCGAGCAGCCGGATGTGACTCAACAAGTGATGGGAAACATCGTGGCCGATGTCGGCAGCGGAGCAACAGTGAGGTTGAGCGGAGCGTATACCCATTCAAAGACCACTTCCATGGACGTGGATGACTTCCGCGACTTTTTCTGGAATCCGATTCTGGGTTTGGGATATGGTAAACGAACGAACCTTCAAATGGGGCTTCGATTTGCGCAAGCTCTTTCCCAGCGAACATACTATGAAATCAAGCTCAGCATGCTTGATCTCGACAGACGGTCGGGAAGCGGTATACACGCCCCGGACTCGCTGCTGAATACGGTGGCCATAGGTACCAATTGGATCGGGAAGCTCAATCGACAACCCGACGGCTTCGATGAGGGGCCCAGTGGAGGTGGGACGAGCCGGGATCAGAGCAAAACGTATTCCCTGGACATATCTCTCACGAGCCAGATTACCCTTTCCCACATGCTGAACGCGGGTATCCAGGCGAACTTCTATGACTTGAATGTAGACAGGTGGGCCAGCCGCTCCATCACGGGAGTTGTGCCCCCGACGTTTCAAGGGTACGGGGCCACACCGGCGGAAGCAAGCATCTATGTTCAGGACAAAATGGAATTCCAGGGGATGATTGTGAATGTCGGATTGCGCTTTGATGCCTGGGATTCCAATACGGAATATTACTCTAATCCATTCTTGGATCATAGCGTTGACACGGGAAAGGTGGAAACGCCCGTTATTACCCGTCTGCAGCCTAGAATCGGAATTTCATTCCCCGTGTTCGTTTCCACCGTCTTTCATCTGAATTACGGCTCCTTTATGCAGCGTCCGTCGTTTCAATATCTGTACCGCGATGAACCCGGGAGAGCCTCGCCGGGATCGGGAAGATTCGGCAATCCCACACTAAAACCGCAAGTATCCTACATGTATGATGTGGGGGTCACACAGGGATTAGGAGACGGGTTCACCTTCGATGCAAGCGGTTATTACAAAAGTGT
>DKJQ01000016.1:2469-5491 GCA_002454845.1 Ignavibacteria bacterium UBA6688
TGTTACAAAAGTGTAAAAGACTTGGTTGAAGAAGCCCTCTATTACTATAACATCACCTACTCTGCCGAAGGAAATCCCATTTACGGTCCTACCTATACGACCTACATCAACCGCGAATATGCAGATATACGGGGCTTCCGACTCGCCCTCTCCAAGCGCAAGGGAGCATTAGCAGGGGATGTCAACTATCAATTCAGTGTGGCGACGGGAAAAAGCAGCTCCGTGGGGAATACGAAACCTGTCATCGGCCTAGCGGGAGACGACAAAGACAACTCGCTCTTCAGTGTCCCCAAGAAAGACATCCTTTTAAATTTTGACCGGACCCACAACCTGATCATCAATCTTGCCTATCGAACCGGTGAGGAGTTTGGATTCAAAGTCGGGGAGACGCACCCCCTCGGCGATATGGCCATTGCGGTGAGTTCAACAGCCCGCAGCGGCAGGCCCTACACCTACAATCCAACGGTCGGTACCACCACGGGCGAATCGGCCACGATGAACATGCGCATGCCCGCGGAGTACAACACCAATATCAAACTCACGAAGCGAGTGAGAAATTTCTTCGGTGCCGCGGCGTCAATCTATCTTGAAGTTTTTAATCTCTTTGACAACAAGGTTTTGAATTATAACTACGTCACCCGACTCAGCGCAGCCTTCCTGACTGATTACCATACGAAACCGATCGATGCTCCCGACGGAATACTCTTCAACGATGCTGTTATTAACGGGAACATGCAGTATGGTTTCGATCATTCCTTCATTGTCTATGCAAATGATCCACGATCGTTCACCTTTGGCATAACAGTCGATTTCTGACCTTCCATTTATGCATGAACACCCATGAACACTCACTATAAAATCATTCTCATCGCTCTCGCGACCACCTCCATCGCTGTCGGACAATTGAGAGACTTCAGAACGCACACGCGGGGAATGTTGTGGCAGACGGTCTTCAATACGGGGGAACTTGGCAGAGCGTACGATGACGGAGCTTCGGGAAGTCGCGCAGAATACCATTCCATGGAATGGCCGGGAAATTCCGGCTTTGCGGTTGGCAATCAACAATACCACGGATTCTATAATTCCTTCGGCGGCGGGATCTGGATCACTGGAGACACAGGCCGCGCAGGAAATAGACTGTTCTATGCCCTCTCGAACGGCGGCAGTGTGCAATGCGGAATGACTTCTGATAACAATGGAAACGCAGCGACGGTTGAGAATGTGTCCAGTTACCCGATTTCGCTACAGAAGACAACGAATTATCCTTTGAACGCGGACGGTTCTATCAATACAGGTTATGACCCCAACGAAGCAGAAGAGATGATTGTGGCAAAATGGGATACACCCATTGGGGTCACGGTGACCCGCACAAGCCGGGCCTGGAGCTTTCCCGACTACGATGATTTTATCATCTACGAGTATGAACTGGAGAACACTGGACGAAGGCTGGCGGCGGGCGCTTCGCATGATTCGCTGTACGAGATGGCGGTTACCTTTGCACTTGCAACCTCACCCTCCCTGGTTGGCTATCACCGGCAATATGGGAAGTGGGAATCGGGAGATATGAACAGCGAACATATGTACAATCGGTTTGACCTGAAGCGCTGGCTTTGGTACGGCCACACCCGGGATGGAAAGCCTGATCCCGTGTTTTTTGATCAGTGGGCGCAAACAGGCGAAAATGGTGGCGGACTCACAGCTCCGGCAGCGGTCGGGTATATGATGTTGTATTACGATCACGAACATCTCGCCAAGTTCCGGGAGACTCCCAGGACCGAATTCTATGTGAATACACTGGGTGGTATTAACGATAACCGGTATGTTTGGGATAAGACGCTTCCGGGCTCACCCGCCCCGGCGAATGATGCGCGGATGAAGCAACCGTACCTTACGCGCACCGAGAACACGAATATGCAGCCGACGAAGCCTTCCGATTGGCTCAATGGGAAATTGTCAAGAAAAACGTCGCCGTTCATTCCCGGCAGGCTCCAATTGAAGGGTCAACTCTATCAGGATACCTCCCAAATCACCCACTATTGGTTTGGCAGGGCGATGATGGTCGTAACTCAATCCTATACGCAGGCATGTGCAAAAGCGTACGGATTCGGTCCTTACGTGCTGCCACCGAATGAAAAACTCCGGTTTGCGATCGCCGAGGTTGCAGGGTATGGACCAGGCGTCGCGTCCGATAAGATCTACAACGACTATGGCGGTGGAACGGGTGATCTGCCCAATGAATTCGGGCCCTATTTCCATCCCGTTCCGAGTTGGTATGATACCCTCTCTTATCCGAACCTCAACAAGACGGAAGGATTGACGATGGGGAGCACCTATCTGCAGAAGTATCCGCTCCCTGCGTACGTCAACTCGGATGTCATTTCCATGCGTCAGGTGGCAGATCGCGCAATTCAGATGTACAAAGGAGGCTCCGTTATCAAGTACGATACGCTGCAATACGAGCCGCTGAACTCTCCGCCAAGTGGCAATTATGAGCCTCTCAGCATCCCGTGTCCCTCACCGGTGATCTCGGTCGCCGGGGCAGGCGCGATCCTGTCAAAAATTACCTGGGGACCTCAGGTGGAATCGATCACCCAGTCAACTCCCGGATTTTCTAAGATGAACGCTCCCTTGAGCCATTACCAGGTCATTCGATCCCTCAGTGCGATCGGTCCGTGGACAGTCCTCGAGAGCCGCATTACACCCGGCGATACTCGATTTTACGATGGGGCAACAAAGCGATACGAATATGTTGACCCGACGGCGAACCTGAACACAACATACTATTACGCGGTGGTCTCGATCGATGTGTTGGGGGGAAAAAGCGGGTTGACGAATTTGACGAAGCATAGTGCACAATTATCAGCCGTCCAAAAAATTGGTAAAGTGTACGCTGCGCCGAATCCGTTCATTGTAAACTCAGGATACGCAGACAACACAGATAAAATCGGTATCTATGGATTACCGGCGAAGGCGACGATTCGTGTCTATTCCTACAGCGGTCAACTTGTCCAAACGCTCGAGC
>DKJQ01000129.1 GCA_002454845.1 Ignavibacteria bacterium UBA6688
CGGGGAGATACGTCACGCCATCAGACTGCACCGAAGCGGCCCTTTGCCGGCGTTCCTTTCGAAGGTCCTTCCTGTGCACTCTGAGCCGTGCGTTTCCCCAGAGCACCGTCGCCTGGGATCCTTTCAACTCCACCACCTCCCCCACTTCCGTTCCCTTGTGAAGTCTGACGGCGTCTCCCACCTCGATGATCTCGTCCGGCTCGGGTGACTCTGGAGGCTTCATCGAGAGAATGTCCTGGTTGAGGCTGTCGAGTGCCTCCCGCACGCTCCTTACCGTATTCTTCTCGGCCCCTGACTCCCGGATTTCCTTCACGGACCGCTCCACCAGGGCTTTGGCCCCCCGGAGGATCTGTTCAGCCTCGGCGACCGCCTGGTTCCGGATCGTTTTCAATTCCTTTTGGAGTGATGCAACCTTTTGCTCGTACGATTGGACGAGGGAATTCAACCGGTCCCGCTCGGCGGAGACCTCCTTGATTTGCTGTTGGTAAGTCTGCGATTGACGCTCGAGATCGATTAGAAGCTCTTCCAGACGTACTTTGTCGTCCCCGACGAGCGTACGCGCACCGGCAATAATCGATAGAGGAAGGCCGAGTCGCGACGCAAGCTCCAGGGCATAGCTACTGCCCGGAACTCCCGGCCGAAACCGATAGGTGGGTTGAAGGGTTGCCTGGTCGAACTCCATCGAGGCGTTTGAGATGTTGGGTGTCTGATGCGCAAACGCCTTTAACATGCCATGGTGCGTGGTGGCGATGGTCAGACATCTGCGGCGGGTAAGATCGTCCAGGATCGCGGCGGCGAGGGCTCCCCCTTCTGCAGGATCGGTGCCGGCGCCAATCTCATCGATCAGAGCCAGACTGTTTGCATCGGCATCGTCGAGGAGTAGTTTCATGTGCACAAGATGCGAGCTGAAGGAGCTGAGGTCGTTCTCGATCGATTGATCGTCACCGATGTCGACAAACATTCTCTGAAATATGCACAGTTCCGTTTCCGGCGAGGCGGGAATATGAAGGCCGGCCTGAGCACAGAGGGAAAGCAACCCAACGGTTTTCATTGCAACGCTCTTTCCCCCTGCATTCGGTCCCGTAATGAGCAGCGTGCGGGTCTCTCCACCGAACGAAAGGTCGAGTGGAACAACCTCTTCCCTTCGGTGTCTCTGCAACAAGACGGGGTGGCGCGCCTGAACGAGCCGGAGCCTTCTCTCCTCCGTGAGCGCCGGGGCGGAGCCCATAATCTCGATGGAGTATTTTGCCTTTGCAGCGATCAGGTCGAGAAGGGAGAGAACAGAAAGCGTTCTCTCCAACGGAGCGGCAATATCCCGGACCTGGTCCGTAAGCATCGTAAGAATGCGCGCAATCTCCCGCTGTTCATGCAACTGGAGCTCGCGCAAGGTGTTGTTCAGGTCGAGTGTCTCCGCCGGCTCAATGAACACGGTTGCCCCGCTGGCCGAGCTGGAATGGATGAATCCGGGAACATGGTTCTTATGTTCGGCCTTGACGGGAATAACCATGCGACCGTCGCGCGTGGTGACGATTTCTTCCTGAGCCATGTCCATCTCGGAGACCCTCTTGAGGATCGTCGCAAGATGCTTCCGCAGACTGACGGCGGTCGACACCATATCCTGACGAATGCGCTTGAGATCCTTGCTTGCCCCGTCCTTCACGGAACCTTCCTCTTCGAGGCATTCATAAATGTTAAACTCAACGATCCTGTCATAGAACAATTCGGCCGCGAGACTCGAGAGTTGCGGAGTCGAGTCACGGCGTTTGCTGAAAAATGCCGAGAGAGTCCTTGCCGCCCGCAAGGTTGACGCGATCTCGATGAGCTCCAGGGGGTTCAGGAAGTGATTGGTAATCGTTGACTTTTTTAGGGAAGTCTGAATGTCCTTGATACCGTCGAGGGGAAGTGTACCTTCCACGATGAGCAGGGTTTTGGCTTCGGAGACCCGTTCAAGCTCGAGCTGGATGACGGAAAGGTCCGTGAGGGGGCTGATGTGGGACACCCGGGCCCGGGCGGGTTCTGAGGAGACAAGCTGGCTGAGTCGATCAAGGATCTTGTGGAATTCAAGTTTTTCGAGGGCAGGCGCAAAATCGTTCATCGAATCAAGGAGTACGAATTATTGTGGTCTTTTCAGTGACCGGGCGGCTGAGTCGACGGCGGCGTTGGAGCTTTTGACGTTCTTTTCCACCTGTCGGAGAAACCGTTCATCCTCGGACATGCCATCCTGAGACGTATCATCCTTGGACGTATCTTCCTGGGACGTTTCACCCTCCTGTTTCCAGGATTCCGGCGAGGTCATTTCTTTGAGTGATTTCTGAACGTCGGGCACGGCCGTGGCGGCAATATCGGTGATGCGGGGCGCGATCCCGACCAAGAGCGTATAGAGGCGGGAATCCCGGGCAAGCTTACGACTTGGCATTCCCTGCAGTGAGAACATCACGAGGATGACGCTGAGGATCAACATTCCTTCAAAGAGGCCCAGCGCCGAGCCGATAACGCGGTCGGCAATGCCCCCGATCTTATACGCTTTTGTCAGGAGCCGGTACAGCAGGGACTGGATAAGAATAATGCCTAAGAAGATGATGTAGTAAGCCTGCGGGGTCGCATCCGCCGGATCGACGGAGAGTTCCCTGCGCAGGACTTTGGCGAGGTCCTGCTGAAAATATTGTGCGGCAAACATGGCGCCGATCACACACCCAATGGCGACGAGTTTCCGGGTCATGCCGTCGCGAAATCCCAGTGCGGCGAACACGATCAATGGCAGCAGGAAGAGAAAGTCGAGAGTCATCTCTTATCCCCCCAGTTTGCTCTTCACGAGTTCCTGTACGACCTTCCCGTCAATTTTTCCTTTTAATTCCTTCATCGCAAGGGGCATGACCTTGCCGAAATCCTGAAGTGAGGCGGCTCCGGTAGCGCGGATGATAGATTCCACAATTTTCTCGGCCTCTTCCCTCGTCAATGGGGCGGGGAGATAGGAAGAGATAATCTTCAATTCTTCCTGTTCCTGCCGGGCCAATTCGTTTCGACCGGCCTTTTCGTAGAGTTCAATGGCTTCCTTGCGCTTTTTCATCGCCGCCATCAGGACGGAGAGTTCGTCGTCGGCCGTGATGGGTTTGTCCGAGCCGCGCTTGGTCAGTTCAATGATCTGTGCGCGGATGGTGCGGAGGGTTTCCAGCCTGAGTTTTTCCCCAGACTTCATGGCTACCTTCATGTCCGCGCTGATTTGTTCCGTCAGTGTCATGGTTTCCGCGTTCCTTGCTAAAAAGCAAAAGGCAATCTCGCCGTTCCCGGGGAGATTGCCTTGGCATCACAGTGCTCAAATACCGTAATCAAGTTACAGTGTCTGCAACGCAGAATAGTTGATGCGAAGTGCATCACCCTTTCGGAGTTGTTGCTGGATATCGGTGACGATCCCCATCTTCGATCCCGCGTCGATGCGCAACGACATGATGACATTGGGTATTTGTTGGCGCTTTAACCCGGCGATAGTTTGGATTTCCGGGACCAGAACGAGGTTGTCGTCAATCTGCACGCGCCCATCGTTGCCGACCCAAATATAGGTGACCAAACGCTTGTTGTCGATCTTTTCGATCTGCGTGGCGGATGGAAGCGAGTACTTGACTTTGACGTCAAACTCACGCAGCACCGTGCTCACCATGAAGAAGATTAAAAGCATAAAAATAATGTCGGGCAACGAGGCCGTCGGAATGTTTTGTTTCGTT
>DKJQ01000087.1:0-709 GCA_002454845.1 Ignavibacteria bacterium UBA6688
CGGAACAATATGCTTACGAGACCGGGAAACAACTTATCCCCTTTACCGGAACACACCCGACCGCTATGCGGGAAAGGATCCGATCACAATCGTGGCACTTTCCCTACGACTCCTCGCAAAGAAAGGTGTCTTTAAAAAACCGCATGCTGGGCTGGATCGAGGCCGTCACGGGGAAGAGGATTGGTGAATATCGCAACTACGAAATCATTCCATAACCCTGTCTGACCGTTTGGCAAAGCGCGATGAAGTTTCAGCAGACCAATAATCCAAAGAAAAACACAGGAAGGCCTCTCCACATCGGAATTATCAGTTTTTCCGGAGCCTATGGTGGACTTGAGATGACCCTGTTGAACTTCGCCGAACAGTTCCAGCGGAAAGAGGATAAAAGCACAGTCCTCGGCCGGCTGGGAACTCCCATCATGGATGAGGCACGGCGCAAGGGAATCTCAACAATTGCGCTCTCTCCTCTGTTCAAGTACCCCGATCCGGTGACCGCTCTCCGACTCCGTCGTCTCTGCAAGGAGCTCGGCATTGACATCCTTCTCTCGAGTCAATCCAAAGATGCCGGTACACTCCGACTGGCGACGATGTCCGGGACAGGGACCCGGGTGGTGTACTTCCAACAAATGCAGTCCGGTGTCCCCAAGCGCGACCCCTACCATACATGGGCCTTTGGGGGATATTCTCGTTGGATTACGTTAACGGAACA
>DKJQ01000087.1:826-10763 GCA_002454845.1 Ignavibacteria bacterium UBA6688
GAAAACGGTTGTGGGGGTGATTGGAAGATTGGACCGGCAAAAAGGACAGGATGTGCTTTTGAAAGCCGCGCCTTCACTGCTTCAGAAGCATCCGAACCTTCACTTCCTGCTCGCCGGTGAAGAGACCCGTGGTGAGGAAGGTTTCAAAGCGGAACTGATCAACCTCGTCGACTCGCTCAGGCTTTCTTCGGCGGTGCAATTTCTCCCCTTCACGAAGGATGTTCCCAGGCTCCTCTCGGGAATCGACATCGTTTGCCTCACCAGCCTCTCTGAAACCTACGGCCTGATAACGCTGGAGGCGATGGCGATGCAGAAACCGGTCGTGGCGACGAATGCTGGAGGCGTTCCGGAGATTGTTGAAGAGGGAGTTACGGGCCTGCTGGTCCCCCCTTCCGACCCGAATGAACTTGCCCATGCGATTGACATGATCCTCTCCCACCCGGAGGAGGCACGGACGATGGCTTTGGCAGCCAGCTCCGCGGTTCAGAACAGGTTCGACGAGAAGAAGCAGTTCGAGAAATTCAGGGAATGCTTATTTATTGTACTTTCCCCGAAGGCGGAGAACTGAACCTAAACGCAGTAAACACCAACCCCACCATAAACCACCAGCCAAGACAGTTTACGAACGTCCCATAATAGTTTTGGAAAAAACTCCCGATCAGAAAACCGAAGATGGAGAAAGTCGCCCCCAGCGCGATGGCACGAAGATATGGATCAGGAGAACGCCGCGCTGTCTGTACACCGACAACAAGTGTAATACCCCACAGAGCAACAAAACAAGCCAGTCCGACCACCCCTCCGGAAACAAGCGCCGTCAAGTAATCATTGTGAGGATGGACGATCGTATCGTAATACCCCCCTTCCACCCTGTACTGCGCAAAGAAGTAATCCCAATTATCCTGGCCGACACCGACCACGGGGTGATCTTTCGCCATGGAGAGAGCGCTGGTCCAGAGGTTTAGCCGCGTTTCGTTCTGGGAAACATCTACGATGGACAGCGCACGGTCATAGAGAGTCGGGACCAGGAGGATTCCCGTCGCGACGAAAGCGACAAGGACGACCGTGACGATAATCCCGAGTCTGCGGCTTTTCATGAAGGCGAACAGAGGTATCGCAGCTCCAAACGAAAGCCAGATACTGCGAGCAAAGGTTCCGACCACCGCAAGGAAACTCAGCAATGCCCCCACACCATACCGCCACCGTTCCTTCCCTCCCAGTTCCGAAACAAAGGCAAGGGATAGAAAAAAAACGCTCATGGCAAAACCGGCAAACGTAAGATAGAAGCCATAAAAACCGACCGCCCGGTAATAGCCGGTCCCCATCGGCGTCAATGCCAGACCGCGTGAGAGCTCCACCCCTCCCCAGACCTGCCAGAGCGCATAGAGCATAGCCACTGCGGAAGAAACGAGAAATGTCTGAACAATCCTGATCAGCATGCGCGTATCCCTGACGGTCCAGAATAGCATCAGCATCATGATCACCGGCCACTCATTATCGACCACGGCTCCGAGGCTGTGCAAGGCGCGGGGCGAAAGTGCGGCCGCTACAACATTCCAGGCAAGATACACGGTAAGGGGGATGAAGAAGAAATGGCGACGAACCTGCCAGTGCTTGTTGACCAGTCCTTCCAGAAGCCATCCCGCAAAGGCGAGAGCGATCCCCAACTGCGCCGGCACATGGGAAATGGGCAACGTGAAGGCAAAAAGATAGAGGCCGGACCTCGTAATGCTTGAGGGGAATGTCCTAGGTGTGGCTGAGGTCATGGCGATGCTCGCTTGCACTTGGTTCCCCGACATACATGTCGGGTCTATTCCATTTCATCGTAGCCGGTTAATTTTCGCTGGGCAGAACGCTTTGTATAAAATCCTTGGCCCTTTTTCTCAGGACTTCCAACGGGATGGAGGCGACCGGCTGCCGTGCGTCGGCCGTTACCAACTCGTGCCTGACCTTGTACGGCAGCCATTCATGAATACCCTGCAACGGTGTAAAGAGCCCAAGAATGGGGGTTTTCATCGCCGAGGCAAAATGAACAATAGCTGTATCGGGCGTAATAACACAAAGAGCTCCCTCGACAAGAGAAGCAATCTCCAACAGCGAGGCGGTTCCGGTTTCCGGAAAAGAAACACATTCCGAAGTATCTGCCAGGTTCGTTGCGACTTTCCACATTTCCTCATCGCCCGGCGCATAAATCAGTATCGTCCGGAAACTCTTTTCCCCGGCAAGGGATCGGGCAAGGTCCTCCGCTTGTCGGGCAGAAATGCGCCGGACAAGGTCGGTTGCCGAGAGATTGAATACCACATAGCCAAAGCCTCTCTTCACCTCCGTCCCCCGCCTCGCGATCGCATGCCTCTGGAGGAATCGATCAACGGAATTTCTGGATTCCTCATCGACGACGATCTCAAAATCCAATTCCTTATCGTCCCATGAAAGATTGAACACCTCTCGAACGATGGAAGATAACGTTTCCGCCATGTGGGATCCGGACCGCTCGAGCGCCAGAAGCCAGTTGAAGTAGAACTGGTACTTCGGATCTCCCTGTCCAACCTTAAACCCATCCGGGGCAATTAGGTTGGCAAGAATTCCCCCCGAAGTCGTCCGATTGAAAATGAAGTTCAACACGACATCATACCGCTCCCCCCTGGCCCGGCGGATCTCCTTCCACAAGCTGAACCAGTTGGCATGAAGAATGTAAACGGCATCGACATTCGGATTATCCTTGATCAGTCCTGCATTCAATGCGCTTGTCACAACACCGATGTGGAGATGGGGATGGGCTTTCTTCAACAGGCGAAAGATGGGTGTGGTAACGATCAAATCACCAATCCGATCGTACCGTAGAATCAGCAACTTTCGGATCTTCTGCAGTTCAAGGGGACGATTCGAAACCGGATTGTTTAAGATCAACCGGAACAGCGGATAGACGATACCATGCCTGAACGCCCGTTCTGCGAGTCCGATGAACTTTTTCATCCTACCCAACCCGCGTCGATTCGTTCCGGGCTTCGTGATGCCCGAGGCGTGTGCGTTGGAGGAGTCGGCGAACGGCAGCCAGCACTTGCTCCGGAGGGATCGAGCTGAGGTCATCCACATCGGTCACGAGAGTTTCGCTCGGGGATCCGTATGCCTCCCAGATCCTCAGCGACTTGTTCGATTGAACATACAGGACAACGGAGGGAATGTTAAACGCTGCGGCAAGATGAACCGCCGAGGTATCGGGGGTGATGAGCATGCTCAATTCCCGGACGAGCGCGGCGAACCGGTCGAATGATGAGGTGACGGGGGAAAGCAGAACATCGGGAAACGGTTCAGCGATACTTGCAGCTTCCTCCCGGTCGGCGGGCTGGTGGAGAAGGAGAAGCTTCACCCCCGGCTTCTCAGCCAGAAGTCTCCGCAGAAGTTCCTGGTAATTCTTCCTCCCCCAAAACCGGACGCCTTTTGCGGGAGAAACATTCATGCCGATAACAAATTTCCCGGATAAACCGCTTCTCCCCCAAAACTCCCTGGCGAACAGATCCGAATCTTTCGAAGTGGCGTAACGGATCCGGAACTCCTCCCGGTCGGGCTCTATGCCGAATACGGTGAGGAGCCTTCCAAGCCGATCGACGATATGCGTCTCTTTTCGGGAGAGGAGCGGGACGGCGATATCGTACGCGTATGCGTTTTCCTTGCTGAGCCCGACAGTCCATTTGCCTCCGGAGCAAAGGCAGATCACGGTAGAGGTCGTTGATGGGTTATCCATCAAGTCGATAACGAAATCATAGTGTTGCCGCCGAATCGTGGCGAGGGTCTCGATCGCTCCCGGGAGATTCTTCCTGTAGATCCAACGATTGCGAACCAGCGGCTCATGCTCGAGCACGAAGTGATTATTGGTGCTGAGGAGAAAATCGACGGTGGCTCCGGGATAGTGTTTCTTCAGAGCATGGATCAACGGTGTTGAAACAAGCACGTCGCCAATCCGGTCCTGGCGGACGAAGAGGAAGGTGCAGGAATTGAAATCGAGTTTCCGGGGCAACGGGTTTCGTCGTTTGACGAACACCCGGAGCATGCGAAGGAGCCCTTGCCGGAAGCCGATCTCGGTCTGTTTCAAGAGCCCCATCAGCTGGTGCCTCCTTTACGCTCCTGATCGGCAAACTGAAGCGAGTACAGGCGTTTATACAGCCCTCCCTCTTTTCTGATCAACTCCTCGTGCGCCCCCTCTTCCGCGATCAAACCTCTCTCCAGGACGAATATCCTGTCGCACCGGTAAATCGTTGAAAGCCGGTGGGCAATGATGAACGATGTCCGTCCCTGCATCAATCGACCGAGTGCCTCCTGGACCATCTGCTCCGATTCGCTGTCGAGCGCCGAGGTTGCCTCATCCAGGAGAAGTATTCTGGGATTTCGCAGGACTGCCCTGGCGATGGCTATCCGCTGGCGTTGACCACCCGAGAGTTGCACGCCTCGCTCCCCGACCTCCGTCTCGTACCCCCGTTCCAGTTGATCGATAAACTGATGGGCATTCGCCATTCGTGCGGCATCGACGATCTCCTCCCTCTTCGCTTCGAGCCGGCCATACCGTATGTTTTCGTAGATCGTCCCGCCAAACAAAACCACCTCCTGCGGAACTGCGGCGATTTCCGATCGGAGGGACATGATGTTCCTCTCCCGGACATCGAGCCCGTCGATCAGGACCGCCCCACCGGTGACCTCATAGAAACGGGGGATAAGGTTGATCATCGTGGTCTTCCCGCTCCCACTCGGACCGACGAGGGCCACCTTCTCTCCCCCCCTGATGCGGACGTTGACTCCCTTCAAAGCAACGATATCCCCGCCGTACGAAAAGCTCACATCACGGAATTCAACCTCGCCATGCTCGATCTTGTCCTTCCTTCCCTTCCCGTCAATGTGCTCACGCTCCAGGTCAAACATCTCAAAAATAAGTCCTGCCGAAACCAGGTTCTTCTGAAGGCGTGCCACTCCCTCTCCCAGCGCTTTGACCGGTTTCGCGAGCGAGTTGATCAGAATCAGGAAGGTGATCATGGATTTGATGGACATGGTTCCTTCCAGAAACAGATACCCCGTGAAAACAACGAGCAGCGAGGCAACGAACGTGTTAAAGAACTCGTTGGTGGGACTCAGCAGCGCCATCGTCCGGACAATCTTCATCGAGTGATGATAGTTATCGTCCACTTTCTGCCGGAAGGCAGCCCGCTCATATTCCTCCCGCGTGAACAATTTGACGATCCGAATGGAAGCAATCTTTTCCTGGAGGAAGGCCGAGATGTCGGCAAGCGTCTCCATCAGGTTCCTGCTGTGGGACCGTATCCGATCACCGAACCGCCGGGAGATAATCCCGGAGATCGTGAAAATGAAGATCGTAAACAGGGTCAATTGCCAGTTGGAGTACAATAATGCCGCGGCGAAGATGAGCGTGAAGACCATGTTCTGGGCGATTTCCACCATAAGATACAGCGATTGCTCCAGGTTGTTTACGTCGTTTGTAATGCGGGACATCACCCGTCCCGTTTTATGTTGATCGAAGTAGCGGACGGGAAGGGCAAGAACGGTATCGAACAGCTCGATACGAAACCGCATGAGGATTTTTTGCTGGGCCGAGCTCATGACGTATTCGCGCAGGTACGTAAAGAGAGCCTTCACGAGGATGAGGCCGAGCAACACGAGAGCAAACATCGTGATCAGATCCATCGCCTGGCCCCGCCCGCGGATGCTGATCTCGTGGAGAGAGATTCCCATTGCACCGAGGGAAGTTTCGATGGCGATCTCTTTCCCGGCGCTCACGAGCTCGCCGATCTCTTGGAGGATCTCAAACAGCTGCGCGATCAGGAAGGCTGCGGCGGCATCCGACAGACTCATCACGGCAACGGAGAACAGTCCGGCCCCGATGCGCCATTTGTACCGGAGGAAATAGGGAAGGAGACGGAGAAAGATTTTCATGACACTGCCAGGTTATGGAGAATCATGAAATCCGCATCGGTTCGTTTGGACCGCGCTCCTCGTGGGGTTTCTTCTGCAAAGCGCTCTTTGGCGGGATACACACAGCGGTCGTAGAGCGGGCACGCTCCACAGAGAGGATTCTTGGCTTTGCACACGCTGCGTCCAAAACGGATCAGGTTGACATGGAAAGAGTAAGCCTTCCCTTTCGGGACGAGAGGTTGCATGGCGTGAAACGTTTCTTCTGCATTCCTGGAGCGAACCAGCCCGAGCCTGTTACAAATGCGGTGAATATGCGTATCCACTGGGAACACATCGCGGCCAAGCGAGAAGACAAGGACGCAGGCGGCAGTTTTGAGTCCAACACCATCCATCGATGTCAGGTACTCCAGCACTTCCTGTTCGGACTTTCGTTTGAGGTCGCTCAGCTCGTACTTGCCGACCCGACGTTTGATCCCGCGGAGGATTTGCTTGATCCGGCGTGCTTTCTGATTTTTCAATCCCCCCACCTCAATAGCCTTGGCAAGAAGCCGGGTCGGAGCATCGGCAACACGTTGCCACGTTGGGAACCGTTTCCGCAGCGTCATCCAGGCCCGGTGGCTGTTACGGTCGTTGGTATTTTGGGAAAGGAGCGTTGCAATGAGACACTCCAGAGGGGGTTCGGAACGGCGGGGTTTTGATGGGATACCGAGAAACTCCTCCAGCTCGGCGGCAACCCTGCGGGTCTTTCGTGTCTTGATATCCGGTGCAGCTTTGGCGGAACGGCTCACGTTACTGTCGTACCTGTTGTTCAACGTTCCTGGCGAGACAGATTTCACACTCACAGAGTGACCGAAGATGACCCCACGTGTAAAGGCCGGTCGCGTGACCATCCCCCCAGGAGACCCCCAACGCGTAAGAGCCCACTTGATGGGCGCCTGTCAGTTTATATTTGCCCGGGAGTTCGGGCTGGGGAACTGGTGCATAACTTTTGAGCAGGATGGTCTCCCCCTTACAGCCCGCACACGGGCAGTGATCGCGAAGAGTCCGGAGTGAGGTGTACCCAACGTGCCCATCATCCCAGGTCAACGCAAGCTGTTCAACCTTCGTTTTCTCATCCGCCGCAAACTTGATTTGCGTGGGAATCATGGTCTTTTCCTGCAAATGAAAAAAGGACAACCGGCAATGATTGTCCTTCTATGTCCTGACCGGTGACCTTCCCGTCAAATTTCATTTGACGGGACGCTCTCCCAAGTGGACCGTACCGGGATCGAACCGGTGACCTCGTGAATGCCATTCACGCGCTCTCCCAAACTGAGCTAACGGCCCGAAAAGCGTATCAAATATACCCATCCAACGCAGGAAAGTCAACAGAAAGTTCTTGCAGCCCCTGCCACTTTTCGGTAACTTTTCAAACATCTAACCACGGATGGCACACTATCGTACAAAAACCATGAAAACGCAGTTCAAAATACTCTCCTTTGTCCTCTTCCTCTCCGTTGCGGCCGCACAGCCAAAGCTGGTTCCGATTACCATCCTCCACTGGAACGATTTTCATGCGCAGAACGAACCATACAACGTCACCGTCAAATCCCGTGCGACCGGACAGGATACCAGCTTCACCGTCGGAGGAACGGCCACCCTGTTGGGCTATCTCAACAAGTACCGGCAGGAATCTCCCAACCCCCTCCTCCTTCACGCGGGGGACGATTTCCAGGGATCGCCGATCTCCTCCCAAACCTACGGCCGCTCCCAGATTGAACTTCTGAACCTCATCAAGCCCGATGCGATGACGTTGGGCAATCATGAGTTCGATTATGGAAGCGAAAAGTTGCGCTCCTATTTCCCTCTCGCGCAATTTCCCATCCTCACTGCAAACGTGTACGATACGATCAGGAAAACACCCTTTGCCCAACCAACCCGGATTATCAAAACCGGCGGGGTTACCGTCGGGGTGATGGGATTGACCCATCCACAACTCGAAACTCTTGTGATCCGGGACAGCCTGGTGGGCTTGATCATGCTCGATATTGACAGCGTCGCGACAAGCCATATCCGTGAGTTCCGGCAGCAAGGCGTCGACCTGGTTGTCTCAGTCACTCACATGGGGCTGAGGTTGGACAGCCTGCTTGCCATGAACCATCCGGAAATCGACGTCATCGTTTCAGGACACGACCACGTCCCTCTCTTCACTCCAAAGCGAGTGAACAGGACCATCATCGTCCAGGCAGGGCGATGGGGGCGGTACCTCGGCAAGCTTGACTTGCAGGTCGATCTCACGGGCGATTCCGTTTACAGCTTTGCCGGTCGGCTTATTGAAACGCGGACGAGCGATATCGTGCCGGATCCGGTTGCAGAACGGGAAGTCGAGCGACTCGTCGGTGAGCTGCGCACAGCGATGGAAGAAGTGATTGGTGAATTGAAAACACCCTGGGTCCGGACCCCCGACCGTCGAAGGTCGGAATCGAACATTGGGAGCTGGCAGACCGATGTCATGAGGGCCTACGCCAAAACGGACATTGCTATCCAGAATTCTACGGGTATCAGGACCCCGTTGGCTGCGGGGCCGATCAAAGTCGGCGACATCTGGAGGATGAATCCCTTTGGGAACTACTTTGTCGTGTTCGAAGTTGACGGAAAAACACTGAGACAAATGCTGGAATTCCAGTCTTCGGTCAGCACGCAGGAGTGGTGCCAGGTCAGCGGGCTACGGTATATCTTCGATTCACGAAAACCGGCCGGAGAAAGAGTCCAATCCATTCAGCTCGGCGGGAAGACTCTCGAGGAATCAAGGATCTACACGATTGTGACGAACAACTACGTGACCAGCAATATCCCGGCCCACTTTGGGATCGATTCGAAAGGGCTGAAGTTCCGGACTCTACCAACAATGGATCGGGATGTTTTTATTGATGCGGTGCGGCAGATGAAAACCATTTCTTCATTCACCGACGGAAGGGTCATCGATCTTGGAGCAAATCGTTAAAAAGATTATGACAGCCCTGGCACTTGCTCTCGTGGTCTCGATGGGCGCCTGCAAAGATGAGATCACCGATCCGAACGTCGACCCGATAGTCTTTCCGGCCGCGAATATCAGTTACTCACAGCAAGTCGAACTTCTCTTCCAACAACGATGTGCCATCGGTGGATGCCACGCCGGATCAACGGCCCAGGCAGGACTCAACCTCTCTCCCCCCTCCTACAACAACCTGATGAACCACGTTCCCCGGCTCGTCACCTCGGGCTCAAGTAATAACAGTTTGCTGATCCAGAGACTCGACGGTCGGATCCAACCCCAGATGCCCTTCAACAGCACGCCGCTCAATTCGAACCAACTCAACGGGATCAAGAAATGGGTTGACGAGGGAGCGCTCAATAACTGAGGCTTGGTCGAAACCTTTTAACTTGCCACGGAGACATAAGGACACGAAGGTTTTGAAAAGAGAGGAAACAGCGCCCGGCATTTGATTTTGACTGCAAACCTACTTCACCTGCTCTCCCCCTCAATACGCACATCTCTCCCCCATTGCAGCTTTCTCCGGAGTACCTCGAAGTAGCTCGTATTTTTCCTTTTCACCAGCCTGGCGGAGAAAGGGGCCTTCCGGATCGTGATTTCGATTGGGGGCTTCAGAATCATCTCATCCTGACCGTCTGCCGTAAGGTGCAATGTGTGCGGAGCACGGGCAATGCGGAGGGTAACGATGGAGTCATCGGGGACAATAACGGGACGGGCGCTGAGGGTGTGGGGGCAAAGCGGACTTATCGTAATGGCCTTGTTCGTCGGAACGACGATCGGTCCGCCGTTCGCGAGAGCGTAGGCGGTCGAGCCAGTCGGAGTCGATAGTATCACTCCGTCGGCGGTGAATGTCGCCAGGTATTCACCATTGACGTAGGTCTCAAAATCAACAACTCTCGATGATCCATATTTATCAATAACAATATCATTCAGAGCGATATAACTCTTTTTATTCTTACTGGTTACGACAGACAACATCATCCTTTCCGCACCAAATAATCTCCCTGAAGC